>CANIKY010000004.1 GCA_947468085.1 Paracoccaceae bacterium | reverse complement strand
GACGTTCGTTATAGCACCAATGCATAACCCTCCAGAGCAACGGGAGCCTTCTTCGGAATCACAATGTAAACAGCGCCCGACGGGTTAAAATCAAGTCGGATGTGCCAATACACTGAGTCCGAGCGTTGTGTAGTATTCAAATCAGGAAGTATCGCAGACAAAAACGGTATAGGGATAACAAATGCCCGTTCTAAATCGAGACAGCCCAGAACAAATACACCGGATGTTCCCTCTTCAAGAAACGATTTCCATGCGGGATGAAATGCATACCAGTAAGCATTGCCACTTTCATAATGCTTTGAAATAGCACAAACCAAACGCAGAGAGTGATCAGCCGTCCAATACATCGCGCGGCTTTTTCGGATCAAAGACGAGCCATTCTTCCGATCGAATACTGAAACGATTTTCTCACGCACCGTTTGAATGTCGCCTGAGTTACTAACATCTATGCTTTGGTTTTCTGTGCTTTGTACTTCGATAGACGGATCAGATCCAATAAATGGCTCAACCTCTAGTGCATCGCTGGCGGCAGCGAAAACAACTTCTACTAAACTGTCAACTCTAGTATATTCAACGGGCACAAGTACACTTCTAATCTTTCTTCCAGTTTCCGCTTCCATGGAGTTTTCTTTAATATTCACAAGTTTTATCAACGCCTCAACACTAATTAAGCGGATATCCCACGCGTGCCGTGAACCGCGAACCTGCGCCTCCAGCTCACCTGTATCTTGCCTCCCGACGACTATCAATATTGATGACTTTTCACTGATTTTGTGAGATGCGATCAGTTTTGATCTATAAGTTGCAATAACATCAAGAGGAATCCGATATGCGTCTGTAGTCTTGACTTCGATAACAATGGAGTGGTTTTCAGGTGATTGCCAAAGTCCGTCATTTCCAATTGCATTCTTCCGCCCAGAATACAATCCATTCTCAGCGACATAATCCAATCGTCGGCCTAGCTCATTTACCAAATCTTGAAGAATACTTCCACTCTTGTCGAATTGCTCAGCGAGACAAAAATCAACGTATTTCGCGATTTTTTCCGTCTTAATGCCTGAAAGATAGGAACGAGGCTCTAACGAGCACTCAGAATCATCATGAAGCTTACCATTACCGGCGAATGAAACAATTTGTTGAATCGTGAATTTTTCAACAGTGGCAGGATCAGATTTCCAGAGCGAAAGGAGTGGCATTATCCCAAAACCTCCATAAACTCCCGCCATTCCCCTTTGCTCATCCCGCTGCTCTCTTGGTCCACCGCCTCCCCCGCCAACCGCCGTTTCAGCACGGCCAAGGCCTTGGCACTCAAAGTCGCCCCACCCATGCGGTAATCTTCGAACGCGCCGTAAGCCAGCGGCACCCAGTCTTTGACCAAGCGGCACATCTCTTCGGCATAGACGCGGATTTCATATTGGGCGTGGCTGTCGGCCCGCAGGCGCAGGAAATGGAACAGGTTGTGCAGATCGACCTTCCAATACCACTGGGTGTAAATATTCATCGGCAGGTTCATCCGCGCCAATTCGCGCGCCAGCCCCTGTTGCCCCTCTTGCGAGAGCATGTCTTCGTAATGGTCATAGGCGGTTGCCGCATCGCGTTTAAGCATATCCAGCACGCGGGCGGATTCTTCGCCCGACAGCACCTCCCCCCGCCCTTGGTTATTCACGCTTGATTGCGCGGCCAATTGCGAGGGTTCGGGAATGTAAAACTCGCGGTCCAGAATGGAATAGCGGGCGGAGTATTCGTTCACATTGGCGGTGCGGTGGCGGATCCATTGGCGCGCTACAAAGACCGGCAGTTTGATATGCAGCTTAATCTCGCACATCTCGAACGGCGTCGAATGCCAATGGCGCATCAGATAGCGGATCAGCCCTTCGTCGTTTTGCACATGTTTCGTGCCCGCCCCATAGCTGACGCGGGCGGCCTGCACGATGGCCCCATCGTCGCCCATATAGTCGATCACCCGCACCAGCCCGTGATCCAGCACGGGGTAAGCTTTGTACAGATGGCTTTCCATCCCATCACTGACCGCGCGCAGGGTCAGGCGCGGCGTGGCGCGGGCGGCTTCGATCTCGGCAATCTGGTCGGGAGACAGGGGCATCAGGCGGGCCTTTCTGGCGTGAGTCGCGCTTAGAATAGCCGTCAGGCGCGGGAATGTCAGGGGCGGGGTGATTTGGCCGCTGACGCGCCGGTTTGGGCCTGCTAGAACAGGCCTACCCCACAGGATAGGAATCCCCGCGATGAAAGTTCGGTATCTGCACACGATGGTCCGCGTCTTGGATCTTGAGGCGTCTTTGGCCTTTTACAAGCTGCTCGGCTTGGAAGAAATCCGCCGCTATGACAATGAAAAGGGGCGCTTTTCACTGATCTTTCTGGCCGCCCACGGCCAGCCCGAAGCGCCTGTTGAGCTGACCTATAACTGGGATGGCGACACGGGTCTGCCGTCAGATGGGCGGCACTTTGGCCATTTGGCCTATGAGGTCGAAAACATCTATGACATCTGCGCCAAACTGGCCACCGCAGGTGTCACGATCAACCGCCCGCCGCGCGACGGCCACATGGCCTTTGTGCGCAGCCCCGACAACATCTCGATCGAGATTTTGCAGATGGGCGACAGCCTGCCCCCGCAAGAACCTTGGGCCAGCATGGGCAACACGGGCCACTGGTAAGGGTCATGGGGGCGGGCGAAAGCCCCGCCCCTAGCGCACCTTTAGTGTGGCAAGGCCCAGCATCGCCAGGATCAACGATATGATCCAGAAGCGGATCACAATCTGCGGTTCGGCCCAGCCGCGTTTTTCGAAATGGTGGTGGATGGGGGCCATCAGGAAGATGCGCTTTTTGGTACGCTTGTAATAAGCCACCTGAATGATCACCGAAAGCGCCTCGACGACGAATAGCCCGCCGACAATGGCCAACACGATTTCATGCTTGATGCAGACCGCAATCGCCCCAAGCGCGCCGCCCAAGGCCAGCGATCCCGTATCGCCCATGAACACGGCGGCAGGCGGGGCATTGTACCACAAGAACCCAAGGCCCGCGCCGAATAGGGCCGCGGCAAAGATCAAGATCTCGCCCGTGCCCGGCACGAAATGCACGCCCAAGTATTCCGAAAAGTTGAAGTTGCCCACAACATAGGCGATCACGCCCAAAGTGGCGCCGGCGATCATCACCGGCATGATGGCAAGCCCATCCAAGCCGTCGGTCAGGTTGACCGCATTAGCAGACCCTACAATGACAAACATCCCGAACGGCACATAGAACAGGCCCAGATTGATCAGGGTATTCTTGAAGACGGGTAAGGCCAGTTGGTCCGTCAAGCCCGCCGGATGAAAGCTTGCCGCCGCATAGGTCGCCAAACCAGCGATCACCAATCCCAAGATAATGCGGATGCGCGACGAGACGCCCTTGGTGTTTTGCTTGGTGACCTTGGCATAGTCATCGGCAAAGCCTATCCCGCCAAAGGCCAAAGTCACCAAGAGCACGATCCAGATATAGGGATTGTCTAGACGCGCCCAGACCAGCGTGGCAAAGACCAGCGCAGATAAGATCAGCAGCCCCCCCATCGTGGGCGTGCCTGCCTTGGAAAAGTGGCTTTGCGGCCCGTCTTCGCGGATGGGCTGGCCCTTGCCCTGCTTGCGGCGCAACAATTCGATCAGTGGGCGGCCGAAGATAAAGCCGAAAATCAGCGCCGTGATGAAGGCACAGCCTGCGCGGAAGGTGATATATTTGAACAGGTTGAAAATGCCACCGCCATCGGCAAACTGCGTCATCCAATACAGCATTTATCCCCCTCCAAATATCTGGGCAGCCCCGTGCATCGGGACCGAGTGGCCTAATTTGCGCAAGCCGTCAACGAGAAGTGACAC
Source organism: Paracoccaceae bacterium (assembly GCA_947468085.1). GTDB lineage: Bacteria > Pseudomonadota > Alphaproteobacteria > Rhodobacterales > Rhodobacteraceae > Stagnihabitans. The sequence continues at coordinate 53,429 of CANIKY010000004.1, read as the reverse complement.
TTTGATCCCCTTGGATCCTTTCACCAGCACCACATCGCCCGCATCGACAAGGCTGCGCAGGCGCGGCAGCAAGTCTTTCGCCTCGGGCACCCATTCGCCACGTTGCGCGCGCGGTAAAGCGGCGTGAAGTGCGTGCATACGGGGTCCGACACAGTGGATGGTAGAAATCTGCTCTAGCCCCGGGTGATCGGCGATTGCCAGATGCAGCGCGCCTTCGGTCGGGCCCAGTTCCAGCATATCCCCCAAAATGGCGATGCGCCGCCCCTGCGCGAAGCGGCCAGGCCCATCTTGCGGTTTGGCTGCAATTAACACTTCAAGGGCTGCACCCATCGAAGCCGGATTGGCGTTGAAGGCGTCATCGATCAGATCAAAACCCTCATCCTCCAGCCTGTCGCGCACAATACGCTCGCGCGTGCCGCGTCCGGCGGGCGGCGCCCATAGGCCAAGGTCGGTGGCCGCGACCGCACTGTCGAGACCCAAAGCATCAGCAACAGCCAAAGCCGCCAACCCGTTAAAGGCAAAGTGGCGCCCCGCAGAGCGGACCTTGAACAAAAACGGCACTCCAGCACGTTCGGCGCGCGCAATGGTAACGCCGTCGCCCAAAGTGGCAGAAGTTAGGTGATACTGTGCGTTAGCGCTGGAACCGAAGGTGTGGATATGCGCACCCATGCGGTGGGCCGCCTCAATCAACTGCGGTGTTGTTTCCAGATCGGCTGGTAATATAGCCGTACCGCCCGCTTCCAACCCTTCACAAATTGCGGCCTTTTCGCGGGCGATGCCTGCAATATCGGCAAAAGCCTCAAGATGCGCTGCCGCCACCGTGGTGATCACCGCCACATGGGGGCGGGCCAAGCGGGCAAGGGGGGCGATCTCGCCGGGGTGGTTCATGCCAATCTCGATCACGGCAAATTCGGCATCTTGGGCCATGCGCGCCAAGGTCAGGGGCACGCCCCAGTGGTTGTTATAGCTTGCCTCTGCCGCATGAACGCGGCCTTGTCCTGCCAAAATAGCGCGCAGCATTTCCTTGGTCGAGGTTTTGCCAACCGATCCCGTCACCCCCACCACACTCGCCTTGCTGCGCGCACGACCCGCCGCCCCAAGGGCTGTCAAGGCCGCCAAAACATCAGGCACAATCAAAAGCGGGGAGGTTGGGTCTAGCCCATCTGGAATATGGCTGACGATGGCTGCAGCAGCGCCCTTGGACAAGGCTTGGGCGACAAACTCATGCCCATCACGGACGTCTTTCAGGGCGACGAAAAGATCACCCTCTTGCAAGCTTCGGGTATCGATTGACACGCCGCTGGCTGCCCAAGGACAGGTGCTGGTGCCACCGGTGGCGGCCACCGCCTCGGCCGAGGTCCAAAGCGCTTGGGTCATATCACACCGTCCAACGCCGCGACGGCGATACTTGCCTGTTCGACATCGTCAAAAGGGTAAATGTCACCCTTGATGATCTGGCCCGTCTCATGCCCCTTGCCCGCGATCAGCAAAGCATCCCCCGGACCCAACGCATCAACCCCGCGCAAGATCGCCTCTGCCCGGTCACTCACATTGGCGGCTTCAGGGCAGGCTTGCAGGATGGATGCGCGGATCAAGGCTGGATCTTCGCTTCTGGGGTTATCATCTGTCACAAAAAGCACATCGGCATGGGCCTGCGCTGCTTGCCCCATCAGTGCCCGCTTGGATGTGTCGCGGTCGCCGCCTGCGCCAAAAACGATCACGATCCGCCCCAAGACATGCGGGCGCAGGGCCTGTAACGCGGTGGCGATCGCGTCAGGCGTGTGGGCATAATCCACAAAGACCGAAGCGCCGTTTTTGCGGGTCGCGGCCAATTGCATACGCCCGCGCACGCCGGTCAGCGCGGGCAAGGTGGCCATGACATCACCCGCCCGTTCGCCGGCAGCCATCACCAAGGCCGCGGCAAGCGCCACATTTTCCGCCTGAAACCCGCCGATCAACGACAGGCGAATTTGATAGGTAACGCCATGAAACGACAGACGCAAATCTTGTCCCGTTGCGTCAAAACGCTGCGCGAGCAGCCGCAGATCCGCCGTGGGCGCGTGGCCCACAGTGATCAGCCCCTGCCCCTTGGAGCGGGCAATTTCGGCCAAATCTGCACCCTTGGGATCATCCAAGTTGATGACCGCTATGCCATCGGGCGGCAAAAGGCGGCTGAAGAGCCCGGCTTTGGCGGCGAAATAGGCCTCAAAGGTCTTGTGATAGTCTAGGTGATCTTGGGTGAAGTTGGTGAAGCCCGCAGCGTTAAGGCGCACACCCTCCATCCGGCGTTGATCCAACCCGTGGCTTGACGCCTCCATCGCGGCATGGGTGATGCCTTGCGCGGCGGCATTGGCCAGCATGTGATGCAATGTTAAAGGGTCTGGCGTGGTGTGCAACGACGGGGCCGACCATGCCCCTTCCACCCCTGTGGTGCCGATGTTGATGGCGGCATGGCCCAACAGCGTCCAAATCTGGCGACAAAATGTCGCAGTGGAGGTTTTGCCATTGGTGCCTGTCACTGCCACCATGGTCGCTGGCTGCGCCCCGTACCAAAGGGCAGCGGCACGGGCCAAAACTTCGCGCGGGTCTTCTGCCACCACAAGCGCCACGTCTGCGCCGTCAAGTGCGTCTTTGGCAAGGGTGGCCCCCTTGGCATCGGTTAAGATGGCCGCAGCTCCCGCCTCTATCGCCACCGCGATATAGCTGGCCCCGTGCAGGGCAGATCCGGGCAGGGCAGCAAACAAAAATCCCGGCCGCACGGCCAGGCTGTCAGCCGTCAATCCCACCACCTGCGGGTCGCGCCCGCCGCGCGCTGACAGGGCCATATGCGACAAAAGCTTTGGGTAGGGGGAAGACATCTGCACCTACTCCTGCGCCACGGGCTTTTGAGGCGGGGCATTGATCGCGGCCAAGCTGGTATCTTCGAACTGCGGGCGCAGGCCCACCAAAGGCCCGATGCGGCGGATGATCTCGGCCGCAACGGGCACGGCCGTGTAGCCTGCGGTGCGTAGGGGCTTGGGGCCAGCGGTTTCCACCGGCTCATCCAACGTCACGACCAGAACATATTGCGGATTACTGGCGGGAAAGACCGAAGCGAATGTGTTGATCACCTTGTCTTTGTCATAACCACGTCCCTCTTTCTTCGGCTTTTCGGCTGTCCCAGTTTTACCAGCGACCTGATAGCCGGGCACATTGGCAAAAGTTGCCGTCCCGTCGGTGACCACGCGGCGCATCATCAAAACGCTGTCCCTAGAGGTTTGCTCGCTCACGACACGCGGGCCAAGGGTGTGGTTGTCAGAATGCAGCAAAGTGGGCGTTACCTTGGTGCCCCCGTTGCTAAGGGCTGCATAGGCAGCTGCAAGGTTCAAAAGACTGGTAGCCACCCCGTGCCCGTAAGAGGCCGTGACAGTCACCACATCGTTCCAAGGGGTTTGAAACATTGCCCGGGCAGAGCGCGCCTCGGTCAATTCGATGATCGGCGGGTCCAATAGGCCGAGGCTTTTGAGAAAAGCCTTCTGACGTTCGCCCCCAATCATCAATCCCAGATGGGCAGCCCCGATGTTAGACGAAACTGCAATCACATCTGACAGGCTTCTTGTCGGGCCGTAATTGTGGCCGTCAAATTCGTTGATAGGAAAGCGCCCAACCCGGAAAGGTTTGGCGGTATCAATCTGAGTCTCGGGCGTGGCCAACCCTAGATCCATAACCTGAGCCGCGGCAAAAATCTTGAAGGTCGAGCCCAACTCGTAAATGCCCTGCACCGCGCGGTTGAACAAAGGGTTATCCGATGGGTCACGCGTTGTGTTTGTGGCATTGCGATCATTGGGGTCAAAGTCGGGCAGGCTGGCCATGGCCAGAATTTCACCGCTATGGATATCCATCAAAATCGCTGCAGCGCCCTTGGCGTGCAGTGTGGTCATGCCGGTCAGCAGCACCTCTTCTACCGTTGCTTGCAAGGTGAGGTCGATGGACAGGGTCACAGGCGTGGCCGACTGGGCGGGGTCGCTCAGGCGGGGCTCTAGCGCTGCTTCTAATCCGGCCGTGCCAATGACTTGGGCCGCATTCACCCCTTCCGAGCCAAAGGCAGTGCCCCCCAAAATATGGGCGGCCAAGGTACCATTTGGGTAAAGACGCATTTCACGCGGGCCAAAATACAGGCCCGGATCGCCAATTTCATGCACTCTTTGCTTTTGTTCAGGCGACAGGACTTTGCGCACCCATAAAAAGCTGCGCCCATCTGTGAAGCGGCGCTGCAAGTCTTTGGCATTAAGTTCAGGGAATATTTCGGCCAAAGCAGTGGCTGTCTTGGCCGGATCCACCAGATCGCGTGGCTGGGCATAAAGCGAATAGGTCAACATATTCGTGGCCAAAATCCGGCCGCTGCGATCTACAATATCAGCGCGCTGCGCCGTAATCTCGGACCCACCGGCCGCCGCGCGCGGTTCTGTTGGGGTCGATGCGGCAAGTGTGCCCATCCGCACCCCGATCACAGCAAACGCCGCAAAAAAGCAAAGGGCTAACAAAATCAATCGTTTTTCTGCCCGTGCCCGAGAGGTATCGCGCAACGCGTCATTGCGCGCTGCAAGATTTTCTCTTTCGATCACATCTGGGTTTTGCCCCTTGGCGCGGGCATCCAAAATCCGGGCCAAAGGACGCAGCGGCGTGCGGATCATGGGGATTGTTCTCCCTCCGGACTGACCAAGACAGAACTTAAAGCGCCATCCGACTGGGCTTCTCCGGTGATCAGCAGGGGAATTGCGAGGGGCATGGCCACATCTGCCGCCGTCGCCAGTTGCAAGGGGGCCATTGGCATCAAACCTAGCCTGTCAAAATTCATCGCCGCCAGATCGCGCAGGCGCGTGGGACGGTTCAGATAGGCCCATTCGGCTTTTTGCATGGCAATCTCGTCGCGCAGGGCCGCGATTTGGTTTTGCACCTCAGACATCTCTTTCAACTGCGTCTGGGTCGCATAGTTTTCGCGGTAAGCCCAAAAGGCAAAAGCCATCATTGCAATGAAAGATAAGATTGACAAGAAAGGTCGCATTCAGCGGCCTCCTTTGCGGGTAGTGTTTGGCTTGGGGGTCAAGGGCACGTCAATGTCAGCCATGGCGATGACTTGCGGCGGGGCTGCGGTACGCCGCGCTATGCGCAACTTGGCCGACCGCGCGCGGGGGTTATCGGCCAGTTCTTGCGCGTCCGGATCAATGGCGCGCTTGGTCATCAAGGTAAAGCGCGCAGTCGTCTCGGCCCGGGCGGGGGCATAGCGATTGGCGTTGGCTTCGGTGCCCGAGGCCAATTGCAAAAAGCGTTTGACGATGCGGTCTTCCAGACTGTGAAAGGTCACAACAGCCAAAAGCCCGCCAGGTTTCAGCGCCCGCTCAGCCGCTGCAAGCCCTTGGGCCAATTCGGTAAACTCTGCATTTACGGCGATGCGCAGGGCTTGAAAGCTGCGGGTTGCGGGATGGCTTTGGCCTGGCTTTGGGCGGGGCAGGCAGCGGGCGATCACTTCAGCCAGTTGCAGCGTGGTTTCAAACGGCGCTTTAGCCGCATGCTCTACAATCGCGCGCGCAATCCGCCGCGAGGCGCGCTCTTCGCCGTAAAGATACAAAATATCGGCAATCTCGGATTCAGAGGCGTGGTTGACCAGATCAGCGGCAGAGGGGCCTTTCTGGCTCATCCGCATATCCAAGGGGCCATCTTTTTGGAAGGAAAATCCGCGCTCTGGCTGGTCGATCTGCATTGAGGATATGCCCAGATCCAAGACGACCCCGTCCAAAGGTTCGCCGGCCAAAGTATCAAGATTTGAAAAAATGCCCTCTTCCAACCGCAGGCGAAGACCAAACTCACCCGCCCACACGGCTGCCATCTGATGCGCCAAAGGGTCGCGGTCGATGCCTATGACCTTTTCGGCCCCCGCCTCTAACAGGCCGCGCGCATAACCGCCTGCGCCGAAGGTACCATCAAGCCAAACACCGCGAATGGGAGAAACCGCCGCCAGCAAAGGCCGCAGCAAAACTGGAATATGTGCCTTGCGACCAGATGTGGGATCGCTTGCCTGCACATCCCCCCCCTAGACGGTGTTCTTTAGCAGCGAAAGCGGATCCGCCCCTGCCAAAAGCTTGGTTTCCAAGGCACGGATCGCAGGCTTGCGCTGGGCAAGGTAGGTGTCGGCGCGCCACATCCTAAAACTGTGTTTAGAGCCGATAAAAACCACCTCGACCTCGTCTTTCGGCAGGTCCAGCTTTTCACGCACCTGCGGCGGTGGGCTAAACCGACCATCTTTGTCAGTTTCCACGCCAATAGACTGTTCGTAGAAAATCGCATTGGCAAGATCGTATTCTTCAGAGCCCATAGGCAATTGGCTGATCCGGCGGTCCAGATCCTCAGCACCTGCTTGGGTATAACCCTCAACAAAGGGACGGTCGGTGCCACCATAGACCAAAAGCATCTGAAGGCCAGCACCGGCACTTGGTTTATCTGCAAAATCAAAGACATGGCGAAATGGGGCGGGCAGCATCACGCGGCCCTTGGAATCTACCTTCAGGTAGTGTTCGCCCCTGAACGTCTCTGTCGCCACGGCGCAACGCGCCTCCATTTGGCCCATGCTTGGGCGTAAAACAAAATACGGCGGACCCTGCTGCTGCCACTGCCAGGTCCGCCGTCTGTCCCATCGCTGGGCGTCCAACTTCGCGCACTGCCTTGGGGAGACGTAGGCCGCGCCGCGCGCCGGATTCGTTTTTTCTTTCAAGAAGGGAGCCTGATGAACCTGCCTCTGGCTCTTTTATTTTGGGTCGTTTCGTCCGCCCTAAGGTGCTGCCCGTCTCTTGTTATTAGTTATGGATGGGATTGAACCCCATTTCAAGGGAAATATTGGGAAAGTGCCCCACATTTGGTAAAAAAGAGAAACCTTCGCGATCAGATCCCTTCAGGTTCCTATATATTGTGGTCACTTTAACCTTAAATTCTATATTTAGGCAGCGCAGGCTTTGACCGCAAATCGCCTTTAGCTGAAAAACCGCTTTTTAGCGGCATTTCGCACCTCGGTGGGGCATTTTCCCGGAAAATTCCTGCGAATCAGCCAGAAAACGGGCCAAAGGGCCGCAGCCCTGCCCGTGCCCTTTGCCACAATCGCCTCTGGAGGGTCCGGGAGGCCCAAAAGGCCTCTCGGCTCAGGGGGTGCGGGGGGCAGAGTTGCCCCCCGCTTTGCCCCGCCGCAGGTTCAGCCCATCCCGCCATCAATCAACCGGCGGGCCAAGCGGATATAGGGCTCGGCCAGGGGGCTGTCGGTTGCGGCAATTGGGGTTCCTGCATCGCCCGCAATCCGCACATCAAGATTAAGCGGCAATTCCCCCAAGAAGGGCAAGTTCAGCTTAACCGCCTCAGCCGCAACGCCACCATGGCCGAAGATATGCGCTTCGTGGCCGCAGTTGGGGCAGATATAGGTCGACATATTCTCGATCAGGCCCAGCACAGGCACTTTGAGCTTGTCAAACATATCTAGCGCCTTGCGCGCGTCTAGCAGGGCTACGTCTTGCGGGGTCGATACCACGATGGCACCTGTCAGATGCGTGCGCTGCGCCAATGTCAGTTGCACATCCCCGGTGCCCGGCGGCAGGTCGATGACCAGCACATCCAACCGGCCCCACGCCACTTGATTGATCAGCTGTTGCAGCGCTCCCATCAGCATGGGGCCGCGCCAGATTACGGCTTCGTCCTCTTTCAGCATCAGGCCAATTGACATCATGGTCACGCCGTGCGCGTGCAAGGGCTCAATCGTTTTGCCATCGGGCGAGGCCGGGCGCTTGGACACGCCCATCATGCGCGGCTGCGAGGGGCCATAGATATCCGCATCCAACAGCCCCACCCGCCGCCCCTGCCGCGCCAAAGCTACGGCGAGGTTCGAGGCCACGGTGGATTTGCCGACCCCCCCCTTGCCCGAGGCGATGGCGATGATCCGATCCACCCCCGAAACCCGCGCCGGCCCGCCCTGATGCGGGGTCGGGTGGCCACCCACTTTCAGCGAGGGCACTTCGGCAGGGGCGGCGGGCTTGGCCGCAGGGCCGTGGGCTGTCAACACGACCTGCACCGCCGTCACACCATCCAATCGCCGCAGCGCAGATTCGGCCGCCTGTTGCGCCCCACCCAAAGCGCGGGCGTGATCGGCACTGGGCGCTTCGATCACGAAACGCACAACACCGCTCTCGATCGTCAGGGCGCGCACCAAATCATCGCGCACCAGATTGCCCCCGCTTGGGGTGGCAATCTTTGCCAGTTCCGCCATCACCATATCGCGTGTCGGGGCCATGAAATTCTCCTGTGACAAAGGCCTTTACAAGGTGTTCCCCTTTGGGGCAAAGGGCAAGCCTGTCTTGACCAAACGCTCAAAAATTAAGCGAGAATATTGATAAGTATGAACATTTTTTGACAGCTAGCCATGCACAGGGCGCATGGCGGCATTGAGGGATCAACCTATTGTGCAGCTGCAGCATTTGCCCCATCTTTGCCATAACAGCGTCAGACCTGATGAGATCGATACGAAAAGGTCCGGCGTAATAGAAAAAATGTGAGGCTAAAAATGGCATATATGACTTCGACCCGTGCGGCGCAGGTGAGCTTTTATGATCGCTTCGCCGCTTTGGCAGTTGGATTGAAAGACGCAATTGCACGCCGCCGCGTGTACAATCAGACGGTTTTTGAACTAAGCCACCTGTCGGACCGCGACCTGTCGGATCTCGGCCTTAGCCGTGGCAATATCGCCGATGTGGCGCGCGAGGCGGCGTACAAAGTTTAATCTTGGCCTAAGCTTGCAACCTCCTCCCTGCAAGTGATTGGACAAGTGCGGCGGTGCTTTTCTCCTCCCTGGCATCGTCGCTTTTCTACAAGGTCCGCAAGCGGACCAGACTTCGGCGGCCCGGACCTCCTCCCCCGGGCTATCGGACCGGCGGCATCCTCAACCTCCTCCCTGAGGGTGCCGCTTTCTTCTTCGCCTAAACCCGACCTCCTCCCCGGGTGACGGCCAAGTGCGACGGTGCCCAACCTCCTCCCCCGGGCTCCGTCGCGAAATTCAGTCGCAAGATTTCGCGGCTCACGATGTACGCGGGCCTTTTCCTCCTCCCTGAGGCCCCCGGACCAGCGGCGACTTCGACCTCCTCCCCGAGGTCGCCGCACCTTTACGTCCCCAAGCAAAAGGCCCGCTGGCGACAGCGGGCCTTTTGCTTGGGCAAGGCCGGGGGGCTGCGCGCCCCCCCGGGACCCCTGCGAAGTATTTGCACCTCGGTGAAGGGGTTAGCGCGTGGCGCGGATCAGGGCGAGGATTTCGGCGGCGGCTTTGGGGATATGGGTGCCCGGGCCGAAGATGGCTTTGACACCTTTGGATTTGAGGAAGGCATGATCCTGCGCAGGAATGACGCCGCCGCAGATCACAAGGATGTCGCCGGCACCTTTGGCGGCGAGCGCCTCGATCAGTTTGGGCGCGAGTGTCATATGGCCTGCGGCTTGCGACGAGATGCCGATGACATGAACATCATTGTCGATGGCGTCTTGCGCCGCCTCTTCGGGTGTTTGAAACAGCGGGCCCATATCGACGTCAAAGCCCATATCGGCAAAGGCTGTGGCGATCACCTTGGCCCCACGGTCGTGGCCGTCTTGGCCCATCTTGACCACCAGCATCCGCGGGCGGCGGCCTTCTTCGGCCTCAAAGGCGTTGATATCGGCTTGGATGGCTTCAAAGCCCGCGTCGCCGTCGTAGCCTGCGCCGTAAACACCGGCGAGGGTTTTGACCTCAGCCCTGTGGCGACCGAAGACGTTTTCCATCGCGGTCGAAATCTCTCCAACCGTAGCGCGGGCGCGGGCGGCGAGGATGGCGGCATCGAGCAGGTTGCCGTCGGAACGCGCGGCGGCCTCCAAGGCTTGCAGGGCGGCTTGGGCTGCGGCTTCATTTCGGGCAGCGCGGGTGGTGTGAAGGCGGGCGATCTGACTGTCGCGCACGGCGATGTTGTCGATCGACAGGATATCCACCGGCGTGTCGGTTTCGGGCTGGTATTTGTTGACGCCCACAATCACATCGGAGCCGCGATCAATCAGCGATTGGCGGCGCGCGGCACTTTCTTCAATGCGCAGTTTGGGCATGCCCGAGGCAACAGCCTTGGTCATACCGCCCAAAGATTCCACCTGTTCGATCAGCTTCCACGCCTCTTCGGCCAACTGGGCGGTGAGGGTTTCGACATAATAGCTGCCCGCCAGCGGATCAGCCACATGGGTGATGCCCGTTTCTTCTTGCAAGATCAGTTGCGTATTGCGCGCGATGCGGGCTGACGCCTCGGTAGGCAAGGCCATCGCCTCGTCAAAGGAATTGGTGTGCAGCGATTGCGTACCGCCGAGAACCGCCGACATGGCCTCATAAGCCGTGCGGATCACGTTGTTATAGGGATCTTTTTCCTGCAAAGACACGCCAGAGGTTTGGCAATGCGTGCGCAGCATCAAGCTTTCGGGCTTTTGCGCGCCAAATTCGGCCATGATGCGGTGCCATAGCAGGCGGGCGGCGCGAAGCTTGGCGGCCTCCATGAAGAAGTTCATGCCGATGGCGAAAAAGAACGACAGGCGGGGGGCAAAATCGTCAACATTCATGCCGCGTGCCAAGGCCGTGCGGACATATTCGCGCCCATCAGCAAGGGTAAAGCCCAGTTCCTGCACCAAATTCGCGCCCGCTTCCTGCATATGGTAGCCGGAAATCGAAATCGAATTGAACTTGGGCATTTCGCGGGCGGTGTACTCGATAATGTCAGCCACGATCCGCATCGAGGGTTCGGGCGGGTAGATATAGGTGTTGCGCACCATAAATTCTTTGAGGATGTCGTTTTGGATCGTGCCTGACAGGGCGGCGCGGGCCACGCCCTGCTCTTCGCCTGCGACGATGAAATTGGCGAGGATCGGGATCACAGCGCCGTTCATCGTCATGGAGACAGAGACTTTGTCCAAGGGGATGCCATCAAACAGGATCTTCATATCCTCGACGGAGTCTATCGCCACACCGGCCTTGCCCACATCGCCCACCACGCGGGGATGATCGGAATCGTAGCCACGGTGGGTGGCCAGATCGAAGGCGACGGACACGCCCTGTTGGCCCGCAGCCAAAGCCTTGCGGTAGAAGTTGTTGGATTCTTCGGCCGTGGAAAAGCCCGCATATTGCCGGATCGTCCAAGGACGGCCCGCATACATCGTGGCGCGCACGCCGCGTGTGAAAGGGGCAAGGCCGGGATAGCCGCCCATATGGGGTAGGTTGGCGGTATCTTCGGCGGTGTAAAGCGGCTTGACTGGTATGCCTTCCAGCGTGGCCCATGTCAGCGTATCGGGCGACTTGCCCTTAAGGTCTTTGGTGGCGAGGGCGTCCCAGTCAGCGCGGGTGGTCATGGCGAGGTCCTTATTGCGGCGGCGGAACCGGGGGCTGTCTGCCCCCGGACCCCCGAGGATATTTGAACACATATGAAAGGATCAGACGAATTCCAAAATGATCTCGTCGACCTTTAGTGAGGCGCCGGGGGCGGCGTTGACCGCCTTGACCACGCCCGCACGAGTGGCTTTAAGGATGTTTTCCATCTTCATCGCCTCGACCGTGGCGAGGGTTTGGCCCTCTTGCACTTCGTCGCCTACGGCCACGGCAAGCGTCACAAGCAGGCCGGGCATCGGGCAAAGAAGATATTTCGATGTGTCTGGTGGGATCTTTTCCAGCATATGCTGGGACAACTCTGCCGCGCGGGGCGAGCGGACCAGCACCTTCAGATCCGCACCGCGCAGGCGCAGGCGAAAGCCCATGGGGATTTTGCCCACTTTCATCACCAGCGGTTGGCCATCCACCATCAGACGTGCGAGGACTTGGCCCGGTTGCCAATCCGAGGTGACGCGCAGGCGCGTGTCGTCGGCGAAGGTGATGGTCGATCCATGATGATCGGCGGCAATCGTCAAGGCAATGCGCTCGCCTTGCAGATCGACCACCCAATCATCGCCGACCTTGCGTTTGTGATTGTCCATCGTGCCAGAAATGCGCGTGCGGCGAATTTCGGCGACACGGTTCATCGCAGCGGCGGCGGCGGCGATGCGGTGAAGAAGGTCGCTGTCAAGCGTGGCCCCTTTGAAGCCGTCCGGGTATTCTTCTGCGATGAAAGCCGTGGTGATGTTGCCAGAGGTGAAGCGCGGGTGATCCATCACGGCGGCGACAAAGGGCAGGTTGTGACCGATGCCCTCGACCTCGAACGTGTCCAGCGCCAGACGCATTTCTTCAATCGCCGCAGCGCGGGTCGGGGCCCAAGTGCACAGTTTGGCGATCATCGGGTCGTAATACATCGAAATCTCACCACCTTCGAACACACCCGTATCATTGCGCACGATGCCGCCACGTTCGGTGGCACCTTCAACAGGCGGGCGATAGCGGGTGAGGCGGCCAATGGAGGGAAGAAACTTGCGGTAAGGGTCTTCGGCGTAAAGACGGCTTTCCATGGCCCAGCCGTTGATTTTGATATCCCCTTGGGCAAAGGGCAGCTTTTGCCCATCGGCCACGCGGATCATCTGTTCGACCAGATCAATCCCCGTGATAAGTTCAGTCACCGGATGTTCCACCTGCAAGCGGGTGTTCATTTCTAGGAAAAAGAAATTCCGGCTGCCATCCACGATGAATTCCACCGTGCCAGCCGAGGTATAGCCCACCGCGCGGGCCAAGGCGCAGGCCTGCTCGCCCATGGCCTTGCGGGTCGCGGCATCAAGGAAGGGGGAAGGCGCTTCTTCGATCACCTTTTGGTTGCGCCGCTGGATCGAGCATTCGCGTTCGTGCAGGTAGATTGTGTTGCCGTGCTGGTCGGCCAGGACCTGAATTTCGATATGGCGGGGTTGGGTGACAAACTTTTCAATGAAAATGCGGTCGTCGCCAAAAGAAGCCGCAGCTTCGTTCTTGGAAGACTGGAAACCCTCGCGCGCCTCAGCCGCGTCCCACGCAATCCGCATCCCCTTGCCGCCGCCACCGGCCGAGGCTTTGATCATCACGGGATAGCCAATCTCATCCGAGATTTTCACCGCTTCATCGGCATCAGCGATGATGCCCATATAGCCGGGCACAGTGGAAACCCCCGCCGCTTGGGCAATTTTCTTGGACGTGATCTTGTCGCCCATCTGTTCGATGGCCGAGGACGGCGGGCCGATGAAAACCACACCTGCAGCTTCCAACGCCGCCGCAAAGGCGCGGTTTTCGGATAGGAAGCCGTAGCCGGGGTGAACTGCTTGCGCGCCCGTGGCGCGGACAGCCTCTAGGATTTTGTCGATCACGATATAGCTTTGGGCGGCAGGCGCAGGGCCGATGTGATAGGCCTCGTCCGCCATTTTAACATGCAGCGCACCCCGGTCAGCGTCGGAATAGACGGCCACGGTCTTGATGCCCATCTTGCGGGCGGTCTTGATCACGCGGCAGGCAATCTCGCCGCGATTGGCGATCAGGATCTTGGTGAACATGGACATTCCTTCGCAATTATGCTTGCCGCTAACGTGGTCGCAAGACGATTATTTGGGCAGGGCGCGCGCATCTTAATCTTCCCAATCCTCGTCGCCGCCGCCCAAGGCGTCGGGGGCGTCTTCGGCGAAGACTTCGGGAAAGGACGCCCGCGCGCGCGCGGCGTCAACTTTCAGCACAGCGTCGTAAGAGGCGGGGTTGAACGGGTCTTCGGCTGGCACCACTTCGCGGCCGAAAAGCCATGACAGGCGACCCGCATCAAGATTGCCGCGCTCAAAGGGGTCTTCGCCGAAATACTGCCAAAGGGCTGCCATAAAGCCAGCATCGGCCATCCGGTCCACGTGTTTGCGGTCGCGAAAGCGTTCGCGCTTGGTGATCTTCGTCGCACCCTCTTTCATATTGGCGCGCCGGATGACGAATTGAAAATCAGACCCCGGCAGACGCCCGGGAAAGCCGCGGTGTTTCAGCATAGGCCAGTCTTTCTTCTAGGAGCAGTCTTTCTAAAGAGGTGCGCGTGCCGCATTCAGAACAACTCCCACTGGCACGCGCCATCTTCGATCCGGTAGGCATTGAAGAATTGCGTCGCTTCGGGATCGTCTTCGCCCAAAGGCACATCGCGATCGGACAAAGAGATGATGATCTCGGCCGGAATGGATACATCGTCAGGCAGATTGCTCAGCGCAAAAGTGTTGCACAGATGGTCCATATCGCTGCCTGCGGTCTCGGCGTCAATCGTGGCCAGATCCCGAGCAATAGCTGGGGCCAAAAACCGAAAGCGCAGCGCAGGACCGTTGGAGCCGGGCACATTGGATACGGCTTCCAACAAGGTCACAACTTGGCCCGAGGGCACGGTGATTGCCTCGCCCGCCCAAAGGGGCAGCGGCAGCAAAAAACCAATCAGGGCGGGCCAACGGAACATGAAGCTCATTTGTAGGGGTGGGTGCATCAAAGTGGGATATTATCGTGTTTTTTCCATGGATTGGACAGCTTTTTCCCCCTAAGGGCGGCAAAGGCCCGCGCCACGCGCTTGCGGGTGGATTGCGGGTGGATCACCTCGTCGATGAATCCTTTTTCGGCGGCAACAAAGGGATTGGCAAAGCGGGTTTCATAGTCTTTCACCCGTGCTGCGATCTTTTCCTTATCGCCCAGTTCCGAGCGATAGAGGATCTCAACCGCCCCCTTGGCCCCCATCACGGCAATCTCTGCCGTGGGCCAAGCATAGTTGAAATCGCCGCGCAGGTGCTTAGAGGCCATGACATCATAAGCCCCGCCATACGCCTTGCGCGTGATGACGGTCACTTTTGGCACCGTTGCCTCACCGTAAGCAAACAGCAACTTGGCCCCGTGCTTGATCACCCCACCCAATTCCTGCGCCACACCGGGCAAAAAGCCCGGCACGTCGACCAAGGTCAGGATCGGAATTTCAAAAGCATCGCAAAACCGCACGAACCGCGCCGCCTTGCGCGAGGCGTCGATATCCAAGCACCCTGCCAGAACCATCGGCTGGTTGGCCACCACGCCCACACTTTGGCCTTCAATGCGCACAAAACCCGTGATGATATTGGCGGCATAATCGCGCTGAATTTCGAAAAAATCACCCTCGTCGGCGACTTTATGGATCAGTTCTTTCATATCATAGGGCTGGTTGGGGTTGTCAGGAATCAGCGTATCAAGGCTGGCTTCCAACCGTGCTGGGTCATCAAAAAACGGGCGGACGGGGGCTTTTTCGCGGTTGTTAAGCGGCAGGAAGTCAAACAACCTCCGCGCTTCGGCCAGCATTTCGATGTCATTCTCATAAGCGCCATCAGCCACCGAGGATTTCTTGGTATGGGTCGAAGCCCCCCCCAACTCTTCCGCCGAAACCACTTCGTTGGTCACGGTCTTGACCACATCGGGGCCGGTCACAAACATATAAGAGCTGTCTTTGACCATGAAAATAAAATCGGTCATAGCGGGCGAATAAACCGCCCCACCGGCGCAGGGCCCCATGATCAAGCTGATCTGCGGCACCACGCCAGATGCCATGATGTTGCGCTGAAACACCTCAGCATAGCCCGCCAGCGAAGCAACCCCTTCTTGAATCCGCGCGCCGCCCGAATCGTTGATGCCAATCACGGGCGCGCCGTTTTGGATGGCCATATCCATGATCTTGCAGATCTTATTTGCATGGGTTTCTGACAGTGACCCGCCAAAGACCGTAAAGTCCTGACTGAACACATAGACCATGCGCCCGTTGATCGTGCCCCAGCCTGTGACCACGCCGTCGCCTGCTGGCCGCTCGGCCTCCATGCCGAAATCGGTGCAGCGGTGGGCCACGAACATGTCAAACTCTTCGAACGAGCCTTCGTCTAGCAACAACTCCACCCGCTCGCGCGCGGTGAGTTTGCCCTTGCCATGCTGCGCCTCGACCCGCCGCTGACCGCCACCCTCGCGGGCGGCCTGCCTGCGCTTTTCCAGTTCAAGCAGTACATCCATAGCACGGGTCCTTTTGCATTCATGTCGCCCGTATGACAGGCTTTGTGCGCGCAACATAGATGTGCCGCGCCGCAGCGGAAAGCAAAAATGTTGCGCGGGGCCGCAATAAAATGACTTTACGGGGGCAAAGCTTGGGCACTTCGGCGCTGCCCCCCTGCCCAAGGTGCTCTTTATGCGCTAACCCTTTTAAAAATAGTCGAGGGTCATATGCCGCTTTTTCCCGTCTCTGCCCCAAGCCTTCTGCCTTTGGGCAGCGATTGCGATGTTCAAACGCTGTGCTTTGGGCCGCGAAGATGGAACGGGGTTTTGGGCAAAGCCCCCAGGTCATGGCTTTGTCACGCGGGCTTTGCCTATTTTGCTTTTCCAAAATGGTAAGCCACTTGCCGCAAAGCGTTTTCTTGAACCGCAAAACCCCACCGCGCTTGGTGACGCTGACCTTACTGACGGGGCTTTCAGCGCTGACCTTGAATCTGATGCTGCCGTCTTTGCCGCAGATGGCGCTGTATTTCGATGTGCCCTATGGGCTGATGCAATTGGCCGTGTCGCTTTATCTGGCGCTGTCGGCGGTGATGCAGGTGGTAATCGGGCCGGTCAGCGACCGTTTTGGCCGCAGGCCGGTGGTTTTGGGGGCTTTGGCCATCTTTCTTCTGGCGACGATTGGCACGCTGTTCGCGCCCAATGCCACGGTGTTCTTGGCCTTTCGTATGGTGCAGGCGGTGGTAACGGCGGGGATGGTGTTAAGCCGTGCCGTGGTGCGCGACATGGTGGATGGGCCGCGGGCGGCGTCGATGATTGGCTATGTCACCATGGGGATGAGTTTGGTGCCCATGATCGGCCCCGTCCTTGGCGGAGCGCTGGAAGAGGCCTTTGGTTGGCAATCCACCTTTGTCATGCTGTTGGTCTTGGGGCTGGTCGTTACGGCGCTGACTTGGGCCGATATGGGCGAAACCGCCACCACAGCCCAGCGCAGCTTTGCCCAACAGATCCGCCTATACCCCGCCCTTTTGGGTGCTGGAAGGTTTTGGGCCTATTGCGGGTCTGCCACATTTGCATCGGGCTGTTTTTACGCCTTTTTGGGCGGTGCCCCCTATGTCGGGGCTAAAGTGTTTGGGCTGCAACCTTCGGCCATAGGACTGGCTTTTGCACTGCCGGCCATGGGCTATGCAGCGGGAAACTTCTTGGCAGGGCGCTTTTCAGTGCGCTTTGGCATGAACCCGATGATTGTCGCCGGTACGATGATCACCACCGGCGGGATGGCCTTTTTGGCGCTATTCACTTGGGCTGGCCTTTCGGGGGCCATATCGTTTTTCGGTGCGATGGTCGCCTTGGGGGTGGGCAATGGTATGGCTCTGCCCAATGCCAATGCCGGAATGCTGTCGGTGCGACCCGAACTTGCGGGGACAGCGTCGGGCCTTGGGGGTGCGATTGTAATAGGCGGCGGGGCGGCTTTGTCAGCCTTGGCCGTAGCGGCCCTGCCGCCTGGTTCGGGCGAGATGCCATTGATAGGGCTGATGCTGGGATGCTCAGTTTTGTCAACTTTGACGATGTTACCCCTTTTGTGGTGGGCGAAAGACTGATAAATTCGTTCTTTACGCTAGAATGATGACTAAAATTATTGGATAAAAAATGAAAATTCATGGTTCTATTCTAACCGCTTGCCCGCCTGAAAAGGTGCTGCACCTTTTGCGTGACCCAAACGTTTTGGGTAAAATTGCCCCTGACGGGTTTATCTTTTCCGAACCCGTTGCAGAGACAATGGCCTTCACTTTCCGGCGCAGGATCGGGGTGATTTTGCTGAATTTGGCTGGCCATATCAGCCTTCGTCAAACCGCAGGCGTGGCCGAAAGCCACATCGACATTCAAGCCGATCACCGCATTGGTGGCGGTGTTTCCATCGGGTTAAATGTAACACCGCAGACTGGCCCCGATGGTGCCAAAACCCTTACATGGATCGGCACGATGGAGGCACGCGGTCTGACGGCCCGCATCGTGAAAGACCGCGCCGATGAAGCGGATCGGATTGTCAAAACCCTGTTCGAACGCTTGGCCCGTCAAGCAGAAATCTAACGCTGCGACGTGCGCCAGTTGGGGTTGATCCAAGGCTGCTGGTTTGACCGCGCCAGCATGCCCTTGCCCAAGATGTGGTCAGCGGCCTTTTCCCCCGTCATGATCGACGGGCCGTTTAGGTTGCCGTTGGTGACCTGCGGGAAGATAGAGCTGTCGACCACGCGCAATCCTTCGACCCCGATCACCCGCAGTTCGGGGTCAACCACGGCCATCGGATCGTCGCGCCGCCCCATGCGGGCCGTGCCGCAGGGGTGATAGGCACTTTCCACATGGGCGCGGATGAAGTCGTTCAGATCCTCATCCGACTGCACGCCAGACCCCGGTTGGATTTCAGATTTGACATAGGGTTTAAAAGCATCTTGTGCGAAAATCTCGCGCGTCAGGCGAATGGCTGTGCGAAAATCCTGCCAATCGGCGGGGTCGGACATGTAGTTGAACACAATCTTCGGCGGTGCCAAAGGATCGGCTGAACGCAGCGTCACCGCGCCGCGTGAGAGCGACCGCATCGGCCCCGTGTGCACCTGAAACCCGTGCCCGTGGGCTGAGGCTTTGCCATCATAGCGCACCGCAATCGGCAGGAAATGATACTGGATGTCGGGATAGTCTATCCCCGCGCGCGAACGGATAAACCCGCAGCTTTCAAACTGGTTGGACGCGCCAAGCCCTTTGCCTGTCAACATCCACTGCGCCCCGATCAGCGCCTTGCCCCACAGGTTCCAGTATTTGTACAGCGTGACAGGCTGGCTTGCGGCGAATTGCAGGTACAGTTCCAGATGGTCGTGCAGATTGGCCCCCACCCCGGGGCGGTCGGCGATAAGGCCAATCCCCATTTCGGCCAAGTGGGCGGCAGGGCCAATCCCCGAGTGCATCAGGATTTTAGGCGTGTTGATGACAGATGCCGCCACGATCACTTCGCGCGCGGCACGGATCACTTCGATCTTATCGCCGCGCTGCACCTCGACCCCAACGGCGCGACCGTCTTCGATGACGACCTTGCGCGCCAAGGCGTGGTACAACTGCACGTTGCCCTGTTTCAGCGCGGGCTTAAGATAGGCATTGGCCGCCGACCAGCGCCGACCCTTCCAGATTGTCGCCTCCATCGCGCCAAAGCCTTCTTGGGCCTCGCCGTTGTAATCGGCGGTGGTGTTGTAGCCCGCTTGGCGGCCTGCCGTGACAAAGGCGTCAAATAGCGGGTTGTTGCGCGGCCCACGGGTGATGTGCAGCGGGCCATCGGTGCCGCGAAACGCGGACGGCTGTCCATCTTCGCCGTGCCAATTTTCCATGCGTTTGAAATAGGGGAGCACATCGGCATAGGCCCAGCCTTGGGCCCCCATCGCCTCCCATGTGTCGTAGTCGTGGGCATGGCCGCGCACATAGACCATGCCGTTGATGCTAGACGATCCGCCCACCACCCGCCCGCGCGGTGTGGCCAGTACCCGCCCGCCCAAATGCGGTTCGGGTTCGGAATGAAAACCCCAGTCATAACGCGGCATATTCATCGGATAAGACAGAGCCGCGGGCATCTGGATCAGGGGGCCCGCATCGGTACCGCCCGCCTCGATCACAATCACACGGTGGCCCGCGGCCCCCAAGCGGTAAGCCAAAGCCGACCCTGCCGAACCTGAACCGATGATCACATACTCTGCCTGCATATCCCTTCGCCCCTTGCGGTGCGCCTTTGCTGTCTTGGGGTCAACGACCCTATCTGTTGTGGTCCTGCGGGGCTGAGGGCAAATGCGCCGCCAGATAATCCCGCGCCATCTGCGCCGCTGCCGCGCCATCCGGCGCACCGGGGCGCAGAACTTGGCGCAGATAAAGCCCGTCGATCAGAGCGCCCAAGCCTTCGGCGATACCTTCGGCCCGCGCGCCT
Organism: Paracoccaceae bacterium; assembly: GCA_947468085.1. Lineage (GTDB taxonomy): Bacteria > Pseudomonadota > Alphaproteobacteria > Rhodobacterales > Rhodobacteraceae > Stagnihabitans. The sequence continues at coordinate 33,525 of CANIKY010000004.1, read as the reverse complement.
GCCAAGGGCCGCAGTCCGACCAGCAGGTTCGATTTCAACCGCCGCTGATAAACGGCGACCAAGCGCTTGGCCTGTGGCACGGTTTGGGCCAAAACCCAAAAGTTCAGCCAAGCCCCCACCGCTTCGCGCCTGAAATTGGTCGGGCTGAATGAGGCCACCACAATCGCCTCGACCCGCGCCATGGGCGTTTGCGCCACCCCCAAAGCCCCGCGCACCTCGGCCCCATAGATCGTCATAATATGGCGCATCGCGGCCAAAAACATGTCTTCCTTTGAGCCGAAATAGTGATGCGCCAGCGCGCTGGACATGCCCGCACGCTTGGCAATTTGGCTGACCGTCACGTCCAAAGACCCCGTCCGCCCGATCTCGGTGATCGTGGCTTTGACGAGCGCGTCTTTGCGTATGGGCTCCATCCCAAGCTTTGGCATGCTGTCCTTTAAGGGGCTTTTGAAGAGTTGACTTTTGACGCTAGCGTTAAGTTTATTGACTCGTCAATCAACAAAAACAGCGGGGCCCCACGACCGTTAAATTTGCTCCGTATCTTTGTCAGCCAAACCCTGGACGAGGCGCTTAAACCCCACACCGTGCAAATAGGCTCTGCGCGGGAGATCATTGCCTTTCCGATCAGCGAGCAGATCGCCGATTGTGTCGCCCTTAAGACCCTTTCGGCCGTTCTGACAGCGCAAGGTCTGATGGCGCAGCGCCACCGACACCGCCGCCATCGTCACGCCGCAGCAGCCCGCCAAAGAGGTCATCACCTTTTTGGCCAAATTCGCGCCAAACTTGTTGATAACCTTGAACGACGCGCCCTTGGGGTATGATCAGGGCTTAGGTTTCCACCGCTTTTGCTGAGGGTTTTTTGGCGGGTGTTTTCTTGATAACAGGCTTTTTCACCGGAGTTTTAGCTGCAGCCGTTTTGGCCGCGGTTGTCTTTGCGGCAACCGCCTTTGGCTTTGCGGCAGCCTTTGGTTTGGCCGCTGCCGCTTTGCGCGCGGGCTTTTTGGCGGGCGCTTTGCCTGCCTTTTCAGCAATCAACGCCAAGGCCTCTTCCAAAGTCAGCGCCTCTGGCTCGATCGTTTTGGGGATCGTGGCATTGACCTTGGCCCATTTGACATAGGGGCCATATTTGCCCGGCATAATCGTGATAGGCCCGCCGTCAGGATGCTCTCCTAATTCCTTAAGCGCCGCTGCCGCAGCCCCGCGCCCCGGACGGCCAGCCAGTTTTTGCGCCAAGACTTCCACCGCGCGGTTCATGCCGATGGTGAACACCTCTTCCACATCGGGCAAGTTGGCATAGGTGCTGTTATGCTTGACGTAAGGGCCAAAGCGCCCAATCGCGGCCTCGACTGGGGCTGCATCTTCGGGATGGGTGCCAATCAGTCGCGGCAGGTTCAACAGATCAAGTGCGCGTTCCAGCGTTAGGTCTTCGGGCGGCCAAGTTTTGGGCAGGCTGGCGCGTGGAGGTTTTGGTGCTTCGGTCGTGGCCTCGCCCTTTTGCACATAAGGGCCAAAACGCCCCGTCCGCAGGCTGATTTCAAGGCCGTCTTCCAGCCCAAGTACGCGGCCCTCGACCGAGCCGCCCTCTTCGGTGCCGGAAATCGCGCGGGTGTAACGGCAATCAGGATAGCTGCCACAGCCAATAAACGCTCCGCCAGAACGGGCAGTTTTCAGATGCAAGCGGCCCTTTGCGCAGGTCGGGCAAATGCGCGGATCAGAGCCGTCAGCGCGGATCGGGTACAGGTGGGGGGCCAAAAATTCATCAATCTTATCCAGCACCTCGCCAATCCGCAGATCGGCAGTTTCGGCAATTGCGGCGTTGAAATCGCGCCAAAAGCGGGTCAACACATCGGTATAGCTGCGACTTCCCGCCGAGACATCGTCCAATTCCGATTCAAGGCTCGCCGTGTAGTTGAAATCGACATAGCGGTGGAAATAATTGGTCAAAAACGCCGTCACCAGCCGGCCCTTATCCTCGGGGATCAGGCGGTTTTTATCTTTCTTGACGTATTCGCGGTCTTGGATCGTCGTGATGACCGAGGCATAGGTAGAGGGGCGACCAATCCCCAACTCCTCCATCCGCTTGACAAGGGTGGCTTCGGTGTAGCGCGGCAAAGGCTGGGTAAAGTGTTGTTCCGGCGTGACTTTGCGCTTGTCAACCTTATCACCCGCGTCAATCTGCGGCAGGCGGCCTTCGTCGTCGCCCTCGTCATCGCGGCCCTCGTCATAGACTTTCAAGAACCCGTCAAACAGCACCACCTGCCCATTGGCGCGCAACCCCACTTGCCCGTCGGGCGAGGCTATTTCAACCACCGTCCGCTCCATCCGCGCGGCGGACATTTGGCTGGCAATGGTGCGCTTCCAGATCAGATCATAAAGCTTTTTCTGATCAGCTTCGACCAAGCGCAGCTTGTCGGGTGCGGCGGCCATATCCGTGGGGCGGATGCATTCGTGCGCTTCTTGGGCGTTTTTCGCCTTGTTTTTATACATCCTTGGGCTGTCAGGCACATAGGCCGCACCATAGGTGGACCTGATCACATCGCGGGCTGACATCACGGCTTCGGGGGCCATGTCGATGCCGTCGGTGCGCATATAGGTGATATGGCCCGCCTCATAAAGCCGCTGGGCTGCCGACATACAGGCCTTGGCCCCCATGCCATATTTGCGGCTGGCCTCTTGTTGCAAGGTGGATGTCATGAAAGGCGCATAGGGGTTGCGGCTGGCAGGCTTCTTTTCTGCGGACACCACCTGAAAAGTTCGATTATTGATAGCAGATACAGCTAATTCTGCTGCTTCGGCGGTAGGAATATCGAATTTGTCTAGTTTCTTGCCACCCAAAACCACCAAACGCGCTTCAAACTCTTGCCCGCGCGGCGTGGTAAGAACGGCAGAGACGGTCCAGAATTCCTGCGCACGAAAGGCCTCAATCTCCATCTCGCGCTCGACAATCAGGCGCAGGCAAACCGATTGCACGCGGCCAGCCGATTTCGCCCCGGGCAGCTTGCGCCACAAAACAGGCGACAGGGTGAACCCCACCAGATAATCCAAAGCGCGGCGTGCGAGATAGGCTTCGACCAGCGGTTGGTCGACCTGCCTAGGGCGCGCCATAGCTTCGGTCACGGCGGATTTGGTGATGGCATTAAAGGTCACGCGGCTGACCTTTTTCTTGCCCTTGGCAATGACAGAGGCCAGCGCTTCGGTCAGGTGCCACGAAATGGCTTCCCCCTCGCGGTCCGGGTCGGTGGCAAGGATCAGTTCGTCATCGGTTTTCAGCGCGTCGGTGATGGCCTTGATATGCTTGCGGCTGTCGGCGGCCACTTCCCATGTCATCGCGAAGTTGTCGTCGGGGTTGACTGAGCCGTCCTTGGGCGGCAGGTCGCGGACATGGCCGTAAGAGGCCAAAACCGTGTAATTGCTGCCCAGATATTTGTTGATTGTCTTTGCTTTGGCCGGGGATTCGACAACGACAACGGGCATGGAAATCCTTTCACTTGCGCCAAGTGACCCCGAAAAGGCGGGGTCTGCACAGCGGCGCAAGATGGGAGGGATTGGCGAGGAATGTCAACCGGGGCTTTGGCGCGGTTCAGCGCAGGGCGATCAAACCGCCAGAGTGGCGCTCGATCTTGCCGTCCAGTTCCAGCGTGACCAGCTCGCTGGTCAGCGCGGCTGCGGGCAGGCCCAAGTCGCGGATCAGCTGGTCCTCTGCCGTAGGAGAGGGGCCAAGCCGCGCCAAAATCTGGGCGTGCAGCGCCGCCGTATCGCCCAAAGGGCGGCGGGGCGGAACGGGGCCGGGGGGCGATTCGCAAAGGGCCTGATCGGTGGGGTCTGGGCGCGGCAGGGTTTTTGCCGCAATCCCCAGCCCCTCAAACAGATCGTGCGGCCCACGCAGCAGAGTTGCACCGTCGCGGATCAGCCGGTTACAGCCTTCGGCACGGGCATCAAACGGGTGGCCCGGCACGGCAAAAACCTCGCGCCCCTGTTCCAGTGCTGTCTCAGCCGTGATCAAAGAACCCGAGCGCGAGGCCGCCTCGACCACCACCACCGCCGTTGCGAGGCCCGAGATGATTCGGTTGCGCAACGGAAAATGGCGGGTTTGCGGCTGCATCCCAACCGGCTGCTCAGAGATCCGGCAGCCTTGCGCCAGAATTTGCGCAGCCAATTCGGCATTTTCGGTCGGATAGATCACGTCCACCCCACCCGCCTGAACCGCAACCGTACCGGTGGTCAAAGCCGCCTCATGCGCCGCGGCATCAATGCCCCGCGCAAGACCCGAAACCACCACCTGCCCCGCCCCACCCAAGGCCAAAGCCAAACGCCGCGCCATCCGCAGCCCTAAAGACGACGCATTGCGCGCGCCCACCAAGGCCACCATGGGCCGGTTGAGCAATGACACATCGCCCTGCACCCAAAGCACTGGCGGCGCATCGGGCAGTGTTAGCAAGGCCTGCGGATAGTCCGGCCCGCCAAAGCGCAACAGCCGGGCCTTAGCAGCCCGGCCTTGGGCCAACTCATGGCGCACCACGCCAATCGGGCAGATTTCATAGCCCTCAATCCCCGCGGCCTTTGCAATCTCTGGCAGGGCGGCAACGGCTGCTTCAACCCCACCGTGCTCAGCCAAAAGCCTGTGAAAGGTGACAGGGCCAATCCTGCGCGAGCGGATCAGTTGCAGCCAAAGGGCGGGGTCTTCTTGGGCGGGTAGGTAGGACATGAATGCTCCGATCAGGATCACCTTGCGCCCAGAGGAGTTAAAGAAGCGTAAACCAAGCCCCACCCTGCCCAAGGCTGTCGCGGTCAGCCCGAAAAAAGCCGCTGACGGGATTGAAACTGCTGGCAAACTTCGTGCAAATAGAGCCAAAGCCGCAGGGGCAGGCCCTTTCCCCCGATGCGGTGCACAGGAGAGCATGATGAAGAACGCAGATGTCGCCCTTCGCCGGACTGATTCGATTGCCCGTGGCGTGGGCATGCAGACCCAGATCTATGTGGACAAGGCTCTGAACTCGGAAATCTGGGATATCGAGGGCAACCGCTACATCGACTTTGCCGCCGGCATCGCCGTAGTCAACACCGGCCACCGCCACCCTAAGGTGATCGAGGCCGTCCATAAGCAGCTGGAACGTTTCACCCACACCTGCCACCAAGTGCTGCCTTATGAAAACTACATCCACTTGGCCGAGCGTTTGAATGCCATCGTTCCGGGCGATTTTGATAAAAAGACGGTCTTTGTCACCACCGGCGCAGAAGCCGTGGAAAACGCCATCAAAGTGGCGCGTTATGCCACAGGACGCCCGGCTGTCATCGCCTTTGGCGGGGCTTTTCACGGGCGCACATTTATGGGCATGACGCTGACGGGCAAGGTGGAACCCTATAAAAAGGGCTTTGGCGCCATGATGCCCGATGTCTACCACGTGCCCTTCCCGCAAGAGGTGCACCATATCTCAACCGCCGATGCTATGGCGGGGATCACCAAGTTGTTCAAAGCCGATCTTGATCCGGGCCGGGTTGCGGCGATTATCTTTGAACCCGTGCAGGGCGAAGGCGGTTTTTACCCCGCGCCGACCGATCTGGTCAGGGCGATCCGCGCTTTGTGCGATGAACATGGCATCGTCATGATCGCCGACGAGGTGCAAACCGGCTTTGCCCGCACCGGCACGATGTTTGCCATGGAAGGCTACGGCGTGGCGGCCGATATCACCACCATGGCTAAGGGTCTGGGCGGCGGGTTTCCCATCGCAGCCCTGACCGGCAAGGCCAGCCTGATGGATGCCGCCAACCCCGGCGGTCTGGGCGGCACTTACGGCGGTAGCCCGATTGGCATTGCCGCCGCCCATGCCGTGCTGGATGTGATCGAGGAAGAACAGCTTTGCGCGCGGGCCAATGAACTGGGCAGCCGTCTGAAGCAAAAGCTGGAATCGATCCGCTCGACCACGCCCGAGATTTCCGACATCCGTGGTCCGGGCTTCATGGTTGCCGTCGAATTCGCCAACCCCGCCAACCACGAACCCGACGCAGGCTTTACCAACCGCGTGAAGAACGAAGCGCAAAAGCGCGGGCTGATCCTGCTGACCTGCGGCGTCTACGGCAACGTCGTGCGCTTTTTAGCCCCCATCACCATTCCAGACGCGCATTTCACCGAAGCCATGGCGATTTTAGAAGACTCGGTGGCGGCGGCACAAAAAGGCTAAGGCTGCTCCTTGGGCCCAAGTTAAACAGGGGGGCGGCCTGAACGGGTCGCCCTTTTTGCTTTGAGCGAGGTGGATTGGCTGCTAAAGCGCAGGCAGGGCAGAGGGCAAGGGATATGGCGGCGTCTGGGATCGAACTGCGTGGGGTGGCCTACGCCATGGCGGGCAAAGCCATCCTGTCTGACATTGACCTGCATTTGACCGAGGCGCGCATTGGCATTGTCGGGCGCAACGGGTCGGGCAAAACCAGTTTGATGCGGGTTATGGCCGGACTGGTGGCCCCGAGTGTTGGCACGGTTCTGGTGGCGGGCCAAGACCCCGCGCGCAACCGCAAAGCCATGCTGACCGAAGTGGGAATTTTGTTTCAAAACCCCGACCATCAGATCTTGTTTCCCACTGTGGGCGAAGAATTGGCCTTTGGTCTGACGCAGATGGGCCAAACCGACAAAGAGGCCCGCGCACAAGCCCGCCACCTTTTGGCCGAGGTGGACCGCGCCCATTGGGAAGGGGCTGCGACCCACACCCTCAGCCAAGGCCAACGCCAGTATCTGTGCCTTTTGTCGATCTTGGCCATGCAGCCTGCCACACTGCTTTTGGATGAACCTTTTGCCGCGCTTGATCTGCCCTCGCAGGCGCGGTTGCGGCGCAGGTTGGCGGGCTTGGCCCAGCAGATCATCACCATCAGCCACGACCCCGCTGCCGTGGTAGGCGCTGATAGGGTGATCTGGCTGGACGGAGGCCGGGTGGTGCAAGATGGGCCGCCGGATCATGTGCTTGGCGTCTTTACCGACGAGATGGCGCGGATCGGGGGGCTGGATGCTGACGCTGACCTCTCCGGTTAGGATATGGGCGCATTCTTTGTCGGCTTGGGTCAAGCTGGGGGCGATATGCGTCTTCACGCTTGCGCTGATGCAGCTGGAGGGGGGCTGGCTGGCAGGGGCTGTGGCGCTGGTCTTGGCCTTGGCAGCCAGCGGGGGGCGGGTGTTCTTTGCGCAATGGCTGAAGATGTTGCGCCCGCTTTGGCCCTTTGTTGCGCTGGTGGCGCTGTGGCAAGTTTGGTTGGGCGCACCTTGGGCGACTTTTCCCATCATCGCCCGCTTGGGCGCGGCCGTTGGGCTGGCCAATGCCGTGACGATGACCACTGAACTGGCAGAGATTCTGGCGCTTTTGACCCGCCTTGCCCGCCCCTTGGCACGGCTTGGCCTGAAGCCGCAGGTCTTGGCGCTGTGCGTCGCGCTGGTGATCCGCTTTGTGCCCGTCATGCTGCTGCGCTATGCCCAAATCGCGTTAGCGTTTCGGGCCCGCAGCCCGCGCCGCCCGGGATGGCGGATCTTGATGCCGGTGCTTTTGGCCACCCTTGACGATGCTGACCGCGTGGCCGAGGCCTTGCGCGCACGCGGCGGGGCGGGCTAAGTGCGGGTCTGATGAAAAGGACCCTGCCCATGGAACGCAACCTGACCCATATCGCCCTCTTCGCCGCGCTGATCGCGGTGTTGGGTCTAATCCCCAAGATCGATCTGATCAGCGGCGTGCCGATCACTGCACAGTCCTTGGGGATCATGCTGTGTGGCACGGTTTTGGGGGCCAAGCGCGGCTTTCTGGCGGTGGTGCTGTTTGTGGTTCTGGTGGCGGCGGGTCTACCGCTGCTGTCAGGCGGGCGGGGCGGGATTGGCCTGTTTGTCGGGCCATCGGCGGGGTATTTGATAGGCTTTCCTGTTGCCGCCTTCGTGGCAGGGTTTGTGGTGGAGCGTTGGCAAGTGCGGGTTGGCGTGGCGGCCTTGGCAGGGGCTGTTTTGGGTGGGATTGTGGTGCTTTATGCCTTTGGCATTCCCGGCATGGCGCTGACACTTGGAAAATCACTGCCTGAGGCGGCCTTACTCGCGACACCATTTTTGGCAGGCGATGTGATCAAGGCTGTACTGGCCGCGCTGGTGACCCAAGCCATCGCCCAAGCACGCCCGGGGGCTTTGCTCTCGCGGGGTTAACGGGCGACGACCAAGGCCGTGCCCAAGCCCCCAGCGGCGGCGATGGCGGCAAGGCCGTGCCCTGCGACAAGCCCGTGAAACAGCCGGACTGCCAAAATAGCACCCGAAGCGCCAATAGGGTGGCCGCGTGCCAAAGCGCCGCCGTCGGGGTTGACGATGGCGGGGTCAAGGCCGCAGGCTGCAACACAGGCCATGGCTTGGGCGGCATAGGCCTCCATCACCTCGGCCATCTGCAAGGCCGTTGGGGCCAAGCCAGCCATACGCAGCGCTTGGGCCATAACCTTTAGCGGCGCTAGGCCCGGCTCAGCAGGATCGGCCCCTTGGGTTTGGCCTGCCACAATCCGCATTGGGTTTGGCCCCAGCGGTCGGTCTGCCACAATCACAAACGCCGCCCCATCGGCCGCCACCGCCGCATTGGCCGCCGTGATGCCGCCCACCAGTACCCGGGCCCGCGCGGCCAAGGCAGGGCTTAGGGCGCGGGTGAAGGCATCAAAAGACAGGCCCGCAACCGGCACAATCTCGGCCATGAGGCGGCTGCGGGCAGCCAGCGCTTTGGCGTGGGAAAAGGCGGCCCAAGCGTCCATATCTTTGCGGGTCAGACCCAGCCGTTGTGCCAATTGCCAAGCGGCGTCATGCAGATCGGGGTCTTGATCGGGAAACGGAGAAAAAGCGGGCCTGTCGTAGGGGACAGCGGGGCCGCCATCGGGGTCGGTGGCCAGCCGGATCGGGCGGCGGGAATAGCTTTCCGACCCCCCTGCGACCACAATGCGCGCCGCGCCGCTTTCCACCAAGGCCCGCGCCAGCAAGATCGCATCCAACCCGCCCGCACATTGGCGATCCACCGACAGGCCCGCCACAGCCACGGGCAGGCCTGCCGCCAAGGCCGCCAAGCGTGCCGGATTGCCGCCCCCGCCCAAGGCGTTCGACAAGATCACCTCGTCCACGTCTTGGGGGTCAAGGCCCACATCGGCCAGACAGGCGCGGATCACGGGCGCTGCAAGGTCATGCACCAAAAGCCGCCGGAACGCCCCGTTGACGGGGGCCACAGCGGTGCGGCGGGCGGCGATGATCCATGTCATGGCAAATCCTCGCCCAAGCGGGCCAGATCGGGTTTGCCAGAGGCAAGTAGCGCAAAGCTGTCACGCCAGATCATTGCTTTGGGGGCTTTGAGCGGGCCAAATTTGGCGCGCAGCGCCTGCAAAATGGCAGGGGCTTTGGTGGCATCCCCTTGCAGCACTGCAACCAGATGCACCCCACGCAATCCATCGGGGCGGGGCAGCACGGCGGCTTGGGCGATACCGGGTTGGGACAAAAGGAAGGTTTCGATCTCTTCAGGATAGACGGCTTGGTCAGCCACTTTCACCATGCGACTGGCGCGGCCCGCCAGATAAAGCTGGCCACCCCGCAGCGCCCCCATCTCGCCCACCGAAAGCCAACCGTCTTGCCAGCGCGCCGATCCGGCGTCGCTGGCATAAGCTTCAAAGAGATAGGGGCTTTTGACCCAGACCTCACCATCGCTCACCTGCACTTCAACACCGGGATAGGCCGCGCCTACGGCATCGATGGGTGTGTCCGGCCCTGACAGCGTGATAAAACTGGCCTCCGCTGCGCCGTAGAATTCATGGACAGCGCAGGCAGGGGCCATCTGGGCGAGGGCAACCCGCAAGGCCGGGTCAAGCTTTGATCCGCCCACCAGCGCATAGCGCAGATCGGGCAGCGTGGGACCACCTGCCCCAACCAACAGGCGCAATTGGGCGGGGGTTGCATACAGCAGGCGCACGGCCCGCGCAGCCAAGGCGGCACGCTGGCGGTCAGGGCGCAGCTCTCCCATGAGGTGCAACTCTGCCCCAAGGTGCAGCGCTTCAATCGCACCGTAAAGCGCCAAAGAATGGATAAGCCCCCCCAAAACCGCCACACGGCAGGCAGGCCCGATGCAAAAAAGCCCCGCGTTTACGGCAAAACTTGCAATCCAACTGGCCTGAGTCCGCCTGATGCGGCGCGGTGCGCCGCTTGATCCACCCGTGAGGGTTTCAAAAATGGGCTCAGGCCCTGCCTGAGGTGCAGGACCTGCTCCCCCAATGCGAAACGCGCGCGCACCCAAGGCGGCGAGGGCTTCACCAGCGGGATGCGCGGCAATCACGCCCTCTTTTGGCTCCTTGCGCACCACAGACTGCCCCGCCGCATCAAACAACCGCGCTTGGTCATGCCAGACAAAGCGCGGTGCGGCGGCATCGGCGGCCACGGGCCTAGCCTTTGGCAAGCAGGCTTGCCACACGGCGCAGCGCCAGAAGATAGCCTTCGGTGCCGCACCCCGCGATCACCCCATCTGCCCGCAGCGAGACATAGGAGTGATGACGAAAAGCTTCGCGTTTGTGGATGTTAGAGATATGAACTTCGATCACCGGACCGTCAAAAGCGTTGAGCGCATCAAAGATGGCGACCGAGGTATGCGAGTAAGCGCCCGGGTTAATGACGATGGCAGACCCACTCAGCCGCGCCTCTTGGATCCAGTCGACCAACTGGCCCTCGTGGTTGGATTGCAGCGCCTTGACGTCAAGGTGCAAAGACCCCGCCAGATCGGTGCAGGCCCGCACCACATCGGCCAAAGTCTGGGCACCGTAAATCTCGGGCTGGCGCTGGCCCAGAAGGTTCAGGTTGGGACCGTTCAGGATGTAGACGGGTTTACGCACCGGATTTCTCCCCTTGACTGGCCGCTAGACTAGCGGAAGCCCACCCCCCTTCACAACATACAAAAGGGGACGGAGCGAGAAAGCCGGATCCGGCCAAGCTCACCAGACACAAAGCGCCGGTCGGGGGTGGCAAAGGCGCTGTCAGGCCACGCGGGATTTCGCCAGATAGGGGATCACTTCAGGGGCCAAGCCAAGGGCGCGCACGACATCGCGGGTCAGATCGGCGCAGTTCAGGGTGTAAAAATGCAACTGCGCCACTCCTTCCTGCAACAGCCTTTCGCACAGCGTGGCGCATTGGGTCAGGGCAAACAGCCGCTCGCGGCCATCGCGGGTGGCGGTGGTGAAGCCTTCGTCCAGCCGCTGGGGCACCGATGCGCCGCAACGCGCGGCAAAGCGCTTGGCCCCTGCCCACGTTTGAATAGGCAGGATGCCTGGGATGATGGGGGCGGTGATCCCCGCTTTGGCGCAGGCATCGCGAAAGCGCAGGAACGTGTGGGCCTCGAAAAAGAACTGGGTGATGGCGGAAGAGGCCCCGGCGTCAATCTTGCGCTTGAGCCAATCGACATCGGCTTTCGTGTCGGCAGTTTCGGGGTGGCGTTCGGGATAGGCGGCAACCCGCAGGGTGAAAAGGCCGGTTTTGGCAAGGGCCTCGACAAGCTCGACCGTGCTGGCAAAGCCGTCAGGATGGGGGGTAAAGCGGGCAGCCCCTTGCGGCGCATCACCGCGCAGGGCAACGATCTGGCGCACGCCAACGGCTGCAAAGGCGGCTGCGGTTTGCAGGGTTTGCGCACGGGTGGCGCCCACGCAGGTCAGGTGGGCGGCAACTTCCACGCCGTAGGTACGCTGCAAGGTGGCCAGCGTCTCTTGCGTTTGGCTGCGTGTACCACCGCCTGCGCCGTAGGTGACTGACACAAAATCTGGCGACAGGGGGGAAAGGGCCTGCACCGCCTGCCAAAGACGAAACGAGGCATCAACGCTTTGCGGCGGGAACACTTCGAAAGACACTTGGGCGCGGGTCATTTGAACCTCCATAACGGCTTGCCCCTGTGTGACAGAAGCGCAATAGTGAATCCAATTCATATTTTTCACAATGATCATGAGGTTTATCGCATGTATCTAGAATTGCGCCACTTCCGCACCCTGCGGGCCATTCAACAAGCGGGCGGGTTGGCCCGCGCGGCGGACCTGCTGCACACCACGCAATCGGCCCTGTCGCATCAAGTGGCGGGGTTAGAGGATCAGGTGGGGATGGATCTATTCGTGCGCCGTTCAAAACCGCTGCGATTGTCAGCGGCGGGGCTGCGGATGCTGCGGGTGGCCGAACGCATCCTGCCAGAGATAGCCGCGCTAGAGGACGAGTTTCGCGCCCTTAAATCGGGCAAAACCGGACGGCTGCATATCGCCATCCAATGCCACGCTTGTTTTGACTGGCTCTTTCTGGTGCTGGACCTGTTTCGCCACGCCTGGCCAGAGGTGGATGTCGACATCCGCGCGGGGCTGGCCTTTGACAGCTTTCCGGCATTGTTGAGGGAGGAGGTGGATTTGGTCATATCCTCCAACCCTGAACCTTTGGGCGGGATCACTTTTCATCCGCTGTTTGATTATCATCCGACCTTTATCGCCTCGTCACGCAACCCCTTGGCCGCCAAGGCCGTGATCGAGGCGGAAGATTTTCGCGACCAGACCCTGATCACCTATCCGGTCGGGCGCGATAAGCTGGACATTTTCACCGAACTTTTGACCGCGGCACGGGTGGAACCCCGCGCCCAGCGCGCGGTGGAGTTGACGGCGGTGATCTTGATGCTGGTGGGGTCAGATCGCGGCGTGGCAGTGCTGCCCGACTGGGTGATCCGCGATGTAAAAAGCCATGCCGATTATGTGACACGGCCCTTGGGGCCGGGGGTGATCACCAAACGCTTGTACGCAGCAACCCGCGATGAAGATGCTGCCCGCCCCTTTATGGCGCATTTTCTGCGTCTGGGGCGCAGTGAGCCTGTCAAGCTGCAAAGGGGATAGGGTGCGCCCTTGGCCAACGCCCCGGGGCCAGCCCCGGACCCCGGGATATTTGGGCACATATGAAAGGGGTTGACGGGGCAGGGTTGGGGGGCAATCATGCGGCGGATCATGGTTTTTAGCACATTCTTGAGACCGGCGCTGGCGCGCGTGATCTTTTGGAGCCTGTCATGAGCCTGCTGGCCGTCAAATCCTTATCGCTGACCCTTGGGCTGCCGCTGTTTTCTGATCTAAGCTTTACGCTGGAACCGGGGGATCGTTTGGGGCTGATTGCGCCGAACGGGCGGGGCAAATCGTCGCTGCTGCGGTGTCTGACGGGCGAGATGGAGCCATCGTCGGGGGAGATTACCAAGGCGCGGGGTGTGACGCTGCGCCGGGTGGAGCAAGAGGTGCCAGACGCGCTGCGCAAAGTGACGCTGCGTGCGGCGGTGGCGGGGGCGCTGGCAGATCCTGAGGGCGAGTTTTGGCGGGTTGATGTGGTTCTAGACACGCTAGAGGTGCCAGAGGCGGTGCGCGATCAGCCTTTGGGCGACCTGAGCGGTGGGTGGCAGCGCACCGGCCTTTTGGCGCGGGGTGCTGTGGTAGACCCCGATATCTTGCTGCTGGATGAGCCGACCAACCACCTTGATCTATCCCGCATCGGCATTTTGCAGCGCTGGCTGCAAGGTTTGGCCCGCGATGTGGCGGTGATCGTTGCCAGCCACGACCGCGCCTTTCTGGACGGCGTGACGAGGCGCAGCCTGTTCTTGCGCGATGTGGGCGCGCGGTCCTTCGCACTGCCCTATTCGCGGGCGCGCGCCGCTTTAAACGAGGCCGACGCCGCCCAAGGCCGCCAGTTTGAAAACGATCTCGCCAAGGCCGATCAGTTGCGCAAACAGGCGGCGAAGCTGAAGAACATCGGCATCAACAGCGGGTCGGACCTGTTGATCACCAAGACCAAGCAGTTGAAAGAGCGCGCCGAAAAGATCGAGGCGCAGGCGAAAGCCGCCTTCAAAGAGGTTTCGGCAGGTGAGATACGGCTGGCCAATTCCGGCACCCATGCCAAGGCGCTGGTCGCCCTATCGGATGCGCAGATCACCACGCCGGATGGGCGGCCCTTGTTTCGCACCGGTCAGAAATGGGTGGAAAAGGGCAACAGGGTGGTGCTTTTGGGCCAAAACGGTTCGGGCAAGACGCAGTTGGTGCGCGCCGTGCTGCAAGCGATCACGGAAGGGCACGGCGAGATCAAGGTGCCGCCCTCGCTGGTCTTGGGCCATTCCGATCAGGCCTTGGCCCAATTGCCGCCCAAGGCCACGCCCTTCGATCTGGTTATGGGCTTCAAGACCGGCGATGGTGCCGCGCGGGGGCTTTTGGCCGAAGCAGGTATTCGCGCCGATCTGCAGACCAAGCCGCTTGACCCCCTGTCGGGCGGGCAAAAGGCACGGCTGGCGATGCTGCTGTTGCGCCTTGCCAAGCCCAACTTCTACCTTTTGGACGAGCCCACCAACCATCTGGACATCGAAGGCCAAGAGGCGCTGGAGGCCGAGCTGCTCAGCCAAGGTGCAACCTGCCTGCTGGTCAGCCATGACCGCAGCTTTGTGCGCAACGTGGGCACGCGGTTCTGGATGATCGAGAAAAAACGTCTGATCGAGGTGGATAGCCCCGAGGCCTTTTTCAGCGGGCAAATCGGCGGGGCGTAACGGCGGTTGGGCTGCAGCCGTCTACCGCCACCGATAAGCCCCGGGGCTAGCCCCGGGCCCCGGGATATTTGGGCACATATGAAAGGGGGGCGGGGGGCCGCATTTTGACCAAGCGACCTTTGGCCCTTTCCTTCATGGGCGGTCGCGTGTAATGCCCAGCGCTTCAAGACATCCCTTAGCGGAGTGCCCCATGCAAGGCAGTGCCAACCTCAACCTGATGATCAAAGCCGCGCGCAAAGCCGGGCGCGCCTTGGTTAAAGACTTTCGCGAGGTGGAAAACCTGCAAGTGTCAGCCAAGGGACCAGGCGACTTTGTGACCAAGGCCGACCGCGAGGCCGAGCGGATTATCAAAGAAGACCTGATGGAAGCCCGCCCGACCTATGGCTGGCTGGGCGAGGAAACAGGGGCCATGGCAGGCGCTGACCCGACGCGGCGTTGGATTGTCGATCCTTTGGATGGCACCACGAACTTTTTGCATGGTCTGCCGCACTGGGCCGTCTCGATCGCGCTGGAGCATAAGGGCGAGATCGTCTCGGGCGTGGTGTTTGACGCAGCCAAGGACGAGATGTATTGGGCCGAAAAGGGCGCGGGCGCCTGGATGAACGAGCGCCGTCTGCGCGTTTCGGGCCGCAGTCAGATGCACGAGGGGCTGTTTGCCACCGGCGTGCCGTTTGGGGCAAAAAAGACGCTCCCCGCCATGGTGGCCGATTTGGCCCGCCTGATGCCGGGCTGTGCCGGAGTGCGGCGCTGGGGGGCAGCTTCGTTGGACTTTGCCTATGTGGCCAGCGGCCGCTTTGACGGCTATTGGGAGCGCGAGCTGCAGCCTTGGGACATGGCCGCGGGCCTATTGCTGGTGCGCGAGGCAGGCGGTTTTGCGCAAGCCGTGCGCGACGGCGATGATATTTTGGATTCGGGTTCTGTCATCTGCGGCAATGATGGGCTGTTTGACGCCTTCGCGAAGATCATCCGCAACGTTTGACCCCTTACGCCTTGCGATCAGCGGGGTGGTTGACCCCGTCCATCATCGGCACTTGGGCAAAATCGTGCGGGCTGACCCCGTCCAGAATGCCGGTGTTGATGCCGTATTGCAGTGGGCTGGATCGGCGCTGGTGGTGGGTGTAAATCCCGCAGGTCTTGCAAAACCAATGTTTGGCGGTGCCAGTGCCCCATTGGTAGAGCGTCAAGTTCTCTGCGCCCTTAACAATCACCACCTGATCCAAAGGGGCCGAGACGACAATCGCCCCGCGTCTGCGGCAATACGAACAATCGCAGCGGCGGGCAGAGGCAAGCCCATCGGGCAAGCTCAGCTCAAGTTCAACCGCGCCACAGTGGGACGTGCCGCGCAAGTTGGTCATCAGGTTCAAGGGCGATCCTTGGGGTCAAGCAGACTTGGGGGGCTTGCCCGACAAGGATCACCCCCCCACTAGGTATTATTCTTTGGATTTATTCACATTCAGCTCGCCCTTAGAGCTTGCCACCGCGATTGAGGTTGTGGCCTTGGCCGCCTCTTTCTTGGGTTTTTTAACTTCTTTACGTTTGTTCATGCCCTTGGCCATATCATTCTCCTGCTGGCGCGGATGCGCTGTGATAGGTTCAGTGTAGACCTTTGAGGGCCGCGTGGGAATTCCCGATTTTTCTGCGAAAAATCAGGCGCGCGCAGCCAGATGGGGGTGAAACACCAAGGCCGCCGCCCCAATTAGGCTAGAGGTCGTGCCCAGTTGGGCGCAGTGCAGTTCTACACCATCAAAGCCGGGTTTCAGGTGGTTGGATAGGGTTTTTTCAATCATGGGGGCCAATTGGGTGAAGGCTTGACTCATTCCACCGCCCAAAATGATCGCTTGGGGCGACAGGATATGGATCAGGCTGGCACAGCCGATGCCGAGAAGCGTAGCTTCATCTTGGACAAGGTTTTGGGCCAAGATGTCGCCCTGAGTTGCCGCTTGATACACGGCGCGGGCGTCAAGCGCACGGTTGTGTAGCGCCGAGGCGGGGTCAAGCGCCGCGCGGGCCATCGCGCGGTGAGCCAGTGCTGGGCCAGCGCCCCAATCCTCAAAGCAGGGCATATGCGCACCGGCAAAGCGCGGCCAGTCGCGGTGAAAGAACATGTGGCCCAGATGCCCAGCCATTCCGCGCCGCCCGCGCAGGGGCTTACCATCTAAGATGATACCGCCGCCGATGCCGGTTGAAATCGTGATATAGACAAAGTCGCTGTAGGTGCGCCCTGCCCCATAGCAAAGTTCGGCCACAGCCCCAGCGATGCCGTCATTTTCCACCTGCACCGGCAGGGACAGGCTTTGGCTAAGCGCATCGCGCAGGGGGAAATCCTCAAAACCCTTTAGAGTTTGAACGCCAAAAACCCGGCCCGAGATCGTATCCAGCGGCCCCGGGGCGCAGATGGCAGCCCCTTTGGCTTGGGTGCCAGCCAGAACTTGCGCGCAAAGGTCGCTGATCTGGTCGATCACCACAAAAGGCCCTTCCAGAGCGCGGGTGCCTGTGGACTGTTGCGTCACAATCTGACCCAAGGCGTCAACCAGACCCACCCTAATCTGGGTGCCACCTAGGTCAATCGCCAGCGCCAGTTCCGCCATTAGAGTGCTGCCAGCCAAGCCATACGCGCGCCCAGATCAGGCGCGTTGAAGGCCAGCGAGCCCAAGACCACCGTCTGCGCCCCCTCGGCGCGCATGCGCGGCACGGTGTGTTCGCGAATGCCGCCGTCTGCCGCCAAGATCACCTGCGGGGCTTTGGAATCCAGCAAGGCGCGGGCCTCGGCCAGACGCAGATAGGTTGTCTCATCAGGTTGCACGCCTTTGATGCCGATGGGGGTGGACACAAGCGTCAGCATAGCCACATGGCCCAGCCAAGGTTCGGCCTGCGCAACAGGAGTTTCCAGTTGCAGCACCAGCCCCGCCTTTACCCCCAAGTCCGCAATGCGGGCAAAGGCTTGGCGCAAGATGGCAGGGTCGGTTTCGGCATGGATCGAGATCAGATCCGCCCCCGCTTCGGCGAACTGCTCGATCTGCGACAAAAGCACCGCGCCTGTCACCATCAAATGCACATGCATCGGTTTGGTGGTGGCTTTGCGCAGGGCGGCGATTTGGTCGGGAAAGAACAGCAAGGCGGCGGTGAAATGCCCGTCAGACACGTCGATATGCAGCATATCGACATGCCCCTCCACCCGCGCCAGATCAGCGCGCAGGGCGGCCAAATCGGCACTCCACAGCGAAAACTCGGCGATTAGGCGGGTTTTGGGCAGGCTTTCCAGCCAGTTTGCGTCAGGTTTTGCCATGGGTCGTGCCTTTTGGGGAAAGTTAGAGTTGCGCTGCGACCAAAGCTTCCAGCTTCAGCGCGTCGATATGAAAGTTGCGGATGCCTTCGGCCAGCTTTTCGGTTGCCATGGCGTCTTCGTTATGGGCCCAGCGGAAATCAGCCTCTGACGTGGGGGCAGCGGTGCCAGTTGCGGCCCCTGCGGTCAGCTTGCGGTCCAACGGGCCTTGGTCAGCGGCGAGTTTGGCGATCAGGTCGGGCGAGATCGTCAGGCGGTCGCAGCCGGCCAGCGCTTCGATCTGGCCGGGGTTGCGGAAAGAGGCCCCCATGACCACGGTGGCGATCCCGTTGGATTTGTAATGGTCATAGATGCGGCGGACGGATAGGACGCCTGGGTCTTGCTCGGCCGTGTAGGTTTGGCCTGTGGCTTTGGAATACCAGTCGGTGATGCGCCCCACGAAGGGGGAAATCAGAAACACGCCTGCATCCGCGCAGGCCTTGGCTTGGGCCATGGAAAAGAGCAGCGTTAGGTTGCACTGGATCCCCTCACGCTCCAGCACACGGGCGGCCTGGATGCCTTCCCAAGTGGCGGCGAGTTTGATCAGGATGCGCGCACGCCCGACACCCAGCTTGGCATAGGCGTCAATCAAGGCGCGGGCCTTGGCGATGGAGGCGTCTTTGTCAAAAGACAGGCGCGCATCGACCTCGGTTGACACACGGCCCGGCACTATGGCGGCAAGTTCTGCACCCAACCCCACGGTCAGGTCTTGCACAATGGCCGTCACGGCGTTGCTTTGACCTTTCAGCCGCGCGATGGTTTGGGAGAATTTTTCTTGCATGGCAGCGCCTTGCATGGCTTTAAGCACCAGCGAAGGGTTGGTGGTGCAGTCTTGCGGAGCCAAGCGGCGCACAGCGTCGATGTCGCCTGTGTCGGCCACGACCACGGTCATGGCGCTGAGTTGGTCAAGTTTGCTGGTCATGAAGAGGTCCTTGGGCAAAGGTCGCACGATGCGAGAATGGCTATGTTTGGCACGGCGCGCTTTCTGGGGAAAGGGGTCGTGGGTGGTTTGACTTCGGTTGTGGGTCGCCCAAGTCGGGCAAGGTAAACATCTGCGCGCGCAAACGGGGGGCTGTGCCGATGGCGGCCCCCTCGTCGCCTTAGCGCGCCAGATACACATTGGGGGTGGCATGGCCTTGCAGCATCAGGGCTGCAAGCCTGTCTGTCAGAGTAACAGCCACATGGGGATAATGCGTTAACAAAGGCCCGCCCGGCATGATCGGGTCAGGATGCAAAATATGGGCGGCGTTTGCAGGGCCTAAGGCCAAAGCCTCGTCCCAAAGGTTAAGGGCAGCGGCAGCATGGCTTGCGGATCGCTGAAGGCCCCGCCCTTAGCGTGAACACTGCGGGCCAGCACCTTCATATTCAGGTCTAAAAGCACGCCGGAAATGGCGCGGGTGTCCATGGTAACATCGATAAACCGCGTCCTTTGCTGCTTCAGTTGCACCGCCACGCCGGGGTGGTCAAGGCGCTTGGGCGTGGGACTGGGCGTTTCCAGCACAAGGCCAGCGGCAGTCAGTCGGCCACGCGATGCCCGATGCTGGCACAGGTGACGCCCCCAAGCCCAGCGCCATACAGGCAGGGATTAAGGTTTGGTAACCTTGAATCAAGCGCAGGCAGTGGCGCGTGTGCAGGCGCAACAGCAGGCGGGTGGTGTTCACGCCAACCCACCCAAAAACTGCGTTAGGGCTACGCGAAAGGCGGCGACATGGGCGGGTTTGTCTTGGCCCTTGGCGGGCAGGTCAGTCAGGGTCGCATGGGGGATAAGTTTGGCCAATTCCGCGCCATAGGCGGCGGGATGGACATAGTCTTGCCCTGTGGTCAGCACCAGTGTGGGCAGGTGCAGTGCCGCGATTTGATCCTTTGTCACCCCCGGCCCATCCTGCGGGATGCTTTGCAACAGCGCCACCGTGGTGTCAGGCTGCGGACGGGTGAAAAAGCTGACCAGTGAGCCGGCATTGTCGGGCGAGGCAAGGCTAAGATCGCGGTAGGTTTGCCCCGATTGAAACAACGCCCCCCCGATATCGCCGTGGCGGGCCAGAATGCGGGCGACCTCAGAATAAGATTGCATCGTTGCGGGGGCGGGGTGATCGACCCAAGCGGGGCGGGCGAGGATCAGCGCCTGCACGCGGGCGGGGTGCAGCACCGCCAGCCGCAAGGCTATGGCGGCCCCTAGGGAAATCCCGCCCATCGGCAGGGTTTGCAAGCCCAGATGATCCATCAATGCCAGCGCGTCGGCGGCAAACTGCGCGATAGACAGGCGCGCGGGGTCGCCAAGGTCAGAGCCGTCATGCCCTCGGCAAAGCAGGGTGATACGGGTGAAGCCGTCGGGGAAAACCTCGGCAGGTTGGGCGGCGGTGGCCCCAAGGCCATGTTGCCACAAGACAGCGGGGCCTTGGCCTGTAACTTCGTAGGCAAGGCGGCATCCGTCAGGGGTTTGAAATGTTCCCCTCATATCCGGCAGAGATCATGCAACACGCGGGCGGCTCGGGGCGCATCGGACGAGTCGAAGCCGTGGCCGATCAGCGGGCCGTTATAGCCCGCTTGGCGCAGGCCCCGAACAAAGGCCGGAAGGTCGATCATCCCGTCACCGGGGGCTGTCACGCGGCCGAAGGCGTCGTGGTCTTTAGCATGTGCCAAAAGCAGGTCGGCCCCCAACAGGTCCAAGGCGTGATCCAGAATGGCCTGTTGATGCACCGCCTGTTCTGGCGCGATCAGGTTGGCGGCATCCAGCACAATGCCCAGATGGGGCGCCTGTAACTGGTCTAGGATGCGGCGGGCGGCGAAGGCATCGCAGATCACATTGGCAGGCTCTGGCTCGATCCCCAAGCGCAGGCCATAGTGGTCGGCGCGGTCCAGCGCATGGGACAACTCTCTCGCCATATCGGCCCAAGCGGCGGCAGAGGTGTTTTTTGGATGATGCGCCCACATATTGCCCGCATCGCGTGATCCGGTGCACAGCGTGACAATCGGCGCGCCTAAAGTTTTGGCGGCTTGCAGCACCCATTCAAAGCGGCCCCGCATCGTGGCGCGGTAAGCTGGATCGGGATGGGCCATGTTCCATGTGCCCGACAGGGCGCTGATGACAACGCCCGCCTTGGTGGCCTGTTCGCGGACAGCTTCAAGCCCCTCAGCCGCCGTTTCGGGCACAGGCGACAGGCCGAGGTTTGACAGGTTAAACTGCACCGCGCCAAAGCCATCGGCCTTGACGGCGGCAAAGGTCGCCTCTGCCGTGCTCAAAGGATAGGTGCGCGAGAATATGGCGGGGATCATACCGGCCCCGTGGCATCGGCCAGCTTCACCGGCTGCCCCGTTTCGGCGGATCGCATCACCGCCACCATCGCGCGCACCGATTCCAGCCCGTCGATGATCGACGCCCCCGTCATGGGCGCGCCTTTCAAGATCACATCGCCAAAACCTTCCAACTGGCGGCGGTAAAAATGCCCGTCCGCCCCCAGCACACGGTGGGTTGAGGCGTCCGCCTCGCGGAAAATATCCACCTCGGCCGCGCGGTAGTACCAAGGGTTCAGGATATTGGCCTTGATCGACCCGTTCTGCCCGTAGATCTGGAACCCCTCGTGCCAATCCATCCGCACGGCCAAGGTCAGGTCCAAATGGCCCAAAGCGCGGTTTTCAAACTCGACATCGATAAACCACGACATGGCCCCGTATTTCTCGCGGTGGCGGGCGTGCACTTCGACAATCGGGCCAGAGAGGTAGCGAGCAAGGTCCAACAGGTGGCAACCATGGGCCAGCATGTTATAACGGCGCAGGTTGGCCTTGGGGTTTTCAGATGGCTTGATCGCCCGCGTTCCGGTGCGCGGCACTGGTTGGATGGCATCGGTGTTGGTGTAGCGCGCCGTGGAATCGCAGTACCACGCCTTGAGCGCCAAAATCTCGCCCATCTCATCCGTCAAAAAGTCTTTCGCCGACTGGATGCCCGGATCAAACCGTAGCATATGGCCCACCTGCAAAACCTTGCCCGTGGCATCGACGACCTTTTGCAGGTCTTGCACCTCTTGCACCGACAGGCCGATGGGTTTTTCGCAAAACACATGCTTGCCCGCCTGCAAAGCGCGAATGGCGGCGGGAACGTGGAAGGCGTCAGAGGTTGCGATGATCACGGCCTCGACCGTCTCGTCAGCCAGCATGGCATCGTAGTCCAGATAGATGGCACTGGCGTCATAAAAGGCCCCAAAGCGGTTGGCGAGGCCCTCGTCGGCATCGCACACCGCGCGCAGTTGGGTGTTTCGGGCCTTTTGCACCGATTCCAGATGGCCAAATTGCGAGATGGGGCCGCAGCCCAAAATCCCCACCCCTAAAAGGCGCTGTTCTTTCTTGATGGCCATGACATCCTCCCTTGATAGAGTTTCTTTATGAAGCATCCCAAATCGCGTCAATCCTTTTGACCGACCTGCTTTGTGGCTTGAAGAACCCCCGTGCGGATCGCATGATTTCGCACACTGCGGAGCAATGGTGATGACCCTGACCTGTTTTACATCTTACGACATCCGCGGCCGTTTGGGCAGCGATCTGGACGCCGCGATTGCCTTTCGCATCGGGCGCGGCTTTGCGCGGGCTTTGGGGGCGGGGACGGTGGTGGTGGCGCGCGATTGCAGGGCGTCTTCGGCAGAATTGGCGCAAGCGGTGACACAGGCGCTGTTGGCCGAGGGTGTCAAGGTGCTGGATCTGGGCTTGGCAGGCACCGAAGAAATGTACCACGCCACATCGCATTTTGGCGCGGACGGTGGGATTGTGGTGACAGCCTCGCACAATCCGATTGATTACAACGGGATGAAGATGGTGCGCAAAGGCTCGGCCCCGCTGGATGGGGCAACGGGCCTGTCTGTGATCCGCACCTTGGCCGAGGCGGATGATTTCGGGCCTGCCAAGAGTGGCGGGCAAAGGGTAGATGTGGCAGGCGACGCACGGGCCGCCTATGTGGCAACCGTGCTGTCCTTTGTCGATTTAGCAGCGCTGCGCCCACTGACGGTGCTGGTCAATGCGGGCAACGGCACGGCAGGGCCAACCTTTGATGCGCTGGCCGAGGCGTTGGCCAAGCACGGCGCGCCCTTGCGTTTTGTGCGGATGCACCATGACCCCGATGGCACCTTTCCCAACGGCATCCCAAACCCATTGCTCATGGAAAACCGCCCCGTGACGGCAGCGGCGGTTCTGGCGAACGGGGCCGATCTGGGCGTGGCTTGGGACGGCGACTTTGACCGCTGTTTCTTTTTTGACCACGAAGGCGCCTTTGTGGATGGCGAATATATCGTTGGCCTGCTGGCTTCGGTGTTTTTGGCCAAGGAACCGGCAGCGCGGATCGTGCATGACCCCCGCGTGGTGTGGAACACTCAGGATATTGTGGCGGCCCAAGGCGGGGTAGCTGTACAGTCGCGCACCGGGCACGCCTTTGTCAAACAGGTGATGCGCGACACGGGCGCTGTTTATGGTGGCGAGATGTCGGCCCACCACTATTTCCGCGACTTCGCCTATTGCGATTCTGGCATGATCCCGTTTTTGCTGATCTGCGAGTTGATCAGCCGCCAAGGCGCTTTGGCGGACCTTGTGGCGGGGCGCAAAGCGGCCTTTCCATCCTCAGGAGAGATCAACTTTCGCCTCAAAACCCCCGCGCTTGCCATGGCGCGGGTGCGCAAGATTTTTGAACCTTTGGCCGAAACGGTCGATGAAACCGACGGGCTTAGCCTGTCCTTTGGCGATTGGCGCATGAACCTGCGATCGTCGAATACCGAACCCTTGGTGCGGTTGAACCTCGAATCGCGCGGCAATGCGGCTTTGTTGCCACAAAAGCTGGCGCTGATTTCCAAGGTTTTGCTCGAAGACTGACCCAAAGCCTATTGCCAGTGCCAGACCCTGCCCCGTCACGGCCCCAAGGGCTACGGGTTCGCTTGGCCTATTGGCGACCTTGAACAGGCGACCCAATAGAGAATTGATTCAAAGTGGCGGCGCATCAAGGCTATCAAAAACAGATCCATGAGCGAATCGGCCAAGGCCTATCTTCGCATTTCGCCTTTTCTCTGAGCAGTTTCACCGCATGTACGCCTTAAATTCTAAAAGAAACCGGCACGCCTGCCCATAAAACTGCCAAATTGATCCTATTCAGCGGAATTTCTTGACAGATTGTTTTTGAATGAGAAGCTTGACGAACCAATATAGAAATGGTTCGCCCCTTGACCGCTCACCTTCCCAAGCCCCGCGTCAAAGACAGTGCCACAGTTGTGCGTGCGCGGCTTCAAGCTGTGATTGAAACCGGCAGCCTGCCCGCAGATGGCCGCCTGCCCACCGAACGCGATTTAAGCGAAAGCATGGGCGTTGGGCGGCGGGCGGTGCGCAGCGCTATGGACTCGCTTTTGGCGGAGGGGCTGATCTGGCGGCAGCAAGGCAAGGGCACTTTTGCTGGACAACCGCCCGATAAGACGCAGATTTTGGCCGCCGAAATCGTGGGTGAGACGAATTTCTCGGACGTGATGGAAGCCCGCCTGTGCATCGAACCGACCTTGGCCGCCATGGCCGCAAAACACGCCCTGCCCGCCGATATCGACCGGATGCGCGCTTTGGCCCGCCGCACGCTTGAGGCGGGCGATATGGACTCGATTGAACTGTGGGACGGTGCCCTGCACCGCCTGATTGCGCGAACCGCGCGCAACAAACCTTTGCTGACCGCGTTTTCGATGATTGACGAAATTCGCGGCAACGAAAAATGGCGGTCGTTCCGATCACAAAAGCGCTCGCTGGAAACGCTAAAAATCAGCGACAGCGAACACCATGCCATCATTGACCAAATCGAGGCCGGCAACCCCCAAGCCGCCGAAACGGCCATGCGCCGCCATTTGACCACCCTTGCCACCAACCTTGGCCGCATCCTCACCTCTTAACCCCCTCTTGACCTCGTGGAGCCTGACGTGACCCAAACGGCCATCACCTTAGAGACCATCGCCGCAGCCGAGCGTCTGATGGGTGTCAGCTATAGCCTGCAAGAACGTCAGCAAATGCTGGACAATCTTGAAGGGCAGATCCTGTCCTCGGTCCAGCGGCGGGCGGTGCCTTTGGCCAATAGCGTGCCCATGGCGCTGCGGTTTGATCCGCGCTTGCCGGGCTTTGCGATGCCGCATGGGGCGGATGGCTTGCACCTGTCGACTGTGACAGCCGCGCTGCCCGACAAAGACGAAGACATCGCCTTTGCCCCCGTGACCCACCTGCAGGCTTGGATCAAAAGCGGGGCGCTGAGCAGCCGCCGTCTGACGCAGATCTTCCTTGACCGGATCAAGACCCTTGGCCCGCGTCTGGAATGTTTCGCCGCCGTCGCCCCAGAACTTGCCTTGGCAGAGGCCGAGGCCGCCGATGCCCTGACGCGGGTGGGGGTCAATTTGGGGCCACTGCACGGCATTCCTTACGGCGTAAAAGACCTGTTTGACACCAAGGGCATTGTCACAGGTTGGGGGGCTGAGCCTTTCCAGCACCGCGTGCCCGAAGCTGACGCCGCCATCGTCACGCGCCTGCGCGCGGCGGGGGCGGTTTTGTTGGGCAAAACCACCGTGGGGGCTTTGGCCTATAACGATATCTGGTATGGCGGGGTGACGCGCAATCCTTGGAACCTGAACGAAGGTTCCAGCGGGTCAAGCGCTGGGTCAGCCAGCGCCACAGCGGCAGCGCTTTGCGCCTTTGCCATCGGGACAGAAACGCTGGGCTCGATCACCTCGCCCAGCCAGCGCTGCGGTACCACGGGCCTGCGGCCCACCTTTGGCCGCGTCAGTCGGGCGGGGTGTATGGCGCTGTGCAATTCGTTGGACAAGGTCGGGCCGATTTGCCGGTCAGTCGAAGACACAGCGATGGTGCTGGCGGCCCTGAACGGGGCCGATATCAATGACCGCTCGACCATCGCAGCGCCTTTCCGCTTTGATGCGGCTGCAAGCCTGCAAGGCTTGATCGTGGGCTATCTGCCCGAAGCCTTTGGCGAAGGGGCCACGGCGGTGGACCACGCCGCTTTGGCGGCATTGCGCGGCTTGGGCGTGAAGGTGGTCGAGGCGCAGTTGCGCGATTTGCCCTACGGCGCGCTGATGAACATCCTGTTCGCCGAAGCCGCCGCCAGTTTCGAAGACCTGACCCTATCCAACCAAGACGACACGCTGACATGGCAAGACGCCGCCGCTTGGCCCAATGCCATGCGCAAGGCGCGCTTTTTGTCGGCGGTGGATCACGTGCAACTGGACCGTCTGCGCTATTTGGCGATGCAGGCCCTAGACGAGATGTTCACCCAAGTCGACGTGCTGATCGGCCCCTTCATGACAGGGCCGATGCTGATTGCGTCAAACTTCACCGGCCACCCCTGCCTGCATCTGCGCGCCGGATTTGAAGATCTGGGCACACGCAGCCCGGCCTCACTGGCCTCGGGGTCTTTGACCACCGGCGAGGCGGACACTGCCGGCCAAGTTTACACCGTTCCCCAAGGCATCTCGCTTTGGGGACGGCTTTTTGACGAGGGGCCGATCTTGACCCTTGGACTGGCCTTAGAGCGGGCCTTGGCGGTTGCTGACCGTCGACCCGTCTTTGGGGCCTAACACATAAGCCGACCCCGCAATCAATGCGGTGTTTTAGACATCCCTCAGGGCTCAAAGGCCCCTTCAACACGGAGAGTTCGATATGAAACGCAGAGACTTCCTTCGCAGTTCCACGGCCCTTCTGGGCAGTGGCATTTTCATGGGCACCAGCTTGCCCATGGCGGCTTGGGCCGAAGATGCGCCTGTCTCGGGCGGCACCCTGATCTGGGGCCATTCGGAAACGACGCAAAATCTGGACATGCACCAGACGGGCACGGCATCTTCAGGCCGCGTTTTGCAAAACATCCACTCGTCGATTGTGACGGTGGACAAAGACTTGAACGTGATCCCGGGCCTGTGCGAAAGCTTTGAAGTGGCCCCCGATGGCCTAAGCTACACCTTCAAGCTGCGCGCCAATGTCAAATTCCACAACGGCGCCACGATGACCTCGGCCGATGTGAAATACAGCTTTGAACGCTGCAAGGATCCGGCCACAGGCGCTGTAAACTTCGAAGTGTTCAACAATGTCGCGGCCATCGAAACCCCCGATGACCTGACCGTGATTATAAAGATGAGCGCCATCAACGCGCCCTTCCTATCGCGTCTGTCAGAAAATGGCGCTGGCGTCATCATGCCCGTGGATTCCGGACCAACCCAAGGCACGAACCC
This sequence comes from Paracoccaceae bacterium, assembly GCA_947468085.1. Classification (GTDB taxonomy): domain Bacteria; phylum Pseudomonadota; class Alphaproteobacteria; order Rhodobacterales; family Rhodobacteraceae; genus Stagnihabitans. The sequence goes on along the minus strand of CANIKY010000004.1, from coordinate 6,433 downwards.
GATGGGCGCTGGCCCGTTCAAATTCGTCAGCTACGAGGTTGGCACCGTGGTCAAAATGGCGCGCCACGAAGAATACTGGGACGGCCCCGCCTTCCTTGATGCCGTCGAAGCCCGCGAAATCACCGAACCCACCACCCGCTTGACCGGCCTGCGTACCGGCGAATTGCACATGATCAACGACATTCCGTTGGACCGTGTGGGCGAATTGCAGGGCGATGCCGCGGTTCAGGTCAAAACGTGGTTCCCGTTGAACTTTGACTTCATCAACATGAACCACACCTACGAGCCTTTCCAGAACTCCAAGGTGCGTGTCGCCTTTGACATGATCATTGACAAAGAAGCCCTGATGCAGGGCGCTTTGTGGGGCCAAGGGGCCACGACACCGTCGCCCAGCTTTCCTACCTCGGCCGCTTATAACAAAGACCTCAAGCAGCGCCCACAGGATATCGAAGGCGCCAAGGCCATGTTGGCGGACGCCGGTTACCCGGAAGGCAGCCTGAACATCGTGTTCAAGGCGACCACGAACTATCCCTACCACATCGAAACAGCGCAGATCCTGGTCGAATGGTTCAAGGCCGCTGGCGTGAACCTGACGATCGAACAGCTGACTTGGGCCGATTGGCTTAGCCAGTGCTGGGTCGACAAAGACTATCAGATGACCATGATGAACTTCTTCAGCCTATGGGAATCTGACTTCCTGTACTACTCGGTCTGGAACTCGGAAGGGGCGTTCAACTACCGCGCCGTCAAGGACCCGATCATCGACGAGCTGACAGCCAAAGCCCGCATCACCGTGGACGATGCCGCCCGCGCGGATGTCTACAAGCAGGTGCAGCAGCAGATCTGGGCCGAAAGCCACGACATTATCTTGTGGTTCCGCAATGGTACGATTGGCGCACAGCCTGCCGTGATGGGGCTGGACACGGTTGTGCATCCCAACGGGTCGAACCTGAACTTCCACAAGGTCTGGATCAAAGCCTAACACCCTGCGGCGGGCCCCAAGGGCCCGCCGCTTTTCCTTTTGGATTGCGCTGATGACCTATGTGCTGAACCGGCTTTTGTCGGTGATCTTGACGCTGTTTTTGATCACCCTAGTGACTTTTGCGGTCACGAACATCCTGCCCGGGGATGTGGCCATGATGATCATGGGCACCCAATCCAACCCCGAGGCGCTGGCCGGACTGCGCGAAAGCCTTGGGCTGAATGACCCGCTGTTGGTGCAATATGCCCATTGGGTGGGCGGTTTGCTGACCGGAGACTGGGGCAATTCCCTGATTTTCAAAAAACCGATATTGGAACTATTAAGCCAAAAGATCGTGGCGTCTGCCGTGCTGGTTGTTATGTCGATGGGCATCGCGTTGGCCTTGGCCATTCCCTTGGGCGTTTGGGCCGCCGTGCACCGCGACAAGTGGCAAGACACGGTCAGTTCGTCTTCAGCTCTTTTGGGGGTCAGCCTGCCCGATTTCTTTTGGGGCATCGTGATGATCTTGGTCTTTGCCCGCTGGCTAGGGTGGTTCCCCTCGTCGGGGTTTGTCGACCCTTCGGTAGACTTTTTGGGCACCCTGCAGCACGCTTTCCTGCCGGCGCTGGCCTTGGGCTTGGGGCTGATGGCGCATTTGACGCGGATGACACGATCGACCATGACGGGGATCTTAAGCCAAGAGTTCATCCGCGTGGCCCGCGCCAAAGGCTTAAGTGAGCGCACCGTGATCTGGCGCTATGCTTTGGCCAATGCGATTGGGCCGGTGATCACCATTGCGGGGCTGCAGATTGGCTATCTGTTCGGGTCGATCATCGTGATGGAAAGCCTGTTTGGCTATACCGGCATGGGCTGGCTGACCTATCAGGCCCTCCTCAACCGCGACTTGCCACTTATTCAAGACACGGTGTTTGTGATTGCGGGCGTGGTGATGCTGACCAATCTGGCCGTCGATCTGCTGTACGTTGTCATTGATCCACGCATTCGGTTGGGATAGGCCATGAAGCGGTTTAAAACCACCAAAGGCATGATCGGGATCGTTCTTTTGGCGCTGATTGCGCTGATCGCCATCTTTGGCCCTATGGTCATTCCGCCCGATGCGGCCACGGCCATGGATATGCGCGCCCGCCGCGCCCCGCCCAGCTTGACCCACCTGTTTGGCACGGACCAGTTGGGCCGCGATCTTTTGTTCCGCGTGATATTGGGCACGCGCACCTCGTTGGAAATTGCCGTTTCAGCCGTGCTGATGAGCGTGGTTTTGGGCCTGCCCTTGGGGCTGATCAGTGGCTATTTCGGCAAGTGGATCGACAATGTTCTGATGCGCTTGGTCGATACGCTTTTGGCCTTTCCAGCCTTGCTTTTGGCCCTGACGATCAGCGCGGTCTTGGGGCCCAATATCCAAAACACCATCATCGCCATCGGCGTGGCCTTCACCCCCTACCTCGCCCGCATCATTCGCGGCGAGGCATTGCGCGTGGCGCAGATGCCCTATGTCGAGGCGGCGCGGTCATCGGGGACAACCGATGCCATGATCATGTGGCGCCACGTGCTGCCCAACATTCTGCCCGCCGTGATCGTGCAGGCCACAATCAGTCTGGCCTTTGCCATCCTCGCCGAAGCAGGCCTGTCGTTTCTGGGCCTTGGCACCCAGCCGCCTGCGGCAAGTTGGGGGCTGATGATCCAAGCCTCGCGCGATCAGTTGGATATCGCGCCTTGGACGGCGGTGGTGCCGGGCTTGGCCGTGGCCTTGACTGTGCTGGGGCTGAATATGTTTGGCGATGTGCTGCGCGACATCCTAGACCCAAGATCGAAATGAAGGGGGCCCAGCCATGAAAGACATCGTTTCGGTCGATCATCTGCGGGTGGAATTTGCCACTGATGGCGGCACAGTTGTGGGGGTCGAGGATGTGTCCTTTACCATAGCCCCCGGCGAGACGCTGTGCGTGGTGGGCGAAAGCGGGTCAGGCAAATCGGTCACCTCTTTGTCGCTGATGCGCTTGGTGGAATTTGGCGGCGGCACGATCACGGCGGGCAGCTTGAACTTTGAACGCGCCGATGGGTCGCTTTTGGATGTGGCCGCAGCCAACGCGCAGGTGATGGGCGCTGTGCGCGGCCATGAAATCGGCATGATCTTTCAAGAGCCGATGACGGCCCTGAACCCGGTTTTCACCATCGAACGCCAGCTGACCGATGGCTTGATGCTGCACAAGGGGTTGACGCAAGCGGCGGCCTCGGCCCGCGCGTTGGAATTGTTGCAAAGCGTGCGCATTCCTGAACCTGAGCGGCGGTTGAAGCAATATCCCCACGAACTGTCCGGCGGTATGCGCCAGCGGGTGGTGATTGCTATGGCTATGGCCTGTGACCCCAAACTGCTGATTGCCGATGAACCCACGACCGCCCTAGATGTGACGATTCAGGCCGAGATCTTAGCCCTGATCAACCGGCTGAAACGTGAAAATGGCATGGCGGTGCTGTTTATCACCCATGACATGGCCGTTGTCGCGCAGATGGCCGACCGCGTGGTGGTGATGTACCGCGGGCGGATTGTGGAAACGGGCAGCGTCACCCAAATCTTTGAAAACCCGCAAGAAGACTATACCAAGGCCCTTCTTGCCGCCGTGCCCAAGCTGGGCGAGATGAAGGGCAAGCCTGCGCCCGAAAAGATGCGCTTGATTGGCGACGAGGCGGCGCGCGCCGCTGCCGCCCCCGCCAAGGCGCGCAAGCCAGAGGTGCTGTTGCAGGTGAAGAACCTCACCACCCGCTTTCCCGTGAAGGGTGGTATTTTGCGCCGCACCGTGGCGCAGGTGCATGCGGTGGAAGATGTCAGCTTTAGCCTGAACGTGGGGGAAACCTTGGCGCTGGTGGGCGAATCGGGCTGCGGCAAATCCAGTTGCGGGCGATCCATCCTGCGGCTGATCGAACCCACCTCGGGTGAGGTTTGGATCGGTGGGCGCGATATAGGGGCGCTGTCCCATGCCGATCTGCGCCGCGCACGGGCTGATATGCAAATGGTCTTCCAAGACCCCTTTGCCAGTTTAAACCCCTACCGGCGGCTGAAAGATCAGGTGGCCGAGCCTATCTTGAACTTTGGACTGGCCACAGGCGCTGCCCTTGACGCCATGGTGTTGCAACTTTTCGACCGTGTCCGCCTGCCGCGCGATTTTATGAACCGCTACCCGCACGAACTGTCAGGCGGGCAGCGCCAAAGGGTGGCCATCGCGCGCGCCTTGGCGGTGAACCCCAAGCTGATCGTGGCGGATGAGGCGGTGTCGGCGCTGGATGTCTCGGTCCAAGCGCAGGTGTTGAATTTGATGATGGAGTTGCAGGAAGATCTGGGCCTGTCTTATCTTTTCATCAGCCATGACATGGCCGTGGTCGAACGGGTGGCGCATCAGGTGGGGGTGATGTATCTGGGGCGAATTGTGGAAATCGGCCCAAGGTCCGCCGTCTTTGACAGCCCCCAGCACCCTTACACCCAATCGTTGCTGTCTGCCGTGCCCATTGCCGATCCGAGAAAGCGCCGCTTTGGCGAGGATCTGGCCTTTAAGCCCATCACCTCGCCCATCTTTCCATTGGGCCACAAGCCCGCACCATCAACCTACACCGAAGTGACGCCGGGACATTTTGTCCTGAGCCTTTAGGGGGAAGCTATGCCGATCAAGAACCGTCTGTCCGAAATGCAAGCCGAAATCACCGCATGGCGGCGCGATCTGCACGAGAATCCAGAGCTTATGTATGACGTGCACCGCACCGCCGCCACCGTGGCCGCGCGCTTGCGCGAATTTGGCTGCGACGAGGTTGTCGAAGGCGTTGGCCGCACCGGTGTTGTGGGCGTGATCAAAGGCCGCACCGATACGCGCGGCCATGTCGTGGGCCTGCGCGCCGATATGGATGCCCTGCCGATATTAGAGGCAACCGGCCTGCCCTATGCCAGCAAAACGCCTGGCAAGATGCACGCCTGCGGCCATGATGGCCACACGGCAATGCTGCTTGGGGCGGCCAAATATCTGGCCGAGACGCGGAATTTTGACGGGTCCGTAGCCGTGGTCTTCCAACCCGCCGAAGAGGGCGGGGCGGGGGGCGAGGCGATGGTCAAAGACGGCTTGATCCCCCGCTTTGGCATCAAGGAAATCTACGGCATGCACAATTCGCCCGGCCTGCCGGTGGGCCATTTTTCGATCAAGCCCGGCCCGTTTTATGCCGCGACGGACAACTTCACCTTGCATCTGTCGGGCAAGGGGGGCCATGCCGCCTATCCGCACCGCACGATCGACACCACCGTGATGGCCAGCCAAACCGTCATGACGCTGCAAACCATCGTGGCGCGCAGCATTGATCCTTTGGAATCGGTGGTCGTCTCGGTCACCTCGCTGCGCACCGAATCCGAAGCGTGGAACGTCATCCCCGAACGGGTCGAAATTCGCGGCACCGTGCGCACCTTTGATGCCGCCATGCGCAAAGTCGCCGAAGAGCGGCTGAAAACCATCGTCACCAGCACCGCCCAAGCCTTTGGCGGCTCGGCCGAGATTGAGTGGAAGCCTGGCTATCCTTCAATGGTCAATGCCGCGCGCGAGACGGAATTTGCCATCGAAGTGGCGGCCAAAATCTCGGGCAAAGCGGCGGTGGATACCCAATGCCCCGCCATCATGGGCGGCGAGGATTTCGCCTATATGCTGCAAGCCTGCCCGGGGGCCTATATCCAAGTCGGCAATGGCAACACCGCCGAGGTGCATCACCCCGAATATAATTTCGACGACGAGGCCATTCCCTTTGGCGCGTCTTACTGGGCGGAACTGGTTGAAACCCGCATGCCTGCGGCGTGAAAGGAAATAACATGACGTGGTCAACCTATCTTGACGCCCATCAGGCGCGTTTTGTCGAAGAACTGTTAGACTTTGTGCGCATCCCGTCGGTGTCCGCGTCAGAGGCCCATGTGGCGGATGTGGTGGCGGCGGGCGATTGGGTCGTGGCCCGACTGCTCGCAGCGGGGGTAGAAAACGTGCGCATGATGCCCACGGCGGGGCATCCTGTGGTCTACGGCGATTGGCTGCACGCGGGGGCGGGCAAGCCCACGGTGCTGATCTACGGCCATTTTGATGTGCAACCAGCCGAACCCTTTGATCTGTGGCAAACCCCGCCCTTTGCGCCGCAAGTGCGCGATGGCAAGGTCTGGGGGCGCGGCGCTTCGGATGACAAGGGGGGGATGCTAATCCCCATCCTGTCGGTTGAGGCGATGTTGAAAACCTCGGGCCGTTTACCGGTTAATGTGAAGTTCTTCTTTGAAGGCCAAGAGGAAATAGGCTCGCCGCACTTGCCGCCCTTTATCTCGGCCAATGGCGCCCTGTTGAAAGCCGATATGATCTTTTCCGCCGATGGCAGCCAATGGGGCGAAGATCAACCCAATCTGATCACGGGGTTAAAGGGGCTGGTTGCGGCAGAAATCACCGTGACGGG
>CANIKY010000003.1 GCA_947468085.1 Paracoccaceae bacterium | reverse complement strand
TTCACGGCATCTTCCACCACTTCGGCCAAGCTGCGCCCAAGGCGGCTTTGGTCGACATCATGCTGATACTGGCCCACGCCGATCGCCTTGGGTTCGATCTTGACCAGTTCGGCCAAAGGGTCTTGCAGCCGCCGCGCGATGCTGACAGCCCCGCGCAAAGACACGTCCAGATCGGGAAACTCTTTCGCCGCCAGCTCTGAGGCCGAATAGACCGAGGCCCCCGCTTCCGACACAATCACCTTCAGCGGCCTTTCCCCCGGCAAAACCGCCAAAAGATCGGCCACCATCTTTTCGGTTTCACGGCTGGCTGTGCCATTGCCGATGGAAATCAGCTTGACACCGTGTGCCGCAATCAGCCGCGCAAGGCTGGCTTGGGCGGCGCGCATCTCGTTCTTGGGCTGGAAGGGATAGACGGTATCGGTGGCCAAGACCTTGCCCGTACCATCAATCACCGCGACCTTCACACCCGTGCGAATGCCCGGATCAAGGCCCATCGTGGCCTTACCCCCGGCTGGCGCCGCCAAAAGCAGGTCTTTCATGTTGCGCGCAAAAACGCGGATGGCTTCGGCTTCAGCGCGCGCGCGAATCTCGCCCATCAGATCCAGCGTCAGGCTGGTGCGCAGTTTGATGCGCCACGCCCATGCCGCAGCCTCGCGCAGCCAAGCGTTGCCCAAGCCCGTGCCGCCCGCGCCCAGCATCGCGGCACAGGCGCGCTCTGACGGGCTTTCGCCCTTGGCCACATCGGCATCAATGGCCAAATCCAACGCCAAAAAACCCTCATTCTGCCCGCGCAGCATGGCCAGAACGCGGTGCGACGGGGCCGTGGCCCAAGCTTCCACATGGCTGAAATAGTCTGAAAACTTAGCCCCCTCGACCTCTTTTCCCGCCACGACCTTGGCCGATAACTGGCCCACCTGCTTCATATGGCTGCGCAGACGGCCCAAAAGATCGGCGCTTTCGGCCAAGCCTTCGGCCAGAATATCGCGCACCCCCTCTAGGGCTGTTTTGGCATCGGGCACGGCATCGGTGAGATAGGCCGCAGCCAAAGCCATTGGGTCAGCACCTCGCTGGGCTAAAATCCCATCATGTAACCCTTGCAACCCCAATTCCCGCGCGATCATCGCCTTGGAGCGGCGCTTGGGCTTATAGGGTAGGTACAAATCCTCCAACTCGGCTTTGGTGACGGCACCCGTTATAGCCAAGGCCAGCGCGTCGGTCATCTTGCCCTGCCCCTCAATCGAACTGGCAATTGCCCCGCGCCTGTCCGCCAATTCGCGCAAATAAACCAAGCGTTCGGCCAGATTGCGCAACTGGGTGTCATCCAAGCCGCCGGTTGCCTCTTTGCGATAGCGCGCGATAAAGGGCACAGTGGATCCTGCGTCCAGCAATGCCACCGCCGCCTGCACCTGCCCGCTTGACGCACCAATTTCAGCGGCAATGATCTGGTCAATCGGGCGCGGGCGGGCCATGGGAATCTCCTGCAAGGTAAAGCGCGACCATAGGGGGGCTGGCCCAAGCCGCAAGCGGGAATTGGTCGTGACATGTCTGTGACACGCCGCGCTGCTTTTGGAATTTTCATTCCAAACCCCTTGCCCGACGCGGGCGGATTGGCTAGTCCAAAGTCAAATCAATCCAAAGGGTGATGCGATGCTCAAGGCCAAACTGGGGATTTCCCCGATCTGCTGGTGGAACGACGATCTGGTCGAACTGTCTGACGATGTCAGCTTGGAAGAATGCCTGCGTCAGGCCGCACAGGCGGGCTATACCGGCATGGAAACCGGTCGGCGCTTTCCGATGACCATGGCCGAGCTTGGGCCGATCCTGCAGACATATGGCATGTCCGTCTGTGGCGGTTGGTTCTCGGGCACTGTGCTAGAGGGTGATCTGGAAGAGAACAAAGACCGCATCCGCGCGCAGATGGATTTGTTTATCGCGGCCAAGGCGCCGTGCATTGTGTACGGCGAAGTGGCGCGATCGGTCCAAGGGGATCGCTCTAAGCCCTTGGCCAGTAAGCCCAAGCTGGATGAAGAGCAGATCAAGACCTATGCGCGCAATATGACGATCTTTGGTGAATGGTGTGCGCAACAGGGCATGCCGCTGTCGTATCATCACCATATGGCGGCGGTGATTGAAACCGAAGCCGAGCTTGACCTGTTCATGAAACACTCTGGCGCGGGCATCCCTTTGCTGTTTGATGCGGGCCATCTGGCCTTTGCGGGCGGCGATGTGCTGCGCGCCATCGACACCCACCACGCCCGCATCACCCATGTGCATACCAAAGACGTGCGGATGGATGTGATCAACGCGCTAGACCGTTCCAAGGACAGCTTTCTTGACGCCGTGGTCAAGGGTGCCTTTACCGTGCCCGGCGATGGATCCTTGGATTTCGAGGCGATTGTCAAACGCCTTGCCAGCTACGGCTACGAGGGCTGGTTTGTGGTCGAAGCTGAGCAAGACCCCAAAAAAGCCCCGCCACTGGAATGGTCAACCAAGGGCAACAAAGAGCTGCACCGCGTGATGGCGGCGGCGGGCTATCAGGTGGTGGCGGCTTAACGCCCTCCCATTACGCGCCTCTTTGGGCAAAGCTTACTGCGCAGCGATCTCGCGCTGGGCAGACAATGCCTTTTCGCTCACCGCCGACAGGGCCAAAGCGGCCGCGCCATGTGCCCACATCAGATCGCCCCAAGCGTGGATCTCGATGGGCAGGCGCGGCCTGCCAGAGTTGATGACAAGATCCTGCATCTCGGCCAAGGTTTCAGCCGCATAAAGATAGTCATATTGCATCCGCACGCCCGACAGGATGATGAGTGCTGGATCAAACAGATTGACCACATTGGCCAAACCCATCGCCAGATAGCGCCCTGCCCTGCGAAAAATGCTGCGAGCGGTGGCATTGCCGGCTTTGGCGTGGTCATACAGGCTTTCCAGCAAAACCGGCATCGACAGGCTTTGGCTGGCGTTCAGATTCAAAGCCGTCACTGCCTCGCGCGCAAGGGCGTAATCGGCCACATAAGCCTCAAGACAGCCGCGCTGGCCGCAGCGACAAAGTGCGCCGTCCAGTTGCACCTTGATATGGCCCAGTTCCAGCCCCAACCTTTGCGCGCCGCGGTAGATGCGGTGGTTCATCACAAAGCCCATGCCCACGCCGTGCTCAATCGTCACCACCGCAAAATCGGCCAAGCTGCGGCCTGCACCAAACCACAGTTCGGCCAAGGCCACCAAGTTGGCATCATTGTCGATCGAGACGGGCAGCCCCAACCGCGCTTGGGCTGCAGCAGCAAAAGGCACGGCGCGTTCGACCAAGGTTGACGACCAATGAACCAGCCCCGTATCGTGATCAACAAATCCGGGCAGGCCAATGCCCAAGCCCGACAAATCGCCCCGCCCGATCCCCGCCTTGGCGCAGACGCGGTCCAGCAAATGCTCAACCGCATCCAGCATTTCAGCAACAGAAGTGGGGCCCGGATCACGAGCTATGGCGTCATCGGCGAGTTTATGGCCCGCAAAATCCGCAACCACGGCGGTATGCTCGCGGTCAGACAGTTTCATGCCCACCACATAATGGGCAGCGCCCCGCACGCCCAAGGCCACGGCGGGCCTGCCTCGGCCCAGGTCGGCGTCACGCGGCACGGCGACCTCTTCAATCAAGCCTGCCTCGATCAGTTCGGAGGTGAGCGTGGTCACCGTGGCGGGGCTAACACCCAGATCTTTGGCCACCTGCACCCGCGCCACCAAGCCTTGCGCGCGGACCCGTTCAAACACCTGTTGGCGCAGCGGCCGCATCTGTTCAGACCACGGCGTGATCAGCGGGCCGCAGCCCAAGCGGCCCGTGTCGGCACCTGCCACCTTGTCCTTCCGCATTTCTTCACACTCCGAACGAAATATCGTTCCACTCGTTGTAACTTACCCAAAATTGCTGCGACGCAGCAATTTAAGGTCGCATTTTATGGCATTTACCAGCTTGCCACCGCATTTTTATTTTGACAACTGAATTTATTGGGGGCATCAACCCCAAATCCCCGCGAATCTGCAGGGACGGCCACCGCAGGGCCGCATCCATTGGGAGGATTTTCATGCGCAATGTACTTCTAGCTGCCGTTATCGCAGCCACCGGCCTTTCCACTGCAGCTTATGCAGAAGGCAAAAAAATCGGCGTTTCTTGGGCACAGTTCCAAGAAGAGCGTTGGAAGATCGACGAAGCCGCGATGAAGGCTGCGATTGAAGCGGCTGGCAACGAGTATGTCTCGGCTGACGCGCAATCTTCGGCTGAAAAGCAATTGTCCGACATCGACGCGCTGATCGCACAGGGCGTTGACGCCTTGATCATCAACGCTTGGGACAAAGACGCCATTGCACCGGCTATCGAGAAAGCCGCTGCCGAAGGCATTCCGGTCGTAGGCTACGACCGCCTGATCGAAGACGCGCGCACCTTCTACCTGACGTTCGACAACGTCGGCGTCGGCCGCATCATCGCGGAATCGGTTTTTGCAGTCGCCCCCAAGGGCAACTACGCCATCATCAAGGGCGACCCCGGTGATCCGAACGTTGGCTTCCTGCGTCAAGGCATGGAAGAAGTCATCGGCGCGGCCGTTGCCTCGGGCGACATCGTGATCGTTGGCGAAGCAAACTCGGACGGCTGGAAGCCCGAGAATGCGCAAAAGAACATGGAACAGATCCTCACCGCCAACAACAACGCTGTTGACGCTGTTCTAAGCCAGAACGACGGCATGGCCGGTGGTGCTGCGGCAGCTTTGGCAGCCCAAGGCCTGAACATTCCGTTGGGTGGCCAAGACGGCGACATGGCGGCCATCAACCGTGTGGCACGCGGCACTCAGACCGTTTCGGTCTGGAAGAACGCACGTGATCTTGGCAAGGCCGCTGGCGAAATCGCCTCGGCTTTGGCGGATGGGGCAGCGCTGGATGCAATTCCGGGCGCTTCCAAGTTCTCGGGCGGCGAAAAGGGCGTGGAAATGAACGCGATCCTTCTGAACCCGACACCGATCACCAAAGAGACCCTGAACCTTGCGATTGACGCAGGCCACATCTCGAAAGAAGCCGCTTGCGAAGGGGCTATGCCCGACGTTGCTGCTTGCCAGTGATCTAGTCTGACCTGCCGGCGTCGCCTTCCAATCAGGCGGCGCCGGTTTTCGTTTATGAATATCGGGTGGCATGACATGCCGGATCGTGGCGCTGCCAGTTGCGGCCTTCGCCCCAAGCGCTTGCGAGCCAACCCCCTCTCTGGCTGGACGAGGACATGAGCAACACATCCCATTCCCCCGCGACCCAATCCTCACCCGAAAGCGGCTTTGGCCGGTTCTTGCGTGCCACCGAAATTGACCCTCGCCTTTTGGGCATGGTCGGCGCCTTGGTTCTGATATGGGTTGCGTTTGAGACCTATTCGACCATCGTGCTGGGCCGCCCAAGCATGTTGCTGGGGGCGGCCCAATCGGAGGCGAATGGATTTTTGACCCCGCGCAACGTGTGGAACCTCAGTGTTCAAACCGCCTATATTGGCATCATGGCCACGGGTATGGTGCTGGTCATTGTCACGCGCAACATTGACCTCTCCGTTGGCTCGATCATGGGCATGGTGGGGATGTATATGGGGCTTTTGCAGGTTGATTTTCTAACGCCCGCCCTTGGGCTGGGCCATCCAGCGATCTGGGCGATAACGGTGATCTTTGGGATTGCCATGGGCGTGCTGATCGGGGCCTTGCAGGGCAGCATGATTGCCTATTTGAACATCCCCTCTTTCATCGTCACCTTGGGCGGTTTGCTGGTATGGCGGGGCGCTGCCTTTTTGGTTGCCGGCGGCAAGACAATCGCCCCGATGGACGATACATTCGCGCTGATCGGCGGCGGGTCTTTTGGCGCCTTGGGCCGCACCGGAAGCTGGATTTTTGCCGCCGTTGCCGTTGTTGCTGTGGTTTGGGGTGTCATAAAAAGCCGCAAGGCGCGCACACTGCACGGTTTTCAACAGCGCCCGGTCTGGGCGGAATGGTTCATGGGCGGCCTGATCTGCGCTGTCATCCTGGGGGCCACGGCTATCGTGAATTCCTACATCTGGCCCAAGGGTAATATCAAGAAATACTACGACCAGCTGGGTTTGGCCGTGCCTGAAGGGGCAGAGTTTGGTCACGGCTACGCCTATCCTGTGCTGATCTTGATCGTGGTCGCCATCTTCATGACCGTCTTGATGACGCGCACCCGCTTTGGCCGCTATGTTTTCGCCATCGGCGGCAACCCCGAGGCGGCGGCCCTGTCGGGCATCAACACCCGCGCCATGACTGTCAAAATCTTTGCCCTGATGGGCGGTTTGGCCGGGATTGCGGCTGTGATCGGCTCTGCCCGGCAAAACAGCGCAACCAACGCCATGGGCAACCTTGACGAGTTGTATGTGATTGCCGCTGCTGTGGTGGGCGGCACGTCGCTGGCCGGTGGGGTTGGTACGGTTTACGGGGCCATCATCGGCGCGTTGATCCTGACATCCCTGCAGACGGGCATGGTGTTGATCGGGTTTGGCGATGGCTCATACCAGCGCATCGTGATCGGCATCGCCTTGGTCTTGGCCGTCTGGCTGGACATCGTTTATCGCAAGCGCATCAAGTGAGGGGGTCAGGATCATGGTGAATAAAACACGCACTCCTCTTGTCGAACTGCGGGATATGTCAATCTCGTTCGGCGGGATCAAGGCGGTCGATCATGTCACGGTTGACCTGTATCCGGGCGAGGTTGTGGGGCTTTTGGGCCACAACGGGGCGGGAAAATCGACGCTGATCAAATGCCTGTCAGGCGCCTACAAGGCCGATGCCGGGCAGATTTTGATCAACGGTGCTGAGGTTGACATCAACAATCCCCGCGATGCCCGCGCCCAAAACATCGAGACGATCTATCAAACGCTGGCCCTTGCCGACAATCTGAACGCCGCCTCGAACCTGTTTTTGGGGCGCGAACTGGTTGGACCGGGCGGCTTTCTGGACGACAGCAAGATGGAGGCCGAAACCCGCAAGATCATGGCCCGACTGAACCCGAACTTTCGCAAGTTCAACGTGCCGGTCAGTGCTTTGTCGGGCGGGCAGCGCCAGTCGGTGGCCATTGCGCGCGCTGTCTATTTCAACGCCAAGATTCTGATTATGGATGAACCCACAGCCGCCCTTGGCCCGCAAGAAACCCAGATGGTGGCCGAACTGATCCAAGAACTTAAAGCCCAAGGTCTGGGCATTTTCCTGATTGAACATGACATCCATAATGTGATGAAACTATGCGACCGCGCTTCAGTGATGAAAAACGGGCAATTGGTTGGCACGGTCGATGTCAAACAGGTGACAGACGAAGATATCCTCTCCATGATCATCCTTGGAAAGAAACCCGCAAAGGCTGCCTAATGTACATCGGTCTTGACCTTGGAACCTCTGGCTTAAAAGGTATTCTGATCGACGACGATCAGAAGATCGTGGCCGAGGCCACGGCCCCCCTGACCGCACAACGCCCCCATGACGGGTGGAGCGAGCAGGCCCCCGACGGCTGGATCACCGCCGCCGAGGCCGTTTTGGACAAGCTGTCATCCCATGGTCTGGGATCGGTGCGCGGCATTGGCCTGTCGGGCCATATGCACGGCGCGACCCTGCTGGATGCGGCCGATGATGTGCTGCGGCCCTGCATTCTTTGGAACGACACCCGCAGCCATGCCCAAGCCGCGAAGATGGACACCGACCCGCTTTTCCGGCGCGTCACCGGCAATATCGTTTTTCCGGGCTTTACCGCGCCCAAGCTGGCTTGGGTGCAAAAGCACGAGCCGGCCCTTTGGGCCAAGGTGGCCAAGGTTCTTTTGCCCAAGGATTACCTGCGCCTGTGGCTGACGGGCGAGCATGTGGGCGAGATGTCTGATGCGGCTGGCACCGCTTGGTTGGATACAGGTCGCCGCGATTGGTCGGATGACCTGCTGCAAGCCACAGGCCTGACACGCGCACAGATGCCGCGTCTGGTGGAAGGCTCGGCCGCCTCGGGCCATGTGCGCGGCGAATTGGCCAGCCGATGGGGCTTGGCAAGCGGTGTGGTTGTGGCAGGCGGTGGCGGCGATAATGCCGCAGCGGGGGTGGGCGTGGGCGTGGTGAAGGCGGGTCAAGCCTTCGTCAGCCTTGGCACCTCGGGCGTGCTGTTTGCCGCCAATGCGGGCTATCAGCCTGACCCTGCGACCGCCGTGCACACCTTTTGCCATGCATTGCCCAACACATGGCACCAGATGGGGGTCATATTGGCCGCAACCGATGCGCTGAACTGGTATGCAGCACTTGTGGGCCAACCCGCCGCCACCCTGACGGGTGAGCTTGGCGCGCTGCAATCCCCTGGCAAAGCACTGTTCCTGCCCTATCTGGGCGGCGAGCGTACGCCTTTGAACGATGCCGCCATTCGCGGCGCACTCTTGGGTCTGGAACACCAAACCGACCGCGCCGCAGGCACACGCGCGGTGCTGGAAGGTGTCACCTTTGCCTTCCGCGACAGCCGCGATGCCTTGGCCGCAACGGGTACAAAGTTGGAAAGCCTGCTGGCCGTGGGTGGCGGGGCCAAATCGGACTATTGGCTGAAGGCCATCGCCACAGCGCTAGATTGCCCCGTTCTGGTGCCCGCAGCCGGCGATTTCGGCGGCGCCTTGGGCGCTGCACGTTTGGGCATGATGGCCGCGACAGGTGCCGGGGCCGAGATTGCCACGATGCCCCCCATCGCCCGCACCATCGACCCCGACCCCAAACTGACCGCCGCCTTTGACGCCGGTCATGCCCGCTACCGTGCCGCGGCAGCGGCGATCCAGCAACTTTCACATTAAGACAACCCAAAACCTGAGGGCCGCCATGACCGACTTTTTCAAAGCTATCCCGGCCATCAAGTACGAAGGCCCCGCGTCCACCAACGAATTCGCCTTTCACCACTACAACCCCGATGAAGTGGTCATGGGCAAGCGGATGGAGGACCACTTGCGCTTTGCCGTGGCCTATTGGCACTCGTTCGCCTATCAGGGCCACGACCCCTTTGGCGGCCAAACGCTGCTGCGCCCGTGGTTTGGCGAGACGATGGACCTGGCCCGCCTGAAAGCTGACGCCGCCTTTGAGATGTTTGATATCTTGGGCGTGCCCTTTTACTGCTTCCACGACGCCGATGTGCGCCCTGAAGGGGCCACTTTCGCCGAAAGCACCCGCAATCTGGAAGCGATGGTGGATTATCTAGGCGAAAAACAAGCGACCCATAAGGCCAAGCTTTTGTGGGGCACGGCCAATATGTTCTCGAACCGCCGCTGGATGAGCGGCGCTGCCACCAACCCCGATCCCGATGTTTACGCCTATGCGGCGGCGATGGTGAAAGCCAATCTGGATGCCACCCATAAACTGGGCGGGGCAAACTATGTGCTGTGGGGTGGGCGCGAAGGCTATGAAACGCTGCTGAATACCGATCTGAAGGCCGAACGCGAACATGCAGGCCGCTTCTTGCAACAGGTGGTCGAATATAAACACAAGATCGGCTTTAAAGGCACGATCCTGATCGAACCCAAGCCGCAAGAACCTTCCAAACACCAGTATGACTATGACGTGGCCACGGTTTACGGCTTTTTGGTGCAGTTTGGCTTGGAAAAAGAGGTTAAGGTGAACATCGAACAGGGCCATGCGATCTTGGCGGGCCATTCGTTCGAACATGAACTGGCGCTTGCCGCGTCGCTGGGGATCCTTGGGTCGATCGACATGAACCGCAACGATTACCAGTCGGGCTGGGACACTGACCAATTCCCCAACAACACGCCCGAAATGGCGCTGGCCTATTACGAGATCCTCAAAGGCGGCGGGCTGCACACCGGCGGTACGAACTTTGACGCCAAGATCCGCCGCCAAAGCTTGGATGCCGAGGATCTGATCTTGGGCCATGTCGGCGGTATGGACACCTGCGCACGCGCGTTGAAAGCCGCGGCTGGTTTGTTGACCGATGGCGGGTTGGAAAAGGCCCGCGCCGCGCGTTATGCAGGCTGGTCCACCCCCAAAGCGCAGGCGATGCTGAAGGGCGGTCTGGCCGAAGCCGCCGCCCGCGTCACAGCCGAGGGGCTAGAGCCTCAACCCAAATCGGGCCGGCAAGAGCGGTTGGAAAACCTGTGGAACCGCTTCGTTTGATCTGACATGGCTAAGCAGGTTGCAGCATTACCGGGGCCAGCCCCGGACCCCGGAGTATTGGGACAAAGACAAAATGGGGGGGCGGGGGGATGCTGCGGCGGGAATTTCTAAGCGCGGGCGTGGCCTTGGCACTGTTGGGCGGCACGGCCCGTGCGCAAGGCGAGACGCGCGAGGCTGTTGCGTCTAAGGTGCTGGGCACTTGGCTGCGTCTTGCCCTAGAACTGGTGCGCCACACACCCACCTATACCCCGCCCGTCGCTAGCCGTACGCTGGCCTATATGGGTGTGGCTGCGTTTGAGGCGCTGGCCAGTGGTGACAAGGCCCTGCACAGTTTGCGCGGCCAGTTGAATGGCCTGACCACCCTGCCCGACCGCGCACCGGGGCAAGGCTATGATGCAGCCGTCATTTTGAACGCCGTGATGGATGTTTTGATCCACGATCTCTTTTCCAACACTGGCCCCACTGGCCAACACGCGATGCAAACGCTGACCGCCCGCTTGGC
The DNA here is from genome assembly GCA_947468085.1 of Paracoccaceae bacterium. Lineage (GTDB taxonomy): Bacteria > Pseudomonadota > Alphaproteobacteria > Rhodobacterales > Rhodobacteraceae > Stagnihabitans. The sequence continues at coordinate 55,627 of CANIKY010000003.1, read as the reverse complement.
TGAGCAGGCGGCAATGGGCATGGCGGCAGATGTCGTGGCGGCAAGCCGGTCTTACGGCGCCACTTTGGCTGCGGCGATCCTTGAGTGGAGCCGCACTGATGGCGGCGCTGTGATTGCGAACATGGGCTTTCCGGCGACCTATGCCTTGAACCTTGCACCGGGGCATTGGGTGCCCACGTCAAAAATCGTTCTGCAACAAGCGCCTTTGCTCCCCGACTGGGGCAAAAACCGCCCCTTTGCGATGCCTGCGGGCGACACCTGCACCTTGCCAGCACCCACGGACTATTCGGAAGACCCGTCCTCTGCCTTTTATGCCGAGGCGATGGAGGTTTACACCACCAGCCAATCGCTGACAGACGACCAAAAGCAAATCGCGCGGTTTTGGTCGGATGACGCTATGCTGTCTTACACCCCGCCCGGCCATTGGGTCGCCATCATGGCCCAAGTTTCCCGCGAAAAAGGGCTGGACCTGACCGCGCAGGTCGAAGCTTTGGCGCGTATGGGCGTGGCCATGGCCGATGCCTTCATTGGCTGCTGGTCGGCCAAGTTCCAATACGATCTGATCCGCCCGATCAGCTATATCAAAAAGGTCATCGACCCCAAGTGGGAGCCTTTGCTGACCACCCCGCCCTTCCCCGAATACCCTTCGGGCCATTCCACCCAATCGGCGGCGGCAGCGGCAGTTTTGACCGCCCTTTTTGGTGCGGATTATAGCTTTACCGACGAAAGCCCCACGCCAGACGGCGCGCCGACCCGCAGCTTTGCCAGTTTCTGGGCCGCAGCGGATGAGGCTGCGATGTCCAGGCTTTACGGCGGCATTCATTTCATGCCCGCCATCACGAATGGGCAAGATCAAGGCCGCTGCATTGCGGCCTATGCCATTGCTTTGAAGACAAGGGCATAAGATGCGGCTTTTGGCCTTAACCCTGCTGGTCAGCCCAGCCTTGGCAGCGCCGGCTTTCGCCGATGTCGAGGTTCCGCGCTATGTGAACGAAACCGCCACCGCCGGCGTTTCCAGCACCTATGCGGGCGATTGGGAGTTTATGACGGGCGGCGGCGTTGCGGCTTTTGACTGTTCGGGCGATGGCAAGCCGGAATTGCTTTTGGCAGGTGGCACGCAAAAGGCCACGCTTTACGCCAATGAAAGCCCAACGGGGGGCGCGCTCAAATTCACCGCGCTGACCTCGGGGGTAGAGTTGGACCGCGTGACGGGGGCCTATCCGCTGGACATCGACAGCGACGGGATCCTTGACCTTAATCTGTTGCGCTCGGGCGAAGATGTGGTGATGCGCGGTTTGGGCCAGTGCCAGTTTAGTCGCGCCAACGAGGCGTGGGGCTTTGACGGGCGCGATCTGTGGTCAACCGCCTTTGCCGCAACTTGGGAAAAAGGCCAGACTTGGCCCACATTCGCCATTGGCACCTATATCGACCGCAAGGAGGAAGCTTTTCCTTGGGGATCATGCACGCCGGATGCGCTGTACCGCCCCAAGGGGCAGGGCTTTACGGCACCCTTTGATCTGAAACCCAGCTTTTGCAGCCTGTCGATGCTGTTCACCGACTGGAACCGTTCTGGCACCCCGTCTTTGCGCGTGTCAAACGACCGCGAGTATTACAAGGGCGGCACCGAGCAGATGTGGCAGATCGCCCCCGATGCGCCGCCTACCCTTTATACGGCAGCCGAAGGGTGGAAGCCGCTGAAAATCTGGGGCATGGGCATTGCCAGCACCGATGTGAATGGCGACGGCTTTCCAGATTACTTCCTGACCTCGATGGCAGACAGCAAGTTGCAGGTGCTGGCCGCAGGGCCAGACAAGGCCACCTTCAAAGACATCGCCTTTGCCAGCCATGCCATCGCCCAGCGGCCCTATACGGGCGGGGATTTTCACCCCTCCACCGGTTGGCATGCCGAGTTTCAGGATGTGAACAACGACGGCGTGCAAGACCTGTTTATCGCGAAGGGCAATGTGTCGGCCATGCCGGATTTCGCGATGAAAGACCCCAACAACCTGCTTTTGGGCCTGCCCGATGGCACGTTTGAGGAGGCGGGCGATCGGACCGGTGTGGCAAGCTTTGCCCAAGCGCGCGGCGCTTCGGTTGTGGATTTGAACGACGATGGGCAGTTAGACATCGTGGTTGTCAATCGCAACACGGGGGCCGAGGTGTGGCGCAATGAGGGTGCAAGCAAAGGCCACTGGCTGCAACTTGCGCTGCATCAAGACGGGGCCAACCGCGACAGCATTGGCGCGTGGATCGAGGTGCGCCAAGGCGAGCTTGTGCAGCGGCGCGAGATTACGTCGGGCGGGGGCCATGCGGGCGGGCAGTTGGGCTGGTGGCACTTTGGTCTTGGAGCCAGTGCGAAGGCCGAGGTGCGGGTGATCTGGCCGGATGGCAGCGCGTCAGACTGGGCCAAGGTGGCGGGGAATGGGTTTTACCACCTGACCAAGGGGCAAGCGCCCAAGGCCCGCTGACCTTAGCCCAAAAGATCGGTGATCACGGCCACGCCGGGGGCCATCGGCCCGTCAAAGGCGCGCAATTCGGCGCTGGCCTGTGACAGCGCAACATGGCGCGCCACAATCGGGCGCACATCGACTTGACCGGTTTCGATCAGCGACAACAGCGAGGGATAGCGCCACGCGGGCATGCCGCGCGTGCCAAAAAGGGCGAGTTGCTTCATATAAACCGCGTTCATATTGATCTGCATCTGCGCTGTATGCCCCGTGGGCAAGCCCACCTGCACATGCCGCCCCAAGGGCCGCAGACATTCGATCGAGGCATTGGCGGTGGCCGCAATCCCCAAGGCTTCGATCGAAACATGGGCCCCGCCGCCTGTCACCTCGCGGATGCGGGCGGCTGTGTCGCCTTCCGCTGCGTTGATGACATGTTCGGCCCCTAAGGAAAGCGCATGGGTCAGCCGTTCGCCCACCACATCCACCGCCACGATCCGCGCCCCAAGCGCCTTGCCGATGATCAGGGCCGAAAGGCCGATGCCGCCCGTACCGTGGATGGCCAGCCATTCGCCCGCCTGCAAACCCGCCCGCCCCGTAAGCGCATGATAGGCGGTCGTCACACGGCACCCCAAACCTGCCGCCAACGCGGGCGTTAGAAAATCAGGCAAGCGCGTCAGGTTGTGCGCATGAGGGACCGAGACATATTCCGCATAGGCCCCCGGCTCGCCAAAGCCCGGCACGCGTTGGGCGCGGCAGGTGGTGGTTTGACCTGATCTGCATTCAGGGCAGTCACCACAGGCTAGGATGAAGGGCGCAATGATCCGCTCGCCCACCTTCCAGCGCGCCAAGGGGCCCGCTTCGACCACTTCGCCGCAGTATTCATGGCCCGGAATGGCCCCGGGTTTCACCTTGGCATGTTCGCCGACCCAGCCGTGCCAATCGCTGCGGCAGATGCCGCAGGCCAGCACCTTGACCACCACGCCGTCCGCCTCACAGACGGGGTCGGGCACGGTTTCAAGGCTAAGATCGGCCCGATACTGTCGGATAACGGCTGCGCGCATGATAGATCCCCCTGATGATCAAGGGGTGGCGCAGGGCGGCGGTAAGGTCAAGACGGCGCTTACAGGATTTCGACCTTGTAGCTTTCAATCACTGTATTGGCCAAAAGCTTCTCGCACATGGCCTTCACAGCAGCCTCGGCGGCGGTGGCATCGGGTTCGGCCAAATCCAACTCGATCACCTTGCCTTGGCGCACGCCGTTCACCCCTGCAAAACCCAAAGTGCCCAAGGCAAAGCGCACGGCTTCGCCTTGCACATCCAAAACGCCAGCTTTGAGCATAACGGTGACACGGGCTTTCATCGCGGGCTCCTATAGGATCAGTTGATCAGGGTCGGTTTTGGCGCATGCGTGACGTTGGAAGGCAAAACCCCCAAGCGCCGTGCCAGTTCGGTGTAGACATCGGCCAAAGGGCCGGGCTCTGCAACACCGGCTGCCCCTTCAGGGCGGCGCAGGTCCCACAGGCGGCAACTGTCGGGGCTGATTTCATCGGCCAGAAGCAGGCGCATGAAATCGCCCTCCCAAACCCTGCCCACTTCGATGCGAAAATCGGCCAAGCGGATGCCCACGCCCAGCATGACGCCAGACAAAAAGTCGTTCACCCGCAGGGCAAGGGCGATGATATCGTCCAGATCCTGCTGGCTGGCCCAACCAAAGGCGATGATATGCTCTTCACTGACCAAGGGCGCATTCAGGCGCGGGTCTTTGTAGAAATACTCCACAATCGGGCGCGGCAGGGCCGTGCCTTCGGGAATGCCCAAGCGCGCCGACAGATCGCCGGCGGCAAAGTTGCGCACAACAACCTCTAGCGGCACAATCTCGACCTCGCGGACCAACTGCTCGCGCATGTTGATGCGGCGGATGAAATGGGTGGGCACGCCGATAGAATTCAGGCCCGACATGAAGAATTCTGACAGGCGGTTGTTCAGCACGCCCTTGCCTTCCGGCGCGAGGTTTTCGCCTTCGGTCGCGGTGGGGCCTGCAGCCCCTTCGTCTTTGAAATATTGTACCAATGTGCCCGGCTCTGGTCCTTCGTACAGGATCTTTGCCTTGCCTTCGTAAATCTTCTTGCGCCGTGCCATGAACGCTCCGAAACTTTCCACAGGGCGGCGCTTGCCTTACGCGGCACCATGGGCGCCGACCCTTCTGGGGGGGCTATACGCCATGGCCCGCCCTGCGGCAAGGCGGATCGGCCAAGCCCCCCAGACCCGTGCGGAAAGTAGCGGGGGCCCCTTGAAGTAGGGCCTTGGGGCAGGCATATGAAGCAGCAAAGCACAAAGCAGCCAAGGGGCCTATCATGACCACGTTCAATGACCGCGAAAATGCGTTTGAAAGCAAATTCGCCCATGATTCCGAAATGCAGTTTCGCGCCGAAGCGCGGCGCAACAAGCTTTTGGGCCTTTGGGCCGCAGGGCTTTTGGGCAAATCAGGGGCGGATGCCGATGCCTACGCGATGGAGGTCGTCATGGCCGATATGGCCGAGGCCGGATCTGAGGATGTTGTCGCCAAGGTTGCCAAAGATCTGGGTGCCCAGTCCAGCGCCGATGCCGTGCGTGCCAAACTGATGGCCCTTATGCCCGAAGCGAAGGCGCAACTGCTGACCGAACTCTGATAGGATCAAGGGGGCCTTATGGCACAAGATCTTCTGTCCCGCCTGATGGCGACGCAGGACTGGCTTTTGGCAGATGGGGCCACCGGCACCAATCTGTTCAATATGGGCCTGTCCTCGGGCGAGCCGCCGGAGTTTTGGAACATTGACCAACCCGACAACATCCGCACCCTCTACCGCGGCGCGGTTCAGGCGGGGTCGGATTTGTTCCTAACCAACTCTTTTGGCGGCAATGCGGCGCGATTAAAGCTGCACAGCGCGCAAGGCCGCGTGGGAGAGTTGAACCGTGTGGCCGCCAGTTTGGGGCGCGAGATTGCCGATGCCGCTGGCCGCCCTGTGGTTGTGGCAGGATCCATCGGCCCGACGGGCGAGATTTTTGAACCCATGGGCACCATGACCCATGCGCTGGCCGTCGAGATTTTCCACGAACAGGCCGAGGCTTTGAAAGCCGGCGGCGCGGATGTTTTGTGGATTGAAACCATGTCGGCCTTTGAAGAATACGCCGCCGCCGCCGAGGCCGCCTCGCTTGCCGGTATGGCGTGGTGCGGCACGATGAGCTTTGACACCGCAGGGCGCACGATGATGGGCCTGACCTCTGCCGGAATGGCGGCGTTGGTGGAAAAGATGGCACATCCGCCGCTGGCCTTTGGGGCCAATTGCGGCGTTGGGGCGGCCGATCTGATGCGCACGGTCTTGGGGTTTGAAATGACAAACACCCACCGTGCGATCATTGCCAAGGGCAATGCGGGCATTCCGAAGTATCACGATGGCCACATCCATTATGACGGCACGCCCGACCTGATGGCCGATTATGCGGTGCTGGCCCGTGATGCGGGGGTGAAGATCATCGGCGGGTGCTGCGGCACCATGCCAGAGCATCTAAAGGCGATGCGCCACGCTTTGGAAACGCGGCCCAAAGGGCCCAAGCCATCGGTTGAGGATATTCAGACCAAGCTTGGCGCGTTCTCTTCGGCCAAGGATGGCACGGGCGACACATCGGGCGACCCCAAGCGCGAACGCCGCAACAAGCGGGGGTGATGCTGTCAGGCAGCACGGCCTTACAGATCAAACCTCATTTGTGCGCCCCGTGCGGTGGGCGCGCGGAAGAGATCAGTGCGCAAGGCGGTCAGCGGTTGGTCTAGACCAAAGCGCGCAACGGCCACATGAAAGCGGCGTTTCATCAGGTTTGCCCATAGGCCGGTGCCGGTAAAACGTTCGCCCCAGTCGGCGTCATAGTCCTTGCCGCCATGCATTTCGCGCACCCGCGCCATGACCTTGGCGGCGCGGTCGGGGTAATGGGTGGCCAGCCAGTCTTGAAACAACGGCGACACTTCACGCGGCAGGCGCAGGTTGATGTAGCTTGCCGCCGTAGCCCCCGCCTTGCCGGCAGCCTCTAGGATCGGTTCCAATTCATGATCTGACAGGCCGGGCACCAAGGGCGACACCATCACCCGCACCGACACCCCCGCCTTGGCCAGCTTTTCGATCACCGCCAAACGGCGCGCGGGGCTTGGCGCGCGCGGTTCCATCTTGCGCGAAAGGACTGGGTCAAGTGTGGTCACCGAAATGCCTACCCGCGTCAGGCCCAACTGGGCCAAGGGCACCAGCAGGTCTAAATCACGTTCGACCAAGGTGCCCTTGGTGGTGATGGCGACGGGGTGACGAAAGGCAAGCAAGGTCGCCAAGACATCGCGCATCACGCGCTGTTCCGCCTCGATCGGCTGGTAAGGGTCGGTGTTGGTGCCAAGGGCTATGGGAGCCACTTTGTAAGCGCGGGCCCGCAACTCGCGGTCAAGCACTTGGGCGATGCCGGGGCGGGCGATGAGTTTGGTTTCAAAATCCAACCCCGGCGAGAGGTTCAGATAGGCATGGGTGGGGCGCGCAAAGCAATAAATACAGCCATGCTCGCAGCCGCGATACGGGTTGATCGAGCGGTCAAAGGGCAGATCGGGTGAGGTGTTGTAGGTGATAGCAGAGCGCGGTTCTTCGATGCGCACCTCGGTGCGCAGCAGGTGGGGATCAGCAGGCAAATCCCAGCCATCATCGAAAACCTCACGTTGGGTAGGCTCAAATCGTCCCGCCGCGTTGCTGGCAGCACCACGGGCACGCAGCTTTTGGGCAGGATTCGAGAGGGGCTTTGGATGATCCATGCAGCCATTTTAGAACATAATAAGAACATCACAAGGGGCTTTCCCGCAAAACTGTCGCAAACGGCGCATCGCTGCCTGCCATACCCTAACCCCCAGATAGGCCAAGCCGCCAAAATCCTTTACAATTCGCCGCGCACTTGCCCCCTTGCTGTCGGCTTTCATTCGGGGCATGTCGCTAAAGGAAAAGTGGCCGGCGGGCTTTGGCCCCATTGACGAAGAAACGCGCGAAGGAGCATGAGCATGGCCGACGACGAGGAAATCATCCTGTCTGAACTGTCTGACGATGAACTTGTCTTGCAAATGCACGACGATCTTTACGACGGTCTGAAAGAAGAGATCGAAGAAGGCGTCAACATCCTGATCGCGCGCAATTGGACGCCCTATGACACGCTGACCAAAGCTTTGGTTGCGGGCATGACGATCGTGGGCGCAGACTTCCGCGACGGCATTTTGTTTGTGCCCGAAGTGCTGCTGGCCGCCAATGCGATGAAGGGTGGCATGGCCATTCTAAAACCGCTGTTGATTGCAACGGGCGCACCGCGCATGGGCAAGATGGTGATCGGTACCGTCAAAGGCGACATTCATGATATCGGCAAGAACCTTGTCGGCATGATGATGGAAGGCGCTGGGTTTGAGGTGAAAGATCTGGGCATCAACAACTCGGTCGAGAAATATCTGGCGGCGATAGAATCTGAAAAGCCCGATATCTTGGGCATGTCGGCGCTGCTAACCACGACCATGCCCTATATGAAAGTCGTGATCGACACGTTGAAAGAAAAGGGCATGCGCGAGGATTATATCGTTCTGGTGGGCGGAGCGCCTTTGAACGAAGAGTTTTCCAAAGCCATCGGTGCAGACGCCTATTGCCGCGATGCGGCAGTGGCGGTTGAAACGGCCAAGGCCTATATGCTGCGCAAGCACAACCGCGCCACCGCCTGATCGCTGAAAATCGCCGATAGCCCCGGGCCCTAAGCCCGGGGTTTTCATTTGTGGCTTGGGCTTTGGCGCAGAGCCATCTAAAAGAGCGCATGGAACAGCCAAATGACATCGACCTGACCGAAACTGGTCTGGCACCCCGTCAAAGCGGTTCGGTGCTGTTGATCGCTTGTGGCGCTTTGGCCCATGAGGTTTTGGCGCTGATCAAGGCCAATGGCTGGCAGCATATGGATGTGCAATGTCTGCCCGCCAAGTTGCATCTCTACCCAGAAAAGATCACGGCCGAAGTGGCCCGCACCATCGAAGAGCACCGCGACCGGTATCAGTCGCTGTTCGTCCTTTATGCCGATTGCGGCACGGGCGGGTTGCTGGCGGCCAAATGCGCCGAATTGGGCGTCGAGATGATCGCAGGCCCGCATTGTTATTCGTTCTTTGAAGGCAATGAAACCTTTGCCCAGCATCTGGACAGCGAAATCTCGGCCTTTTATCTGACCGACTTTCTGGTGCGCCAATTTGATGCCTTTGTCTGGAAGCCCATGGGATTGGACCGCTATCCTCAACTTCGCGACACTTACTTTGGCAATTACACCAAACTAGTCTATCAGGCCCAAACCAACGACCCCGCCTTGGATGTGAAAGCCGCCGACTGCGCCAATCGACTTGGGCTTGCCTATGAACGCCGATTCACTGGATATGGGGATCTGGCCACAACAATGAAGCGGATGGCGCAATGACGGGCCCAGAAGAGTTTGCCAAGCATTTCGCCAGCGCCTTTGGGCGGCAGGATGGGGCTGAACTGGCCGGTTTCTTGGCCGAAGATGCCGACGTGCTGACCTTGACGGGGGCTTTGGTTGACAGCGCTGCTAATGCTGAAGTGGCCTTTGCAGGCGAGTTCGCTGGGATCTTTGCCGCCGCGCGCTTGGTATCGGGCAAGCACCGCTTGCGGATGTTGGGGCCCGGGGCTGCGATTGTGACGCAGCGCTTTGTTGTCAGTGGCGCGCGCGACGATCAGGGCGCCGAAATGCCGCGGTTTAGCGCGGTTCTGACGGCAGTTTTGACGGCGCGCAACAAGGGATGGCAGGCCGTGAGCATGACTTTCTCAGCCACCGGCCAATAGGGCGCGCGCAGCGTCGCGGGCGGCTTGGGTGATCGTATCACCCGCCAGCATGCGTGCGATTTCTTCGACCCGTGCTTCGCGGGTTAGGGCGACAACCGTGGACAGGGTCATGTCGTTTTCCACGCGCTTTTCCACGCGCCAATGATGCGCGCCCAAGGCCGCCACCTGTGGCGAATGGGTGACAACCAGCACCTGTGCATCCTGCGACAAATGCGCCAGACGGCGGCCCACGGCATCGGCCGTGGCCCCACCAACACCGCGGTCAATCTCGTCAAAGATCAGCGTCAGGCCGGGCGTTTGGCCGGTCAGGCAGACCTTCAGCGCCAAAAGAAAGCGGCTGAGTTCCCCACCCGAGGCGATGCGGTTCAAAGGCCCCGCAGGAGCGCCCGGATTGGGGGCGACTGTAAAGGTCACTTCATCTTGCCCATCGGGGCCAGGCTGTTGGGGCGCAAGTTCGGTGCGAAAGACGGCGCGTTCCATCTTGAGCGGGGCAAGTTCGCCCTGCATCGCGCTGTCTAGCCGCACGCCTGCTAAACGGCGTGCTTGGGTCATAGCCTCAGCGCGGCGGGTAAAGTCGGCTTCAGCCGTGCTGGCTGCTTGGCGCAAGCGGATCAACCCGCGCTCGCCACCATCCAGCGCGTCCAGTCTTGCGCGCAGCACATCGGCATGCGGGCCCAGATCATCGGGCAACACCCCATGCTTGCGCGCAAGCGCACGGATCGCAAAGAGGCGTTCTTCCAAGCGTTCTAGGGCGGTCTCGTCAAAATCGAGCGCGTCTAGGCAGCTTTCCACACCTGATTGAGCTTCCGCCAATTCCGCAATGGCACGTTCAAGGGCGCCGAGGGGTGCATCAAGCCGCGCTTCGGCCTTGTCTGACACGCCGGCCAGCCAGCGCAGCGCATCTTGCAAAGCGGGGTCAGCCCCCTGCCCCAAAACCTGTTGCGCGCGGGCGATGTCTTCACGGATGCGCGATGCCCCCTGCATGGATCGGCGCTGGGTGTCGAGAGCGGCTTCTTCGCCCGCCTTGGGATCAAGCTTGTTCAATTCGGCCACAGCGTGGCGCAAAAAATCCTCTTCGGCGCGGATGGCGGCAAGGGCGGATTCGGCCGCAGTCAGATCGCGTAACGCATCGGCCCTTGCCCGCCAAGCGGCGCGCAGGCCTGACAGATCAAGGGCTGCAAAACTGTCCAGCAATTGGCGATGGCCGCGCGGGTTTAGCAGGCCACGATCATCGTGCTGGCCATGCAGTTCAACCAACGTCTCCGACAGATCCCGCAGCACCTCACCCGAGGCGCGGCGGTCGTTCACATAAGCGCTTTTGCGGCCATCGGAACTGTTGGTCCGCCGTAAGATCAACTCATCCGCAGGCTCAAGCCCCGCGGCCTTTAGCACGGCGCGGGCGGCGTGATTTTGGGGCAGGTCAAAGACGGCTGTCACCTCGCCCTGATCGGCGCCAGAGCGCACCAAATCAGCGCGGCCGCGCCAGCCAAGCACAAAGCCCAAAGCGTCCAGCAAAATGGATTTGCCCGCACCGGTTTCGCCCGTCAGCACGTTCAGGCCCGGCTGGAACGACAGATCCAACCGATCAATAATCAGCACATCGCGGATTTCAAGGATGCGTAGCATCACGCCATCCGCGGGCCTTTGGTGTCACAGCCACTCGCCTTTGATCATCTGCCGGTAAATCGTTGACAGCCAGCCCGTGCCTTTGGCTTCGGGGGCCAAGCCCTGCTTTTTCAGCAGGTTAAAGGCATCAACGTAAAATGGGCTGGATTTATAGTTATAGCCCAAAATGGCACCGGCGGTCTGTGCTTCGTCCGGCAGGCCAAGGGCCAGATAGCATTCAACCAAACGTTCCAGCGCCTCGGCCGTCTGGGCGGTGTTTTGGTAATCTTGAACCACTGTGCGAAAGCGGTTCAAAGCGGCGCTGTATTGGCGCTTTTTAAGATAATAGCGTCCAATTTCCATTTCTTTGGCGGCCAGATGGTCAAAGGCCAAATCGAATTTCATCATGGCAGATTTGGCATATTCGCTGTCAGGATATTGCTCGATCACCACGCGAAGGGCTTGCAGGGCTTGGAAGGTCAGGCCCTGATCGCGGCCCACCTCGTCGATTTGATCGTAATAGGAAAGCGCCACAAGATAATGGGCATAAGCCATATCTTCGCCGGCGGGGTAGAACTCGATATAGCGTTGGGCGGCGACGCGCGATTCGTCGTAGTTCTTTGTTTTATGCAGCGTAAAGGCCTGCATGATCACGGCGCGCTTAGCCCATTCCGTATAAGGATAAAGCCGTTCCACATCTTGAAAATAGGTTAGGGCTGTCTTGGCGTTGGTCTTGGCATCGCCTTTGCCATCAAAGGCCAATTCGCCCTTCATATAGATCTGTTCGGCCGTCAAACTGTCGAGAGGATTGGCGTCTGGGGTTTTTGGGCTGCAAGCGGCCAGCGCGGCCAATATCAGCGCAATTCCCAGACCGCGCTGTAAGCTTGACCTTGCCATTGCCATCGTCTTGCCTATCCCCAACCCATCGTGGCCTGACACAACCTGCGCCTTGCCATCCTTTACGATGTCCTAACACATAAAAATCCGGGGCGCAAAACGGCTTTCGTCTTCGCGGCGCAGGCTTAGGCGTAAAGCGGGAAATCCCCGCGATGCACGCCAACACCGGGCAACTTACCACCCGCCAAGGCATCGCAATCATCCATGACAAAGGCGCCCGGCGTGGTGAAAAGCTTATGGAGCAGCCGGTTTGTCAGGGCATGACCCGCCCGAACCCCCGTATAGCGGGCCAAAAGCGGCGCGCCGGCCAAAGAAAGATCCCCCAAAGCATCCAACATCTTGTGGCGCACAGGTTCGTCCGCATAGCGTAAACCGCCCGGAGACAGCACCTTGTCGCCGTCAAACACCACCGCATTGTCCAAAGTGCCGCCTTGGGCAAGGCCCACAGCGCGCATTGCCTCGACATCTGATTGGCGGCAGAAGGTGCGCGAATCGCACAGCTCGCGCACAAAGGCGCCGTTGGCCATATTCAGATGGCGCGATTGCTGGCCAATCCCACCATCAGCAAAGTCGATTCGAAAGTCGATTTCAAGCATTTCGGCGGGGTCTAGGCGGGCAAAGGCTGCACCGTCTTGAACCTCAACCGGCAAAAGAACGCGAATGGCGCGGGCGGGTGCCGATTGGGGTTGAATGCCCTTGGCCATGATACCCGCAACAAATGGCGCAGCAGAACCGTCAAGGATCGGCACTTCAGGGCCGTCGATTTCAATCAAGGCGTTGTTCACGGCCAAACCGGCCAATGCTGCCATCAGATGTTCGATGGTGGACACCTGCACGCCGTCGTCATTGGCGATTTGGGTGCACAGCTTTGAAGGAACAACTGCATCCCAGCGCGCGGCCACCAAAGGGTCGCCCCTGCGCAGATCGGTGCGCCGAAACCAAATGCCATAATCGGCCGAGGCAGGGCGAATAGCCATATGCACCGGCTTGCCACTGTGCAGGCCCGTACCTTTAAAGCTTACCGCCGATTTGACCGTATTTTGCACCAGCACCTCTTAAAAGTTCCTGCACACAGACTATAAGTTCGCCCTTTTATAGCCCTTCGATAGCGCGTCAAGCAGGCAAGCTCAATTCACGCTTTGTGACGTCTTGTAACAATCCCAAAATGCGCGCAATGCGTTGATATAAAAGAAAAAAGCCCAAGGTTTGCACCCGGGCTTTTGAACGTGTTTCAACGGCCCAGTTGGGTCAGTTTGCCTGCCTGCGTAAGAAGGCGGGAATTTCCATCCTATCTTGATCGGATGCAGGCTCTGCCTCGTCATCATAACTTGTGACGGGGGGCTGGGCGCGCTGCGGTTGGGCGGCTTCAGCGCCGCCGCCCGACATCCGGCTGATCAGCGATCCGATGCCAAAGCGGGGGCGTTCGGTCACTTTGGGCGCGGCAGGCGCCATGGCGCGGGCGGTCTGCTGGGCGGGTGCCCTGCTCACGGCGGCTTGCAGGCGTGCCATAGCCTCGGGCGAGGGGGAACCCATTGGGCGCGGGCGCGGTGCGATGAAGTTGGCTGCGTCATTATCGCGCGGCATGGCTTGGGCTGCTTGCGCGGGACGCTGCTCTTCGACAGGGCGATAGACGGGGGCTGGCACTTCGTCGACTTCAGGCGTGAAACTGCGCGGTTGTTCGAACTGGGCGCGCACGGGGGCGGGTTCCTGCTCAGCCACGACAGGGGCTTTTTGGGCAACGGGGGCTTCTACCACAGGCGCGGGCTTAAGCGGTTCATGCAGCGAGCGGCGGGCGTGCGGAGGTTCGACTTTGGCGTTTTTAATGTCGATGCCGGTTGCCACGACCGACACGCGCAGCACGCCTTCCATCGTGGTGTCCAAGGTAGAGCCCACGATGATATTCGCGTCGGGATCGACCTTTTCGCGGATGATATTGGCCGCTTCGTCCAGTTCAAAGAGCGTCAGGTCATAACCGCCAGTGATGTTGATAAGCACACCCTTGGCACCATGCAGGCTGATTTCATCCAAAAGCGGGTTGGCAATAGCTTTTTCGGCCGCCTGAACCGCACGGTCGTCGCCTGAAGCTTCGCCAGTACCCATCATGGCTTTGCCCATTTCGTCCATCACGGCGCGAACATCGGCAAAGTCTAGGTTGATCAAGCCAGGGCGAACCATCAAGTCAGTCACACCTTTGACACCTTGATACAAAACGTCGTCCGCCATCGCGAAGGCTTCGGTAAAGGTGGTGCGTTCGTTGGCCAAACGGAACAGGTTCTGGTTGGGGATGACGATCAATGTGTCGACGACCTTTTGCAGCGCCTCAATGCCTTCTTCGGCTTGACGCATCCGCTTGTTACCTTCGAACTGGAAGGGCTTGGTTACGACACCCACAGTCAGCACGCCCAATTCGCGGGCCGCTTGCGCGATGATGGGGGCAGCGCCTGTACCTGTCCCCCCACCCATGCCTGCGGTTATAAAGCACATATGTGCGCCGGCCAGATGGTCTACGATCTGCTCGATAGATTCCTCAGCGGCGGCGGATCCGACAGACGGGCGCGCACCAGCCCCCAGTCCTTCGGTGACTTTCAGACCCATTTGGATCTTATGGGTAGAGCGGCTTTGCTGCAACGCCTGCGCATCTGTGTTGGCCACAACAAACTCGACACCTTCGAGTTTCTTGTCGATCATATTATTGACCGCGTTGCCCCCAGCGCCGCCGACGCCAAACACCGTAATGCGCGGCTTCAAGTCTTCACGCTCTGCATTGACTGTAAGGTTCAAAGCCATGTCACGTCCCGCCGTTTTTGTTGTGAAGCAGCGGCCCCGCGCTGCCCTTTTCTTTTTCGTCTTTTATGCCGACACGTCCGCTTTTGCCGCTGAACAGGCCGACTTAATCCTGATCTTAGACACAATGCAGAGAAACGTCACTAAAAAACCGCATCTCCACCACAAAATATGGTAAATATATTTCAACTACCCCCCCCATGTCGCTTAAAGCGCAGGATATTGGGGGTCACCAGTTGTCTTTAAACCATTTTAGCGCTCTTTTGATTGACCGCGCCGGATAGCGTTCGGCGGGAATCTCGAAATCCCACCATTCATCTTGCGGATGGGCAGCAAACAGACACAGGCCCACAGTCGAGGCAAAAGACGGACCAGTGGCGGCTTGCGGCAGGCCTTGTACGCGCAAGGGCCGGCCCATGCGGACGCGTTGGCCAAGGATGCGGCTAGCCAAACCGTCTAGCCCGGGGATCTGGCTTGCCCCACCCGTCAGCACGATCTGCTGGCTGGGCAAATGCGAAAACCCTGCTGCATCCAGCCGTTCGGCGGCTTGTTCTAGGATCTCTTCCACACGCGGGCGAATGATGCCGATCAATTCGGTGCGGCTGACTTGGCGGCGGTCTTTTTCCCAATCGCCGCTGTCGCCCCCAATCTCGATCATCTCGCGGTCATCCATGCCCGTGGCATGAACCCCGCCGTGTTTGGTTTTGATACGCTCGGCCACGGCAAAGGGCACGTGCAAACACTGCGCGATGTCCGAGGTGACATGATCGCCCCCAAGGCGCACCGAATCCGAAAAAATCATGTGCTTTTTCATAAAGATCGACAGGCCCGTCGACCCACCGCCCATGTCGATGCACGCAGCCCCCAGTTCGCGCTCGTCCTCGACCAGCGCTGCTATCCCTGAGGCGTAGGCCGACGAAGCGATGCCCGCCAGATCAAGGTCACAGCGCTTGATGCAGTATAAAAGGTTTTGCACGACGGCTGCATCTACCGTCAAAAGGTGCATATCACAGGCCAAACGGTTGCCGCTTTGGTCACGCGGATCGGCCAATCCAGAGCGGTGATCAAGCGCGAAGTTCACCGGTTGGGCATGGATCACCTCACGCCCCTCACCGATGTCGGGCGCATTGCAGGCGGCCAAAACACGCGACACATCGTTTTCGTGGACCAAGGCATCGTGCAGCTCAATCTCGCCCGCAAGGCCATAGCTGCGCGGTTCGCCGCCCGAAAAGCAGGCGATCACATGATCCACCCGCACATTGGCCATTTTTTGGGCCGCCTGCACCGCGGTGCGAATGGCGCGTTCGGTTTCGTTCATGGCGCTGATTTCGCCAAAGCGCACCCCGCGCGAGCGTGTCGTGGCAGCGCCTATGACGCGAAAGTTCGACTGTCCCGCCATCGACCCCACACCATCGCCGTCGCTCGTGTCCTCTAGCCCGTCAAAGCGCAAGATCAGACAGGCGATCTTTGACGTGCCCACATCCAAGATCGCGATCATCCCCCTTTGCAGGGCAGCCTTTCGCAGATTTCGCATGGCACGTTGGGATTGGTACAGGTCGGTCATGATTTTGACTCCGTGGGAACGGTGATGCCATGAACTGCGCGCAGCGCATCAAGGGCGGGCGGGGCAAGGCGAAGGACAGGGCGTTTGGGATTGCGCAGATCAACCGCTGTCAAATCGCGCGCAAGAATGTTTTCGGCGTCGTCCAAGGCGATCAAAGCCTCGAGGGCGGCAACGGGATTGTCGGCGGGAAGAAGGATGCTTTGAGCGCGGTCCAACACCAGATCCCAGCGGCGGGTGCTGATGCGCACCAACCCACGGATACGGTCTTCAAAGGGTCGTGCTGCTTGCAGCAGGGCTATAGCCTCGGGGGTGGCCAAATTGGCCCCCTGCCCGGCGATCAGTGGCAAATCGGCACGGTCGGCGCGTTCGGCCAAGCCTGCGATGCGGTGGCCCGTGTCATCCAACAAGATCAGGCCAGACTCTGTGCGCCAAACCCAAGCGGGCTGGCGTTCACTGATGGTGATTTGCAAAACATTGCCGACCCCAAGGCGCACCACAGCGCGCGCCACGGCATCCAGATTTTCTGCCGCAACCCGCACGGCATCCAAATCCAACTCCAGTGCCGATTGTGGCAAGCGCAGCGCCAATTTCGCACGGACCGCATCTGCCAATTCGGGCGAGGCGCCGTCGATGGCCACCAAGTTCACCATGAACATCGGCCGTTCGGTCACTTGTTCTTTGGCCGACGTCATCAAGCCCCAAAGGCTGTCGCGCCGCGCTTGGCTGGCCATAAAGATGGCCAAGGCCAAGGCCACCACCAGCACCGGCAAGCCAAGGCGCATAAAGATGCGAAACGCCGGTGTCAGCCACAGGCGTTGCATCTTATAGGCCCACCGCGAGGGGGCCGGATCACGGCGGGGTGGCAGGGCGCGGTTTAGCGATTGCATGAGGCGTCCTTCACGATCCAGTCGCACAGGTCAGGGAAGGAAATTCCGCAATAAGCCGCCTGCTCTGGGGCAAGCGAGGTGGGCGTCATGCCAGGTTGGGTGTTGGTTTCCAGCAAGATCAGCCCCGCCAGGCCACGGCTTTCGTCCCAGCGAAAGTCGGTACGGCTTAGACCACGGCAGCCCAAGGTGCGGTGGGCGCGCAAGGCAAAGTCAAGGCAGGCCGCAGAAATCTCGTCGGGCAGACGGGCAGGAACCTCATGGGTGCTGCCACCGGGTTTGTATTTGGCATCAAAGTCATACCAGCCATCGGTTAGAATATCGGTAACAGCCAAGGCGCGCGCACCCATCACCGCCACCGTCATTTCGCGCCCAGGCGCATAAGCTTCGACCATCACGGTTTCAGGCATGCTTTGTGCCAATCGCGGCGCATTCTCGCCCAGACGGACCATATAGACCCCAACCGAGGAGCCTTCGTTGTTCGGCTTGACCACATAGGGCGGCACCATCACATGGCCCTGCGCCACATCATCACGCGACGCCAAAACCGAGGCCACAATCGGCAACCCCGCAGCGGCATAGGCGGCTTTGGTGGCGGTTTTATCCATAGCCAAAGCAGAAGCCAGAACGCCCGAATGGGTATAGGGAATTTCCAGCCATTCCAGCAGGCCCTGCACGCATCCGTCTTCGCCAAAGCGGCCATGCAAGGCGTTGAACACGCAGTCAGGCTTTATCTCGTGCAAACGTGCAGCCAGATCGCGGCCAGCGTCCAGCGCCACCACGTCATATCCTGCCACCCGCAAGGCTTTGGCACATTCGTGCCCCGATGACAGCGACACTTCCCGTTCTGCGGAAAGCCCCCCCATCAGTACCGCCACGCGGGGGCCTGCGCCTGCAAGCCTGCCCACCATCACTGCCTCATCCGGACTTTGCCGGTTTTTATTTTTGCTCTGCCGCCGGTTCGCCGACGCGCATGATTTCCCACTCTAACCTGATACTTGTGTTTTGCAAAACCCTCTTTCGCACATGCTCGCCAAGATTTTCTAAATCAGCGGCGGTCGCGTGGCCAAGATTGATCAGAAAGTTGGAATGTTTGGGCGACATTTGCGCGCCACCCAGCGTGGCACCGCGCAACCCAGCGTCGTCGATCACCTTCCACGCCTTCAGTTCGTGGCTGTCATCGGCCTGACCGGTCGAGGAATGGCCAACTGGATTGCGGAACGTTGACCCAGCAGAGCGGTCTTTGGTCGGCTGGCTGGCATCGCGCTTGGCGATTTGGTCGGCCATTTTCGCCTCAAGCGCTGCCGGATCGGCCTGAGAGGCGGCAAAGGTGGCCTGCACAATCACCCAGCCCTCGGCCAAGGTCGATTGCCGGTAGGCAAGGTGCAAATCGGCGGCTGGGATCGTGACCGCCTGCCCCTGCCGCGAGATGGCGCGCACCTCAATCAGGTGATCTTTGACATAAGACCCATAGCAGCCCGCATTCATCCGCACAGCACCGCCAACAGTGCCAGGGATGGTGCGCAAAAAGGTTAGGTCCAACCCACCTTCTGCCGCGCGCCGCGCGACATGGGCATCTAACGCCGCAGCGCCCGCTAAAACGCGGCCGCCGTGGACGGCGATGTCATTAAACCCCCGCCCCAGCCGGATCACCACTGCGCGAATGCCCCCATCACGAACGATCAGGTTCGACCCAACCCCCATAGGAAAGACCGCAACCGACGGGTCAAGGTCGCGCAGAAACTGCGCCAGATCATCCTCATCCGCCGGCTGAAACAGGTAATCCGCCGGCCCGCCCACGCGCAGCCACGTCAAATCCGCCAAGGGGCGTTGCGGGGTAAGCGTGCCGCGAGGGGTGGGAAGCAAGGTCATGGGAGGGGTGGTATAGGGCGGGGAAAGCGGGTGCAAGATGGGTGGGGGGTTAGGGGGCGGTGAAAAACCCGATCACCCACTTGATCAATTCCCGCAGATTTAGCACATCACCTGCCATCGCACCCCAACTTGACAGCGCGTCGACGGCCCAACCTGCGTTCTTGATAGAAGCCTCACGATACAGGAGCCATGAAACGACAATTTGTGCCCATTGGAAATCAAACTCCCTACGCAAAGCGCTGCGCCGCACGGGCTGCGGTTCACTGAGTTCAGCGCGAACCAGCAAGTCCAAATCTGCCAACGTGTCATCGAAGATGGCAATGACTTCGGGCGCTAGCGGAACGAGTTCCTTCCCTTCCGACGCACGGATCACATCCATACCACGTCGAACATCTTGCAACAGATCGGCAAGGGAAACATTTTCGTCCGAGCGGATGTCTTTCAGCGGTGCAACGCGAACCAAGGCTTGTGCGAAATAGGTTCGGATCAGGTCATCAAGACCACTCAGCAAGTTATCCAGTGGCATATGAAGGGGAGAAATTTCTCGACGGATGCTGTCGTCCGCAGCCATGGTGCGAAGAATATTGACCCAGTTCAGCAGTGTGCCAACCCGCAACACCTGAGTTTGTCGGGCCTTGGAAAACTCTTCGTCAATCTTTCCAAGATAAACCTGAAGGGCCCCAGCGCCCTGCATCCCGCGTCTTTCTTGTTCAAATGACGTTTGCAAAGCATCTATTCGCTCTCGCACATCTGCGGCAGCGACCAGAAAACGGTTGATCACCTCTGGCTGTTTGATAAAAGCCAAGTCTTCGGCAAAAGGCCCCAGCGTGATAAGCCCGCGCACTTGATTGAAGGTGAAGGTGCCGATGGCGGCCCTCAGAAGTTTTTCGGCCTTGGCCCGCGTCTCGTCCGAAACGAGGTAGCCATCTTGCTCCTCAATTTCACGGATCGCCCGCGCCACGGCAGCGGCACCTTGTTGCCAGATGTCATCGGGGATCAGCGCCACCTTTTTTTGGAAAGCCCAGTCCAGAGGTCGGCCAGTGACTACGCCATCCCACCAGCGGGTCCAGAAGTCTAAGATTTCAGGTGATTTCTGAGCCAATATACGCCGGATAGCATCATCTTTCCCGTCAAACCAATATGGTACATTCGTTGACCAAAGTGGCTTCAAGAACAGATCAGATCCAATCTCGATCAAATGAACATCGCGCTCCACTTCGTACCATAGTAAAGGGAAAGTGGTGGGTCCGACCATTAGCTCTGACTCGAAAATTGGTGCAGCCTCAAAGCCTTTCAAGTAGGCGATTTGATCTATGGGCACCATAGCCGCTCCCGAAAGCAAGAAATGAAGAAAACCGCCATATAATCGATATTTTCTAACCGCCTGAACGATTTGCTTGTACTTTTCGGGCAAAGCACTTGGAAGCTGCCTGAGTGTCGCGGCACTTGCAGAAGTGACCCTTGCATGGGGAGAATATACTTCCACGATCGCTGTCATCATGGCACGAAAAAACAAGAACGACGATGAATTCGGCTCGATGAAACTGTCAAAAGTCTCGGTTGGGAATTCCCTTCCGTATGACTCCGGAAACACTCGCGCCGCTGCCCTCATGGCAATCATTGCCGTGTTCCGTTGGCGGGTTTCTTCCGGTTGGGCATTCAACCACACAACAAAATCGGTCTTTTCCATAACCCGCCTCGTTCAAATACCTTTGTCCAATGTTAACATGATACCCCCCAAGAGCTCATCTGGCAAGGCGACGGTGTTCGATGGTCAGGCCAATTTCCCCGGCAGCGCGTTGGCCCAAGTCGAGATCGACCCTGCCCCCAAGCACACCACCAAATCCCCCGGACGGGCGTTTTGGTGGACGAGGCGGGCCAGATCAGCCTCTCCTTCCAAGGCTTCAGCGTGGCGGTGGCCGTGGGCGATCAGGCCTGCGACAAGGTCGTCGCGCGACACGCCTTGGATCGGGTCTTCGCCTGCGGCATAGACATCGGCGATGGCGACCACATCAGCCTCATTAAAGCAGGTGCAGAAGTCTTCGAACAAGTTTGCCAGTCTTGTGTAGCGGTGGGGTTGGTGAACGGCGATCACGCGCGCACCGGGCACTTTTGCAACCGACTGGCGGGCGGCTTTTAGAACAGCGGCGATTTCGACCGGATGGTGGCCGTAATCGTCGATGATCGTCACCCCGCCCACGGTGCCCACAGTGGTAAATCGGCGGTTCACGCCGGCAAAACCGGCCAAAGCCTCACGGATTTCGACGCGTTTCATGCCCAGATGGCGGGCCACGGCGATGGCTGAAAGCGCGTTGGACACGTTGTGATCGCCCGGCATGGGAAGAGTGCAGTTTTCGATCACGGGCGCCCCCTCTTCGCCTTGCAGCACGACGTCAAAGGTCGTGCGCCCCGCATCATGGCGCAGGTTGACCGCGCGCACATCGGCTTGGGCGTTAAAGCCAAAGGTCACGATACGGCGGTCGGTGACACGGCCCACCAAGGCCTGTACTTCTGGGTGGTCAGTGCAGCAGACAGCCAACCCATAAAACGGCACGTTAGAGACAAAGTCGAAGAAGCCTTTGCGCAGCGCATCGAACGTATGCCAATGCTCCATATGTTCGGGGTCGATGTTGGTGACGATGGCGATCGTGGCGGGCAGTCGGTTGAAAGAGCCGTCGGATTCGTCGGCCTCTACCACCATCCACTCCCCCGCCCCGGCCCGCGCGTTCGAGCCGTAAGCGTGGATCACCCCGCCGTTGATGACCGTCGGATCAAAGCCGCCCTTGTCCAGCAGGGTGGCCACCATCGTTGTCGTCGTGGTCTTGCCATGGGTGCCCGCTACGGCGATGTTGGACTTCAGCCGCATCAATTCGGCCAGCATCTCGGCGCGGCGCACCACGGGCAGTTTGCGGCGGCGGGCCTCTTCCAGTTCAAGATTGCCCTTTTTGATGGCCGAAGAGATGACAACCACCGCCGCAGCCCCGATATTGGCCGCAGCCTGTCCTTCAAAGAAGGTCGCCCCCAACGCCACCAAACGATCGGTGATTTTGGACGCGCGCGCATCTGATCCTTGCACACGGTAGCCTAGGGTCATCAACACCTCGGCAATGCCAGACATGCCGATGCCGCCAATGCCCACAAAGTGGATCGGCCCCAATTCCATCGGTAGTTTGGTCGCGGCAGCGTTCATGATTTCGGTCCGGCAAGGGCCTCAACCATGGCGGCAAGGCGGATGGTGGCGTCAGGACGGCCTTGGGCACGGGCCAAGGCCGCCATCTGTTCGGCGCGTTCGGGATTGGCAAGGATAGATGCAATCTCTGCCGAAAGGCGGGCGGCATCTAGGCCAGCTTCGGGGCACAAAACGGCGGCTTGCGCGTCAACCAAACCGCGCGCGTTGGCGGTTTGGTGATCGCCGGTGGCTGCGCCAAAAGGAATGAGGATGGTCGGGCGGCCGATGACAGAAATATCAGCAACAGAAGAGGCCCCCGCGCGCGATATCACCAACTGCGCCTCGGCCAAGCGGCGGGGGATATCGGTGAAAAAGGGGGCGACTTCGGCCGACAACTGGGCCGCATCATAGGCTGCGACCACGCGGTCGTGATCCTCGGCTCGGGCTTGGTGGGCAATGCGCAGAAATGATTTCAAGGTGGCAGGCAGTGCCGCTAGGGCCGCGGGCACGACATCCGACAGCACCCGCGCCCCTTGGCTGCCACCGATCACAACCACGCTCATCGGGTAGTCTCCGGGGGGCATATAGGGGGCAGCGGCGCGGTCTAGCACTGCTTGGCGCACGGGGTTGCCCACGGCTTGGCCTTCGACACCGGGGGGAAGTTGGGTGGGCCATGTGCCACAGGCCACTTGGGCCACACGGCGGGCAAAGATCTGATTGACCCGTCCTAAGACGCCGTTTTGTTCATGGATCATCCGTGGCACTTGCAGCAGCCATGCCGCCGAAAGGGCGGGGATGGACGGATAACCGCCAAAGCCCACCACAACCGAGGGCCTATCCCAGACACATCGCGCCAGCGCAGACAAAACACCGCCCGCAATCTGAAACGGTACCAAAAGACGCGCCACAGCGCCCCCCCGCGCGAAAGTGCCCGATGAGACGACCAAACGCTCTACATCGGCGGGAAAGCCACCGGCATAGCGCGCGCCGCGCAGATCGGTGGACAGGCGCACCCGCCAGCCTTTTGCCACCATCGCCTCGGCCAAGGCTTGTGCAGGGAACATATGGCCACCGGTGCCACCGGCTGCAATCAATAGATAAGGGCGTTTGGCCATGTCAGCGGCCGCCCCGCTTGAAGAGATCGCTGATCTCTCCTTGCGGGCGGTTGCGGGTTAGGGCCAAAAGCATCCCAACCGTGATGCCCGCGGCGATGACCGAGGATCCGCCATAGGATACAAAGGGCAGCGTCATGCCCTTGGCAGGCAAAAGACGCACAGCCACAGCGATGTTAATCATGGCTTGAACACCAAAGATGCAGGCAAGCCCAGTGCCCGCCAAGCGCACGAAAGGATCCCGCTCTTTGGTTAAACGCCACAAGGACCGCACCACCACCGTGCCATAAAGGCCAAGGATCACCAGCACCAAGATCAAGCCATATTCTTCGGCCGCCACCGCAATGATGAAATCGGTATGGGCATCGGGCAGCGTCCATTTGACCTGCCCATTGCCAACACCAACGCCAAAAAAGCCACCCTCTTGAATGGCGTTGGTCGCATAGCCGATCTGGCTGCGTGGGTCGATATCGGCGTTCAGATAGCCATCGATGCGGCGGGCGAAGTGTTCGGAATTGTGATAAGCAAAATTGCCCGAAAAGCCCAGAACTGCCAGAAACAAAGTGATCCAAATCATGCGCGCACCGGCCACAAAGTAAATCACCCCCCAGCCAAATATCATCAGCATGGTTTGGCCAAAGTCAGGCTGCAGGGCCAAAAAGCCCACGATCACCAAAAGCAGACCAAACGAGATCACCTTTCCCGGCGGCCCCGCCACTTCGGTAGAGGCGGCCATCAGCCAAGCGGCCATGATCATAAAACCGGGCTTAAGAAATTCGGACGGCTGAAAGGACACAAAGCCCAAGGAATACCAGCGGATCGCCCCTTTGCCAAAGTCGGTGCCCAAAAGAGGCAAACAAACAAGGGCCAAAAAGGCCACGGCAAACCCCATCACCCCCGCGCGGCGGATCGCATTGGGCGACAGCAGCGAAAAGCCAAACATCGTGGCCAAGGCCACAACCCCAAAGGCCGCCTCGCGCTGCACATAATAGAACTGGGGCAACCCGTTGCGCGAAGCCAGCGGCACAGATGCCGCAAGCCCCAACAGCATCCCGATGCCAAAAAGGATCAAGATCGAGGTGAGCGTCCATTTATCAATGGTGCGCCACCAACGCGGAAGGACCGGCTCTTGCACCCGTGCGGGCATGGAGCCGTAAACCATTTCTGTCATAGATCGCCTGCTTGCCTGACTGCCGATATGTCCGAGTTGATCCCGGATCATGCAGAAGACTAGCCCAAATACCGGGGTCTGGCTAGACAGATTTGCGCTATGGGCCAAAACGGGTGGACTGCGAAAATAGATGGCAGATCGCCCCCCGCCAACCGTCACCGTCGCCGGGAATATTTCCTTGGGTCTATCGGCGGGTGTATCGGCGCGTGGTCTTTTTTTTCAAAAGTGTTTGCACAATATGCCCTTGATTGCGGCCGCATTAAGCGAGGGGCATCACATGAATTGCCCAGCATTGCTTTTGAATGACACTTGACCTGCAGAGGGATCACGCATGGCCGCCATCCCAAAGTTGCCCTCAGGCAGGTCTTGGGACGAAATGCGGCGTTGGGGTGAATACCGGATGGTGTGCTTTTGACATAGGCTTTGTTTTTGACAGAGGCTTGGCAGGGTAAATCCCCCGAAAGTAAGCGAATAGATCGAGATAATTTCAAACCAGTCTAAGGAACCTCAAAAAGAACAAATACTAAAAAGTATATTTTTTATACTTTTAAGAAAATTACCGCGCTGGAACTAGTATTAAATTTATACTCTTTTATCCTTTCATGGATCTTAGTCCAGAGTTAAAGGGTAACCATCGGGTAAATCATCTGCAAAAAAAGGAAATCGGGTCAAATGGCGAAAGATTTTGAGTTTGGTTCTAAGGAAGCCGTATCTAATGCACTGGCACCGAAGCCTCTAGAGCGTCGGTCTGAAGGCGTTAGAACCCTTTTGACTCGAAAAAATTCCGCAGTTGTTGCAAATGGCATTGGCCTTTCGACAACGCTGCTGACCTTGGCGGCCTGCGGGTCTTCGTCTGATCCTGTGGTACCTCCTGTGGTGGTAGCGACCGTTGCCCAGCTGAACCCGGGGAACATGCTAAGCCCAATCGTGATCCAGGGCACGAGCGTTGGTGCCGTGATCAACGTTGCGGACATTGCTGGTGATAATCACTACGACGGCATAGAAATTACTGCCACGGGCGACGCGGCAAGTGGCGATAAGTTGTCGTTCAAGTTCCTTGACGGTAACGCCGAAGACACTGTGGTATTGACGGGCACGAGCACGATTACGGGCTTCTCGATCATCGAAGTTGTAAACGGCACGGTTGATTTTACCGCCATCGACAGTTCAGCCTTCGATGGCGTTACGATGATCCTTGGCTCAACAGCGGTGCTCACTGCCGATCAGTTTGCTGCATTGCTTGATGTCGAACTGCGCTCGGGCGCAACGTCTGCGGACATCCGTGTTGAATTTGCGGTCGGTGACGATTTTGACGCCGTAATGGCAAAATTGGCGGCTTGCGAGGGCGTGACGGTTACGTTTGAAGCCGAGGCCGGATCGTTGACCGCTGATCAAATTCGGGAACTCAACGATGGAGGCGCAGACGTTGTTGATGAAACAGGGGCTCCGCCAACGCTCACCCTGTCTGAATTGGTTGCAAATTATCTAGATGATGGATCCAGCCCTGATCATTATGCGCTTGCCGACGCGAACTATGATGCTGGCGAAAGGACTGTCGCTGAACTGGCAGATCATGTTGCTGCAGTTGAAACTATTGTAGAAAATGCTGTAAACGCAGATGATTTGACCAGCAATGTCACCTACACGCTGCTCGATACGCTGGAGAATTTGACTGACGCTGACGAAGGCGTGCTGTCTGGCGCAACGTCTTACACCTTGACCGACGAATCGCTGACGGCGGCTAACGTGTCGAACGCGTCTGTGGCCGGTCTGTCGGCCGCGCAAGATGCCGCTGAGGCAACAGTGCGTAACGGTGCGGTTGTCGATGACGCTACAAACCGTGACACTATCACCGTGAACGATGGCACCTACTCGCTGCTCGATTCGGGCGAAAATCTGGCCAACGCTGATGCTTCGATCTTGGCAGATGCGACGGGCGTCACGGCAAGTGGAAACACCACCTTCGCTCAGGCGGATGCCATCGCGGCAGCGACTGAGGTGGCGATCACCGCAACTGTGGTGGAGGACCTAGACTCTGTTGATGGGTTCCTCGATGACCTTCTGAGCCTTGAAGCTGGGAACGCTTGGAGCTTTGAAGTGGAGGGCGAATTTGCTGCGTCGGACCTGCTAGCGCTTGCCGCGATTACGACCGCGACGGTTGATGCTACAGGCGTGACGAATATTTGGGGGTCGTATGAAGACCTGTTGGCCTTATCAACATCTGAAACACTCGATCTTGGTACCCGCTACGACATACAAACGTGGGACGAGCGGACAGAGGAGTGGGCCCTGATCACAATTGATCAAATCGCTCAACTTGACGCCCTAAATGGCGCTGGTGATCTTGACTATGTCCTGATGGATACGGCGGAAAACCTCGCCGCAAACGATGGCCATTACGTCAGTAGCGCCCGTGAAATTGAAATCACTGACCCGGCAACCATCGCGCAACTTACAGCGATTGATGCAGTTTACAACATGAATTTTGTGACGTTTTCGATCAGCGACAGCATCGACAACCTTCTTGCCGACGTTGATGCTGACGTCAGCTATATCTGGAACTATGACCCGAAGGTCACTGTGACGGGCGGCGCGATTGACGCTGAAGACGCCAACACAATCTGCGACAACACAAACGATGTGGTTACTGCCACAGTGTCGCCTGATACAGCGTCAAACCTACTTGCTGCGCTCGGCGACGCCGATAGCGATGACATGCTTACCCTGACAGTTACCGGTACAGCTAGCGCCTCGCAACTGTTCGATCTGGATGATAAAACTGATGTAACGATTGATGCATCAGGCGTGACAGAGATTACAGTAGACGCCGACGACATTGCTGCGAGCCTCATTGGCGACGCCGACATCACTTTGGATGAGGACTTTGATGTTGTCGTGGAAGGTACGCCGTCGCTTTCAGACCTTGACGGGATTGCTGCGGTGACAAGTGGAACCATAAGCTATACGAGCGTAAGCGGAGACATCGCAGACCTTTTAGTGAGTGACTGGATTACTGACTACGAGGGCGACGTGGACTTGGACGTCACCGTGAGTGACGACGCCACTGTCGATCAAATTGCCGACTTAGACCTGATGACGGACGGTGAATTGACCTTCAACCTTGCTGACACAGCGAGCCATCTTCTTACGATCGCTGCCAGCAATTACTTGTCAGACGCCGATTATGTGACCGTGACAAACGCAGCCACGATCGACCAACTGTCTACGATCGCTAACGCTGTAGGAGATGGTTTTAGTTATGACGCGATCAGCGACACTTTCGAGAACATTAACGATGATCTCGAAAGCTGGGTATATGGCAGTGTTAACGTCACTGTAACGGACGCCGCGATTTCCGCTGAAGACGCCAACACAATCTGCGATGCGACAGGCGGAGTGGTAACCGCAACTGTAACTGCTGATACGGCTGAGAACCTTCGCGGTGACCTCAGTCACGCCAACGGCGATGACATGCTGTCACTGACAGTGCTCGACGCCGAGACCAGCGCTGCGGATCTGATTTTCTTGGATGACAGAACTGGTGAGACGATCAATGCGTCGGCGGTAGTGGCGATTGCTGGACCGGCTGCTGACATTGTGCAAATCATTGAATATGGCGACATCACTTTGAAGGCCAACTTTGATGCTGACGTAACAGGCTACTACGCGTTGGTTTCCGATCTTGATACGATAGCTGACGCCACAACTGGTGACGTGAGCTATGATTTTGTAAGCGGCACTATCGCAGACCTTCTTGCAAGTGATTGGGTTCATGGTGTCTTGAACGTTGACGTGCTTGAAAACGCCACTGTTGATCAAATTCACGCTTTAGATCTGATGGGGGACTTTCAACTATTCTACGACCTCAGCGATACTGCGGGCCATCTTCTGAACGCTGGCGGCGCGTACTTGGACGGCGCGGATGATGTGACCGTGACAAACGCAGCCACGATCGACCAACTGGAGGCAATATCAAACGCTGATCCTGACAATTTGTCTTATGACGCGATCAGTGACACCGCCACCCACCTTATCGATCTCTCAGAAGATAATGGTGTTAATGACTGGGTATCTGGAGATGTGGCCGTCACTGTGACTGGCGCGGCTATCTCGGCAACCAACGCCAACTTGCTGTGTGCCGCGACCGAGGGCGTGGTAACCGCAACTGTAACTTCTGGTACGGCTGCGAGCCTTAATATTGATCTCGACGACACTGACAGCGATGACATGCTGACACTGACAGTTACCGGTGCAGCTGACGCTGACGATCTGTTGGATCTGATTGACAAAACTGGTGTCATGATCGATGCGACCGGGGTGACAGAAATCTCAGGATCAATCGAAGATCTGTACGCCCTGTCGCAAGCTGACATTGACAGCCCGGCGAACTTTAACATCAACGTTACGGGTGCTTCGCTTGATGACATCACCCAGATGAATGCGATGAATGGCATCGGATGGGTCCACTTCACAGATATCTTGGACAGTGCCGCGAATATTGCGGCAAATGTTGGCGATATTGATCTAAACGGCATCGACATAACGTTCACAGATGCCGCAACCCTAGCCCAGGTTGCCGCTGCCGATGATGCCAATGGCAACGCTGACCTGAATTATGCTGAAGACGGGATCGCTGACACCTATGAGAACCTGCTAGAAAACGACAACGGCTACGTCGGCGACGATGTGAATGTCACTGTCATGGAAGAGTCCATCACTGTTACCCAGGCACTTGCGATTGCTGCCCTGACGGATGGGGCGGTGACTGCGAACATTACTGAAACAGACGCAGCCTCGCTGTTTAGATTGAATGCCGACGACGACGAGTATGACAACCAATTCACGGCCAGCGTCGACTTCCAGGATCTGAAAGGGTCTGAAGCCAATTGGCACCGGTTGGATAACAATATCTCTGATCTCACTGTCTACGGCAGCGCCTTCTCTGAAGACATGGATCTGAGGGATATTAACGCCAACCTAACCGTCTACGGCGGGGCGCGCGGCGATGATATCCAAACTGGCAGTGGCAATGACACCGTGTATGGCGGTGCTGTTTACGACAATATCGAGGGTAACGGCGGCGACGACTCTTTGATGGGTGACGCCGGTGGTGACGAGCTGTACGGCGGTGACGGTGACGACACCGTGGCCGGCGGTGAGGGTGATGACTATATCGAGGCTGGCGATGGTAATGACTCTGTAATGGGTGACGCCGGCGATGAAGAAATGTACGGCGAAGATGGTGATGACATCTTGGCCGGCGGTGAGGGCGACGACTATATCAACGGCGGGGATGATGAAGACTCCTTGATAGGTGGCGCCGGTAACGACGAACTGAACGCCGATTGGGGTGATGACACCGTGGCCGGCGGTGATGGTGACGACGAGTTGTACGGTTATTATGGCGCTGACTCTATTAACGGTGACGCCGGTAACGACCTACTGGAAGGTTCTGACGATGAAGACACCTTGGCCGGCGGTGATGGTGACGACACGCTTTACGGCGGGTATCATGACGACCGTCTATCAGGCGGAAGTGGCGCTGACTATTTGGACGGTGACGGCGGTGACGACACCTACGTGTTCACATCTGTCGAAGACTCTAACGCTGACGCCATGGATACGATTGGCGACGGCTACGGAACCCTTGACCTGACGAGCATTGGCGAAGAGGGCCCGTCTGAACTGGCAACAGACGACACCGACTACGGGTCATTTGAAGACATGATGGCAGCTGCCGCTGACAATGGTGTGTTCAACGAAGCAAGTTCGAACATCCTAGTGACCCATGCTGACGGGAACACTTATGTGCTGATGGACGCCAACGCAGATGGGGCTTTCGACACAAACAGTGGTGATGACACGATTATCAAGTTCGATTACTTCGTAGACGTGACAACAACCGATGATGACAAGATCCTGCAGTTTACCGGTATTTGATGTAAACTGTGCCAAAGTCGCTCTCAAATGCGATTACATAACTGACTACCTTAGGGCCGCTTTTTGCGGCCCTAAAAATTTGATAAGACAGCCCTTCAAACGCCTTAATCGCATCTGCCAGGTCATAGGCTTTGACGTCACCTGACCACCATTCCCCCAAAAACATGGAGTGTTAAGATCAATGAGCTTGCGCATCAGGTTAGATGGACACGACGTCAAAGAAGATGATCTTACCGATCAAGGGAAAGTGACGATAAAAAACCTTTCCTTTGTCGAAGCCCGATTATTAGAGTTGCGCAAACAGCAGGTACTGCTTACGAAGGCTATGAACACCTACGTTTCTGACCTTAAGATAGAAATTGTCCGAAACAAGACCGGTGTGGATTTGCGTTCGATTTTGGGTGAAGAGTGACGCCGGAGAGAATGTATGCCTAGAATCAAGATTGATGGGATCGAGTTCCACTCGGAAGATTTGAGCGATGCTGGAAGAGCCAATTTGTCTGGACTTCAGTTGGTAAAAAGTCAGATGCAGAAGATAAACCAAGAGATCGCTGTTTACCAAATGGCTAAGACAGGATTTACTGAGCAACTGAAGGCAGAACTGCAAGCCACCGGCAAACTTGTCGGCGCTGTGTCGGGTGCAAAGGCGGACAAAAATGCCTAACAAACTGGTTTCCGTGCAGACATTGACGATCGTTTCAAATATGGATTTGCAGCGCAAAATCCCCGCAGAACCAATGAACAGGTTCAACCCAATGCGGCCCGTCAGCATATTCAAAATTATGTGCGTGTCTTTCCTTGCCGTGTCTTTGACAGCATGTGGCGAAAAACCCATCGATATAGACAACATGTCCAAAGGTGTCACAGCTGAGCTTGCAGCAGGTGGAACTACCAGCCCCTCTTCACAGATTAACCCTGTGGATGTTTCAAAGGGCTTTCAATCTGCGCTTCGCTCTGCGGTAACGATGAACGAAGGTTATCGCGCGGCTATGGCGCTTGAAGAAGCCGCCAAGAGCCGCATTTTAGTGGCCTCCAGTGCGAGGCGGGCACAAGTTTCCAGTAATGCGAATGTCGGTGCCATAGGACCGATTGGAAGTTCCACCGCATCTGGAGACGCTGGGATTGCCGGTGGTGTTACGCTGTCTCAGTTGGTATTTGATGGCGGCGAAAGTGCTGCAACCACAAATATTGCGACTGCAGAGGCATTGGGCGCTCAGGCCGATCGCATGGTTCAAGGAAATACCACCGCCCTCGCCGCAGCGCGGGCTTGGATTGATTTCTGGCAATTTAGTGAGCGTCTTAACCTGCTTGCCTCTCGAAGAGCAGAGATGGAGACGCTAATTGCTCAAATGGAACGAATGGAACAAAATGGCATGATAGGGCGTTCCGCCCTAGATAGCGCACGCAGTCAGGCCATGGATTTCACGCTTGAGGAACTTCAGCTGAAAACAAGCCTTGACGAGGCAAAGTCACAGTTTGAACACTACTATAAACAGAACCCAAATAACATTTCGCCGCCTGAACAGGTCATAAAATATGCTGCAGCGCACGAGGTGGCAGCTGGTTGGCGCCAGTCGCCAAGCTTACAGCGCAGCGCCTCAGCGGTATTGATCGCTCAACAATCATTAGCCGTCGCTGAATCCAATTTCCGCCCCCGTGCACGGATACAGGCCGGGCTAACTACACCACTAAAGAGCGATCAAAGCAGTGACGCTTCTATCGGTTTAGTATTCAACTACACGTTCACGGATGGTGGGCGCAGGAAAGCTCAGTTGAATGCAGCAAAATCGCAACTTGACAGCACACAAGCAGCTTTAAACGAGGCGCAGCATCTGTTGGAAACAGAGTTAAATGTTGCAATGAGCAGATTGAAAGCGCTTGAAAAATCAATGCCATTGATAGATGAGAAAATACGCCTCTCAGAAACTGAAATTGATACCGCTCAATCAGAGATTGCTACTGGCCAGTCGGACCTGCGTCAGTTGATTGATACGAAAATCCGGAATTTCCGTGCGCGTGATCAGATGGTCACTATGAAAGCAGAGTATGATTTGTTGCTGCTGGTTATAGGGTCGCGTACCGGTGAATTAAGTCGCAAGCTTGGACTTTGATTTCCGTTTATACCTTGACCGTTGATCGGTCTGAACAATACAGGAATTTCAGATTATGGTGAAAGGTGATGTCGCAGGCACTTCTTCGGTTGCCGCTTCTGTCAATACTGACGGCGACGAACGTGATGCGATCGTCAGCGTAGTACTGGAACAGATCAATGATCCTGAACCCACTGCTCAGCACAGCAGTGAAAATGAAAAATTTTTGGGTTCAGGTTTGACCACTGCCGAAAGCCGCAGTAATTCCCACGGAAGTGCAATTCCTTCCCCGCCGTTAATACTTGCTGTGCAGCATATACTGTCACTGTCGGGACAAAGGTTTTCCATCGGGGCCGTGCGTGATTTGCCTGAATTGAACACTGCAAGCTTTAATCCCATATCGGCAGTTGCGGCTCTTAATCATGCAGGCTTTCAGGCAAGTTACGGCGAGATGCACCCAAAGAAACTTAAGGACGGACACCTGCCAGCCATTGGCTTTCTCAAAACAGGAGCGCCTGTGGTCATTCACTCAAAAGATGAACAGGACTTTCTTCTTGTGCGCCGGTTTGAGGATGATGCAAAAATAATTGATCAACGATTTGTAAAAGATAAACTGACTGAACAACTCGAACCGTACTTC
Organism: Paracoccaceae bacterium; assembly: GCA_947468085.1. Taxonomy (GTDB): domain Bacteria; phylum Pseudomonadota; class Alphaproteobacteria; order Rhodobacterales; family Rhodobacteraceae; genus Stagnihabitans. The sequence goes on along the minus strand of CANIKY010000003.1, from coordinate 22,583 downwards.
ATTTTTGCACGCAAAGTACATGTTGCCGATAGATTGAAAAGAAAGAACGATTGGTTGTTTGGCTCGCTGCTGCAAGGAAAGTGGATCTACGTACAAGTATTGATCGCTGCTGCCTTGTCTAACTTTCTGGGACTTTCAACTTCTCTCTTCATCATGGTGGTTTACAATAGCGTTGTACCAAACGAGGCGATTGAGTCATTGATTGCGCTTACAATTGGGGTACTTATCGCCCTCGGGTTTGATTTCCTAATCAAGACGCTCCGAGCGCAGTTCGTGGACAAAGCTGGCAAACGAGCCGATGCACGAATGTCACGATTGATATTTGAAAAGATTATTACGATGAAACTTGACAACCGTCGTCAAATGTCAGGGGCCATGGCTAGCATCGTTCGTGAATTTGATACTCTTCGGGAGTTTTTTACGTCTGCAACGTTGATTGCAGTGATTGACCTACCCTTCATCTTCTTGTTCATTTGGGTGATTTGGATGATCGCTGGGCCTCTTGCGATCATTCCCTTGATCGCCGTGCCACTAGTTATTTTGACGGGTCTCGTCATTCAGCCTTTTCTTGCTCGGGTCACCCAAGGCTCGATGCAAAGTAATATGTCAAAGCAAGGCGTTCTTGTTGAAACCCTCACGGGGCTAGAAACGGTTCAAGCTACAGGCTCGGGTCGAATGATGCGTCGACGGTTTGAAGAAGCAGCAGATGCCCAATCCAATCTTGGCCTGAAAAGTAGATTACTTTCGAACTTTGCGATTAACTCTGCAGCATCACTTCAACAATTTGCTCAGATAGCTACAATATTCTACGGCGTGTTTCTTATCCAAGCGGGCACAATAACGATGGGCTCTATGATCGCCGCTGTGATGCTAGGCGGCCGTGCGCTGGGTCCATTATCGCAACTCGCGGCTGCGTTGTCCCGCGCCAATGGTGCGCGCGAGGCTTATCGATCGCTTTCTTCCGTAATGAATCCAAGTGATGGCGCTTCAAACGAAGTACACGCTCGACTCAGCCGACCGCATATCGACGGCAGTATTGAAGTTAAGGGTGTAACCTACAGCTTTCCTGGTGCGAGTAGCCCTATCATACGTAATTTGTCCCTGAAGATTCCAGCGGGGCAGAAAGTGGCAATACTCGGCAAAATGGGATCAGGTAAATCTACTGTGTCGCGATTGATCTCAGGCTTAATTGAACCCAGCGAGGGTGCAATTTTGATTGATGGCGTGGATTTGCGACAACTAGATAGGTCGGATGTACGACGAAACATTGGCGTTATGCTTCAAGAAACTTGGCTATTTTCTGGCTCCGTTAAAGAAAACCTGCAGATGGGTTTTTACGAATACGACGACGCTCACATACTTTCGGTTGCTCGGACCGCTGGGGTAGATGACTTCTTATCAAGTCATCCACAGGGATACGATTTAGTATTGAAAGAACGTGGTGAAGGTATTTCTGGTGGTCAACGCCAGTCAATTAGCTTAGCGCGCGCGATGCTGCATGCTCCCAGTATTCTTATTCTTGATGAACCGACGGCATCAATGGATACCTCGACAGAAAAGATCGTGCTTAGCCGCCTAAGCGCTTGGGCCAAGGATAGAACTTTGGTTATAGTTACGCACCGAAACACAATTTTAGAGTTAGTCGACCGTGTGATCGTTATGGAGCAGGGCATGGTAGTAGCTGACACGACACCGGACAAACTCCGGTCACAGGCGCGGTAAGGGGCTGCACAATGTCTGAATTTGATTTTAAGCGTCTGTCTCGTGATTTGGCTGGGCGTGATGGGTTGGCTGGTTCGGCAGTAATCTTAGCCATCGGAACGATGATCGTGATGCTGTTGGTTTGGGCCTCATGGGCGAAACTTGACAATGTCACCCGTGGTGAGGGTCGCATTATATCGTCAGTTCAAAACCAGATCGTGCAAGCTTCAGAGGGCGGGGTGATATTGCGTCGATTTGTGTCTGAGAACTCTGTTGTTGCGGAAGGTGAAACCTTATTTGAGATCGATCCAGTCGACGCAAGTAGTGAATTTAACAGTTTGACCCAGCGTCTGGCCAGCCTTGATATAAAAGAGCAAAGGCTTCGTGCCGAGATCTCCGGTAAAGACCTATCCATTGCTGCCGACCTTGATGCAAAATCGCCACTGGTCGTTCTGACAGAACAAAACCTTTTCGCGGCCCGCCGTGCGGAACTGGCCGGACAGCTGGCTGTACTTGATCAGCGTATTAGGCAGGGCCAACAAGATTTACGTGTCGCCGAAACAACTGTTGGAACTGCTGAGCGGACTGCTGGCCTGCTTACCCAAGAAATTAAAATGGTCGAGCCATTGGTTCGCGACAACATAGCGCCAGAGACCCGGCTTTTGGAACTTCGGCGTCAGTTAGAGCAAGCGCTCGGAGACCATGACAGGGCGGCAATTGCGATTGAGCAAGCGCAATCATCTATATTACAAATTGAATCGGAAGTCGAAAATACCCGCGCTAACTACAAACTGCGCGCAATGGAAGAACTTAACGCCGTAGTCGCCGATCAGAGTGAACAGCGGGAATCTCTTCCTCGCTTGCAAGAACGAGTGAGCCGTACAGTGATCCGCGCGCCGATGGATGGGATCGTTAGCAAGTTGAACTTCAGAACGTCCGGTGGTTTTGTGAAAACAGGGGACGCGATGCTCGAATTAGTTCCAACCGGTGAAGCACTGATGGTTGAGGCAAGGATCATGCCAAAGGACATATCACGCATAAGATTGGACGATGCGGTGCGCATACGACTATCGGCTTATGATTCAACCAAATATGGTTCAGTAGATGGTGTGGTCCGGCGCATCAGTCCAGATGCTGTTGTGGACGACCGGAGTAAAAGTACGAGTTATTATCTGGTAGATGTAGCACTGTTAGGCGAATTGCGTATGGCTAATGGAGAAGTTGCCAAAATTATCCCAGGTATGACTGCCACGGTGGATGTATTGTCAGGCAAAAGAAGTGTTTTGGAGTATTTCTGGCAGCCGATAGCCCGGATTCAAGAACTTGCCCTTCGTGACTAACGTGGAGTGATTTAAATAGTTCACCCTGAACACCCTCCAGCCCATTGATTTTGCATTATACTGTGACTGTTTTCTGGCCTCCGCCTGTAGGGTTTTATATGATTTCATGGTGAACCCTGCAATTTCGGTATGCAAATGAAGCACCGCGCCCGTCTGAACAAGATGACTTGCTCCGCCGGCGTCTGGTCGACCTGATAGATCTGCGCCATGAATTGATGACGTTGACGGCCCTGATCGACTGGGAGGTCTTTGATCGGGAATGATCGGGGTTCTTTCCATCGGCAACCGGGCGGCCGGCCATACCCTCGAGACTGGTGGCGGGCCTGCTTTATCTGCAGCACGCCTATCGGGTGTCAGATGAAGTGACTGTCGCCCGCTGGGTTGAGAACCCATACAACCAGCATCTCACTGGTGCGCCCTTCTATCGGCACCGCCTGCCCATCGATCCGTCCTCGCTGACAAGCTGGCGCAAGGGGATCGGGGAGGACCCTCCGTGCAATGGCTGCTGACCCAGACCATCGAGGCTGGGCGCAAATCCGGCGCCATCGACGAGAGCAGCGTCAGCCCTGGGACGGTCGATACGACCGTCATGGAGAACACGATCGCATGCCCCACCGAAGCCCGGCTTTAAGGGCGCGTGGGCTCAACTGGTCATTCGCAAGCCCAAGGCCTAAAGGGGCAGTTGGGCTGACCCAGAAAGCATGGGAAAGGGCGCAGTGCTGGCAACAGCCTGCGCTTTTCTTGGCCGAGATTATAGCTGCGGGTGGTTAAAAAGGGTTTCTCTGCCTCGGCGTTTGCAGAATGGAAAATCAATGAAATGCATTGATTTTCCTAATATTTCGGCCCCTTATGCGAATTGACTCACTAACAAGTTAGTGTGGCGCTTCTTTTTGCCACCCGGTCTGCCAAAGAAGCGGGATCGTAACGGTGGACACTTGGGAGGGAATCACCAATGAAAAATACGCTCGCACTTGCGGCTTTGTTGCTGTCCGCCGCCTCGACCGTCAGCTTTGCTGATACGTCATCGATGAAGATCGCTTTTTCGAACAATTATGCTGGCAGTTCGTGGCGTCAGGCCATGTTGACCAGCTATGGCAAGGTGTCTGAGAAGGCAGTGGCAGACAACCAACGTTTATCAAAATCAAAACCTCTCTGAAATTATTCCAAAACCCGCATCCAGATGCTTACACCGGGGTTTGGGACGGACGCGCCATAGGCTGACTCAAGCTCTGGGCGGTGGTGCTGCCCCCAATAGTTGTTAAAGGCGATCACGCGGAAGCGATCATTGTACATCAGGAACGCGCGAACCATGTAAATCTCGTTCCAAGACCAACGTTTGTCAAAGATCCAGACGTCGGGATACTCGAACGGGTAATGGATGTCGTGGAAATGCACGATAACGCCCGGCTTAAGCCGCGGCAGGATCTCGAAAATCTCAAAGCACACATCGCTGCCGGTCTTCACCACATGGGTCGAGTCGATGAACAGGATGTCGCCCGCTTCCAGCGTGTCGTACATCTCAGGCGCGGTGGTCTGGACCATCGCCTCGATGATCGTCACGCGGTCCGTGTCACGGTCGGTCAGGGTGCTGCGCAGGCGTTGCGGGAAAGGCTCCACGCAGATGATCGTCGTCTCCAGCCCCTCACGTTCGATCGCATCAAGCATGCACGCGGTAGAGAAGCCCGAACCGATCTCGATGATCTGCTTTGGCCGAAAACGGGCTATCATCGCGGCAAGTATGATCGCGTCGCCCTGCGGATAGACACCGTTGTCGATGAAATAGCGTTCGCCTTCCGTCTTGGTCTTCGAGAAGCGGTGCTTTGCAATCAAGGGCGCAAGCACCGCGAATTCGGCCTGCAACGTGGCGTCGCGCACAAGCAGTCCCGGAAGGTCGTCGACCCGCTTTTTGCGATCGACGCGAAAATGGGTCTTCAGTTCCGCAGGGTTCACGATCGGGGAATAGTAGTGACCGGGCGGATGCCCCGGGTTCACACCGGCACGGCCTAGATACTCCGGCGTTACGATCATCAGCGCGAAACAGGCCTCGAAATCATGGCCCATTTTCGTTGCGCGGTTCATCCAGTTCGCAATCTCGCCGGGTAACAGTTCGCGTTTCAAAACATGCTGTGCTAGCAACGCAATCTGTTGGGGCGTCACAATATCAGCCTTAAGCGGGTCGTTTTGACCAATCTCCATGTCCGAAAATCTCCATGCTAAAATACTCCCTAAACATACTCACGATGGCCGGTTGCTGCAAGTCGTCAGCCTGCGGACTTGGCGTTGTGCGTCATCGACACATGGGGCAACTGCAACGCCTGCCATCCGGGAGATCAGCCTCAGACCACGCGAGCAAACCGTCGTTGACACGAAAGCGGTCTTACTTGGGTTCGTCATCGTCCCCCCCTGTCGTGCAGGGGAATGCTGCATCCGCGTGGGCGGACCGCGCCACATTCTCAAAGCGCCTTTCAGTCGGGGCCTTCAGTCGATGCACAAGGCCAAGGTTCACTGAATTGAACGCGGTGGCGAAGCCTGCAATTGCCGCCTTGGCTGCGGCCGCAGCGCGAACTATGTAAATCTCGTTCCAAGACCAACGTTTGTCGAAGATCCAGACGTCGGGATACTCAAACCGGTACTGGATGTCGTGGCCTATGACATGCGCCGCTGCCACACTGCCATCATCGACCGCCAAGCCACTGCAATCATCCCGATCCGTAAGAACGGCCGGCCGTGGAACGAAGACTGCCCGGCCGCAATCGCCCGCAACGAAACGCTGCGCGCCACCCGGCACTATGGAGGGGCGTTCTGGAAGCGCTGGACCGGATATCACGTCCCAAGCCGGACCGAGGCCAAGATGCGCTGCCTCAAGGCCTTCGGAGAACGCATCGCCGCGAGAGACCCAGACCGCCAAACCGCCGAAATCCAAATCCGCATCGCCCTCATCAACCGCTTCAATGCGCTCGGCACCGCTGAGATCGTCAGAATGGCCTAAGTTCAACAGGGAAAGGGGAAATCACGCCTCACGAGGGCGCTATGAAACGATGCCGGCGGGCGGCGGCAGATTACCTGTCTGGATCACAGGGCGAAATGGCAAGTAGGATGAGTGTCACCGTACTGGCGCGGCAGATCACCCAGTTACCAGCAATGACACCGCTGGTAAGTTTACACTACAAACACCCTGCGATGACGCTTTATTCTGGGGTCTTCCATTTCAGCGGGGTGACGTAAGCGATGGTTTCCCCGACACTGACCATCACATCACATTCTTGAATATTGACCTGCAGTTTCATCGCGCGGTTCGCCAGTTTTGCCAATGCAGCCGTATCTTGCTCGGAAAAATTCGTCACCTCAAGATTATCAAAGCGGACCACGCTGGACTTGATCTTATCCCACCAGATTTCGGCCGGCTTGCCTCCATAGGGATAAACCACCACCTTGCGGGCCTTGCCACAGGATTGGCGCATCACCTTTTCGCTGGGCAATCCAAGGGCAACCCAAACATCAAGCTCGCCGCTTAGGCTTTTTTGCCAAATGTCGGGCTCATCATCGGTCGAAAGGCCCTTGGTCATTTCCAAATACTCATGGGCATTCAGCGCAAAGGCCAGAATGCGCACCATCAAGCGTTCATCCGTCTCTGAGGGGTGCTTGGCAATGGTCAGTTTGTGGGTGTCATAATAGTGGCGATCCATGTCAGAGATGGAAAGCTCGACTTTGTAGATGGTGGCATTCTGCGCCATGATTTTTCCCAAATCTTCAAAGATTGTTACGCATACTGGGTCGGGCGGCTTTGGGAAAGCAGATAAAGGTCTTGCGCAAGGTTTGATGGGCGCGGGGGGCTAAATGATTGCTCGCCCGATCGTTTCCGCCCAAGGGCGTGCGCCCCTTTTCGGGCTCATACAGCACCAGATCGGCACATCCGCAAAATTCTAGGTTCCTCGAAGGCGCGAAATGCGAAAGACTTTTTTCTGCGCAAGTGTCTGAAAGCTTATCTGCTGAACAAACATAGATAAAAACGGCCTTCTGGAGAGAAATTCATGGCCAATGGCGCAGCGCCCGTTCTGGATGTTCGGGGGCTAAAGACCGTTTTTCATACCAGACAGGGTGAGATTCACGCTGTCAGCGCCGTCAACCTCAGTTTGAAGCGCGGGGAAGTTTTGGGTGTGGTAGGCGAAACCGGGTCGGGAAAGTTTGGGCGTGGCAGAGGCTATTATCACGGAGTCGGTTCTGTCCTTTTTGGGCCTTGGCTTTCCGCCAGATTTTCCAACATGGGGCCGATTATTGTTCGATGGGTTGAATTATCTCCAACTTTACCCCGAACGTGTGATTTGGCCTGGCCTTGCAATCTCGCTGACGGTCTTGTCAGTCAATTACATCGGCGATGGTTTGCGCGATGCATTGGACCCACGGATTAGGGGCCGGTGATTTAAGGGCTGCCGCAGAAAAACAGGCTAAACCATCAGGGTTGCAGCAACCGCCCTGCCCCATCGGGCGTATTTCGCAGCGCGAAGATCCGCTGGCATAGCGGGGGCAAAGCGACGCTCTAGGACCCAAGTTTCAGCAAAACGGGCGGGTTCTGGACAAAGGCCGCTTTGCAAGCCCGCAAGGTAAGCAGCACCTAAAGCGGTGGTTTCGGTCACCACTGGCCGATCTACTGGCGCGCCCAGAATATCGGCCAAAAACTGCATAGCCCAATCGCTGGCGACCATGCCACCATCCACCCGCAAGACACCCTCGGCACCATGGCCCCAATCGGCGCGCATCGCTTCCAATAGGTCGCGGGTTTGATAGCCCACGCTTTCCAGTGCGCCCTTGGCGAGTTCGGGCGCTCCTGTGGCCCTTGTCACGCCAAAGATCGCCCCGCGACTGTCAGGCCGCCAATAGGGAGCGCCAAAGCCAGTGAAGGCGGGCACCACGACAACGTCTTGCCCCGGGTCGGCTTGATCTGCCAGGCCTTGGGTTTCGCCCGCCGTGGTGATGATTTTCAAGCCATCGCGCAGCCATTGCACAACCGCGCCTGCCACAAAGATCGATCCTTCCAACGCATAGGTGGGTTGGCCGTTCAGTTGATAGGCGATGGTGGTCAACAAGCGGTTCTTTGACAAAACCATATCCGTTCCGGTGTTAAGCAAGGCAAAACACCCTGTTCCATAGGTTGCTTTCATCATGCCGGGGGCAAAGCAGGCTTGGCCCACTGTAGCCGCCTGCTGATCACCAGCCACACCGCGAATGGGAATAGCCCTGCCAAAAAGGGCAGGATCGGTCACGCCAAACTCGGCAGCACTGTCTTTTACTTGCGGCAGCAACGACATAGGAATGCCCAACAAAGCACAAATTTCGGCATCCCAAGTGCCGGTTTTGATGTTGTAAATCAGCGTACGCGCCGCGTTGGTGGCATCAGTCGCGTGAACACGGCCCGCGGTTAGGTTCCAGATCAGATAGCTGTCCACTGTGCCAAAGGCCAGTTTACCTGCCTCTGCATTGGCGCGCGCGCCAGGAATATGGTCCAGCAGCCATTTGATCTTGGTGCCACTGAAATAGGGATCGAGAAGCAATCCCGTGCGGGCAGTTATCATCGCCTCGTGGCCCGCCTCTTTCAGCGCGGCGCAGATATCGGCACTGCGGCGGTCTTGCCAGACAATGGCGTTGGCCACGGGGATGCCCGTGTCACGATCCCAAAGCAAGGTGGTTTCGCGTTGGTTGGTGATGCCGATGGCGGCCACCTTGGCAAGATCAGTTCGCGCCAAAACGGCCCGCGCGGTGGACAGCGTGGTGCGCCACAGATCGGCCGGATCATGCTCGACCCAGCCAGACTTGGGGAAGTACTGGCTAAATTCTTCCTGCGCCGATGTGATGGGCCGCAGATCTTGTGAAAACAAGATCGACCGGGTCGAGGTGGTGCCCTGATCTATAGCAAGGATTTGGGTCATCATCTGGCCTATGATAAGTGCCTCTTAGGTCTGGTTGTAAGCCTGCGCCATGAATTCTTCCAGCACTGCGATTTGTGCTTGGTTCATCCGAAGGCCCAGTTTCGTGCGCCGCCAGACAACATCGTCAGCGGCACGGGCAAATTCATGGGCCATCAGCCATCGCACCTCGACCTCGGTCAAGGTGGCGCCAAAATCGCGGCCTAGGTCAGCCGCGCTGCGCACGCCTTGCAGCAGAATAACCGCGTCGGCCCCATAGGCGCGGATCAGACGCGCGGCCCAATACGGGGTAAGGAAGGCGTGGTTTTGCTGCAACTCTGCCGTCAGGCGGGCCACATCGCCCACCAGAAAATCGCCACCCGGAAGCGGTGCACGCGCTGTCCATGCCGATTTTGCCGCTGGAAAATAGGGGGTTAGTTTGGCCAGCGCCCCTTCGGCCAAGCGGCGATAGGTGGTGATCTTACCGCCAAACACATTCAGCAAGGGCGGCCCGTTTTCATCCAAACTTAAGACATAATCGCGTGTGGCCGCCGTGGCCGATTTAGCCCCATCATTGTACAAAGGCCGCACGCCGGAATAGGTCCAAACCACATCAGCGGCGCTGACAGGCTTGGCGAAATACTGGCTGGCAAAAGCGCAAAGGTAATCACGCTCTTCATCAGTACAATATGGATCCCCGGGCGGGCCCTGATGGTCTTTGTCGGTCGTACCGATCAGAGTAAAATCCTGTTCGTAAGGAATGACGAAAATGATCCGGCCATCTGTTCCTTGAAAGAAATAGCAGCGGTCGTGGTCGTACAGCTTTTTGGTGACGATATGCGAACCGCGCACCAAGCGCACCCCTTCAAGCGAATTTATGCGCGCCACGTTTTGGATGATATCTTCGACCCAAGGGCCGCCCACATTGACCAAGACGCGCGCGGCGTGGGTTTGTGTGCCGGCTAACCCTTGCGTCACAATATGCCATACATCGCCGCGACGTTCGGCACTCAGGACGCGGGTGCGCGTCAGAATAACTGCGCCCCGTTCCGCCGCATCGCGGGCATTGAGCGAGACAAGCTTTGCATCCTCAACCCAGCAATCAGAGTATTCAAAAGCCCTCTCAAATCGTGCTTGCAGCGGTACACCCGCAGGATCAGTGCGCAGGTCAAGGGTGCACGTGGCGGGCAGGATCTTGCGCCCACCCATCATGTCATACAAAAACAACCCCAAACGGATCAGCCAAGCCGGTCTGCGCCCCTTCATCCAAGGCATAAAGGTTGCCATCAGCCGACCTGTTGGCGTGTCGCCTTCAAAGCGCATATCGCGGTGGTAGGGCAACACAAAGCGCATCGGCCACGAAATGTGGGGCATAGCCGAGAGCAGGGTTTCACGCTCTTCCAGCGCCTCGCGCACAAGGCGGAACTCGAAATACTCAAGATACCGCAGTCCACCGTGAAAGAGCTTGGTGGAAGCAGACGACGTCGCTTGCGCCAAATCGCCCTGCTCGGCCAGAACGACAGACAGCCCACGGCCCACCGCATCGCGCGCGATCCCGCAGCCGTTGATACCACCACCAATGATGAACAGATCAGCCACACTTGGCTGCTCTAGACTGACCATTTCAAGCCTCCCCGAATGGGACCCAAGGGCACCTTGGAGAAGGCCCTTGTCAACAACCTATTTCGGTTGTTTTTGGCTTGCAGCCAACAAACTGGCCGTCAAGCGTGATGCTGGTTTTGGCCTTATCCTCTTGGTCACCACAAGGATCATGCAAGACGCCACCTCCGAAGATCACATGTCCAAGAAAAACCGTGTCGGCCAAGATCGTCTCGGCCATGACCGACACGATGGGCATTTCCAAAGACGATGTCTGGGTGGCGTTTGAGGGAATTACCGCCCACGACTGGTTTGTGGCAGATGCCAACTTGCAAGCCCTACGGGATAAGGCCCGACCAAATAAACGCACTGCTTGTATATCAGCATCAGGGTCGCAACCAGTGGTGCAGGGCGCAAAAAAATCACAGCGCAGAGGTTAGCTCTAAGAAATCCCAAGCTTGGGTGGTGCTCAAAGGACCAAGCTGCGCAATAATACGATTGAACTGTTGCGCAAATTCTGAGGGCTCGAACAGGTCTAATGGCGCTTGTTCAAAGGCCTCTGAACCGAAGGCTTTGTGGGCATAGGCCCAAAGTTTCGCAGCAGCCTGAAGGAACGCTGATGTGTCCTGTGGAATAATATGCGTCACGCAGGCATTAAGTTGGAGTGCGATAGATTGAAACAGAGGGGAAAGATCGTTCCACCCCTCGACCCCGGCTCGATTAAGCAAAATCCTAAACGATTCTAGGGTGCACAAGGCCAAGTCCTGCCCAGCGGGTTTGCTTGGGCCGCGGCAAAATATGACACCATCTAAAGTCGGCACATCAGGGATATTGTTTAGACTAAGCGTCTGGAAAACAAATTCACCCGTCGACGCCAGATGATCAGGAAACCAAATCCTCCGATTATCCAAAAAATCACGCCGATAAACCCGCCGCCAAATCGTTGGCGGCTCTGCCATCAGTTCAAAGACGCCACAGTAGTGATAGGTCGTGTCAAATATTTCAAACCGTGACATGGGCGATGCATGGGTTTCTTGCCTCGATACGCTTGGAGCCATTTTCAAAAGATTGTCACCTCCAATGCAACGAAATGGCCCCTGCACAACCTCGGCCCCGGTCTGACGCGCAAGGTCCAATAGGCCAGCAAAGAAATTCTTTCCCGGGCGACTTTGCGCATCGACAAAAGCAATATGTGTGGCCGCCGATTGCAAGCGCCCAAAATTCCAAGCAGACACTTGCGTGTCGATTGGCCTATGCAAAAAGCGAACGCGTGGATCGTTGCGCGAACAGGCCTGCATTGCGGCCTCTGCGGGTTTTGTTAACTTATCGCCAACAAGAAGCACGTTTATGTCTTTTGATGGATCAGACAACAGTCCTGCAATCCACGCAAAATCGACATTACCAACGAAGGGCAACGCAAGAACAACATCCAAGCTTAATGACTTGCCCGCCGAATCAACTGACCTGCGCAACCCAAATTTAGATTGTCCCGCACGAGGTATCCAAGTTTGACGCAAACCCCTAGACGGCGCATGGATGATAGCGGACGGTATATGCTGCCAGCTTTCACCAATCACATGATCAATCTTTGACTGCGACAGGTCAGAAAGAATTTCAGCCTCCGCCTTGGGCGCAGTGAGTTTCACCAAAGACGGCGCTAAAACTTCCAGCGCCTGGGCGGCAAGAGTGGGCACTTGGACAACGTCGAACTCTGCCGATGCGTTGTGCCCCCGCTCTAAATACCCTATATTTATCTTTGACTTACTATGTTCAATTAAGGGCAGCAAGGCCGCTAGCCTGTCGACCTGAGCGCTTGGATCGAACATCAACTGCCTCAAAGCCGCCTCGACGGCTTTTTCTTCCTGCTGCCCGCCCCTTATTTGATGGCCGATGGCAAAGGGCAAAGCGGTGATTTGGCTCAGTGCCAAATCGCAGATATTTTTTTGCAAGAATGCAAAGGCTGTTGGATCGGGCTCAAAACAAAAGACCTTCCACCCAGGGTAAGCCAATGCAAAAGGCAGCGCGAAAACGCCAAACCCTGCGCCAATATCCAAAGCGACACCTTCAACCGCCAAGGTTTGCGCAGCGAGGGCCGGTTGATAAATATGGCGTAATCTGTAGAAAGAATCTGTTCGAAGAAAGTCAATCTTGGGCGCAAGGATAGAAATAGTTTGCCCAAATGCTTGCACTTCGATCCGCTCGTCAGGATCGAAAATTTGGTTTCCAAACGGAGTGGCCACTTGGTGTTCTTGAACCAAGTTCAGTGGTTTAACGTACATCTGCCCCACCCGTTCTTCTGAAATACCAAGATGTCGGCAGAGCGGTGTCAAAAAGGCAGGATGTAAGCCTTGATCACACTGAATCTCACTAAATCCTGAGTGTAACGACGCCATCATCTCTTGGACATTTTGCCGAAAGGCCGCGCGTAGTGGATGCCCCAGGCAGTTTTCACACCAATCAATCAGTTTTAGGCAACTGGCGAAAACAACCCCTCGGTAGGCCAAATTGCCGAACTCTGGTCGCAGCGCAAAGGCGTCGAGCGTCAACTTCACTACGGCAAGAATGTCAAAGCGCAATTCGCCCGCAGTCGTGGTAATTTGACGCCGTTGGTAACGGTGAAAATAGGTAAAGGCCGGACAGTCAAGAATGACAATGCGATCGGCCTGAACGATGGCATTGGTATGGAAAAATATGTCTTCAAAAAAATAGGGCGCAGGAAAGCGAAGCCCTGCTGCCCTTAAAAACGATCGTCGCACCACTTTGTTGGCGGATTGCGGTTCTAGCTGCTGCGCCAAGACGCAAAGTTGGGTATGTTTTGGATCGCGCCGTTCACTTACCCCACCCGGCAGGATTTCTGCAATCTGCCTAAAGACCGCTGCATCATAAAAATCTTCAACCTGACCGCGCAGGTCACACAGCATTCCGGGGCACAGCACCAGATCAGGTTGCGCGGCATCAATGACGGAGGCTATTGCAGCAAAGGACCAATTCGGGCGCAAATCGTCGGCATCTAAAAAACAGATATAATCGCCCAGAGCCAGTGCTATACCGGCGTTGCGCGCAGCGGATAAACCGGCGTTGGCCTGCCGGATGACCCTCAACCGTGGGTCGGACAAGCGGCCTAGAATTTCAAGCGTTTCTTCTGAAGATCCATCATCTATAATCAGATATTCGAAATCGGCAAAACTTTGGTTCAAAACAGATTCTACCGCCGTCAAAAGCAATTCGCCTTCGTTATATGTCGTTGTTATACAAGTTATTTTTGGCATAAATCACTCTCATTAAAAAACTCATCAAAAAATCCATCAAAAAATGGCTGTCAAAAAATGCAGGCATCAACCTATTTCTGGCGAGGTAGCGCAGCCCTATCCTTGCTGAGATCGGGCAGGTTTTCCAGCCTAAACATCGCGCTTTGAAGCGTCACATAGGCGTCATCCAAGGTTCACCACAGCGTCATCGCAAAGTTACCGATGAGGCAGAGGTTGTTTCTGCAAGTTCGCCCTTTGAAAGGATCTTTGCCATGTTGTCGCGTCGTCAATTTCTGGCCACTTCGGCCGCTGCTGCCACTCTTGTGTCCACCCGCGTTTCCGCGGCAGACATCAAGACCCTGCAAGTTTACATCGACGGGGATACCAATATCTCTGATTGGTGGAACAATATCCTGAAGCCCGCGTTTGAGGCTGCCAATCCCGGCCACACGTTCAATGTGACCATCACCCGCGGCGTGGCCGACGGCAACGGCACGATCGCCGAGCGTGCTTTGGCCGCTTTGCAGGCCAAGGCTGACCCGCAGGTCGACTATTTTGAGGAAATTGAGCCCGCATCGGTTGCAGGCTCGGTCGAGGCTGGCCTTTGGCTGGAAACTGCAGACTCCAATGTGCCGAATCTGAAGATGATCAACCCCGCCGCCGTTCAAACCCCGATCCGCCTGCCCTATCGCGGCAGCCAGGTTCTGATCGCCTATGACAGCGCCAAAGTTGCCAACCCGCCCAAGACCTTTGCCGACCTCGTCGCTTGGGCCAAGGCCAATCCGGGCCGCTTCACCTATGGCCGCCCCGACAAAGGTGGTTCGGGGTCGAACTTCGTGATCCGCGCCATCCACGAAGCCAATGGTCAAGATCCCGCAGCCTTCACAAAAGACAACTTCGAAGCCGCCAAGGCCGAAGAGATGCTGCAAAAGGGCTGGGCCATCTTGAAGGACCTGCACCCCTTCACCTTTGGCGAAGGCACCTATCCCGCCGGCAACTCCCCCGCGCTGCAACTTTTGGCACAGGGCGCTGTCGACATGATCCCGGCTTGGTCGGATATGGCCTTGCAGGCCATCAACAACGGCGGTCTGCCCGAAACCGTCAAGGTCGTGCAGTTGCAGGATCTGGCTTTGTGCGGTGGCTTTGCTTATTCGGCCATCCCGTCCAACGCAACCGATCTGGAAGGCGCTTTGGCCTTGGCGAACTTTATGCTCTCGCCCGAAACCCAAACGTCGTGCGTGCGCGATATCGGCGGCTTCCCCGGAATTTCGTGGGACAATCTGCCGGCAGATCTGAAGGCAGAATACATCGACGTGATCCCGGTTTCGATCCCGACCTTCCCTTCGGGCGATTGGCAGACTGCCAAGAATGACGGCTGGTACAAGAACGTTGCCACCAACATCGTTCGCGATTGATGCTTGACATCACAAAACCGTCCGGGGGCCTCGCCCCCGGACAAACCCAGCGCACCGGCCATGGCTTTCAAGCCTTGGCCGGTCTTGCGCTTGTGGCCCTGCCGGTGGGGCTTTTGGTCACGCTGATCTTATGGCCGACAGTGCGGATGGTTACGGCCACTGTCTTAGTTGACGGCACTCTGAGCCCTGAACGCTATTTTGCCTTTTTCAACGATGCCTACACCATGGCCAACCTGCGCTATACGCTGGAAATGGGATTGGTGTCGGCCTTGGCGGCCTTGGGGATTTCCTTTGGCTTAGCCCTATACCTGCGCTTTTCCGCCGGACGGATCGCTACGATGATCCACGGCCTGTCCCTTTTTCCACTGTTCGTGCCCTCGATCATCATTTCTTACGCTTTGGTGCGGTTTTTGGGGCCGAACGGGTTGCTTCAACTGATGCTGGAACAGGTGGGCTTCACCCAGTACCGTACGCCCTATTTAACCCCCGTTGGTCCCTTTCTGGCCTTTGTGTGGGAGAATATTCCCCTGCCGGTTCTGGTTCTTAGCGCTGGCCTTTCGCAAGTCTCTGACCACGCTGTCGAGGCGGCGCGCGACCTTGGCGCAAAAGCCCCCCGCATCCTGTGGGAGATTTTGTTGCCGCAAATGCGCCGTTCGCTGCTGATCGCCTTTGCGCTGATCTTCATGGGCATCATCGGCGCCTTTACCGTGCCCTATATGCTTGGCCCGCCCGCACCCGAGATGATGAGCGTCTTCATGCAGCGCACCTTGGGCAATCTACACGATCCGGCATCCGCCCAAGTGCAGGCGGTGGTGCTGATGGTGATCTCGTCCATCGTTGGTGGGTTTTATATTGCCACGATGGTCAAATCCTCGGCAGGTGCGCGATGAAACGGACACCCTTTGGCGGATTGATTCTGCTTGGCAGCTTGGGCCTTGCCATGCTTGGGCCGATTTTGACGGTGGTTTTATGGGCCTTTACCGTCAAATGGCGCTACCCGCATTTGTTGCCCACGGAATGGGGCCTGAAATACTGGTTTGCGATGCTTGGGCGCGAGACGGTGATCACGCCGGTGCTGACCTCGTTGGCGCTGACATCCATTGCCACGACCACGGCGGCGCTGATCTGCTGGCCTGCGGCCTATGCTTTTGCACGGCTGAAATTCCCCGGCCGCCAACTGCTGCTGTTTTCTTTTATCGCCGCCCAAGCCGTGCCGAAGTTTGCGCTGTTTGTGTCAATCGCGGTGATCTTCCTGAAGTTGGGGTTGGTCGGCAATTTCTGGGGCGTGGTGGTGGTGCAGATGCTGTCAGCCGTGCTGTTCATGATCTGGATCCCCACCGCCGCCTTTCGCGGCATCCCGCCTGCGCTGGAAGAAGCTGCATTTGACCTTGGCGCATCACGCCTGCGGGTGTTTTTGTTCATCACCTTACCGCAGGCCATGCCCGCACTGGCGGCAAGCTATGTGTTGGGCTTTGTCTCGATCTTGTTCGAGGTCGACAGCGCCCTTCTGATTGGCGCGCCCACTGTCACCACTATGCCTTTGTTGCTGATGACCCTATCCTCCAAAGTCATCGTGCAAGAGGCGGCGGTGCTGTGCGTGCTGATCTGGGTACCGTGTTTTGTTTTAATGCTGCTAAGCCGCCGATTTATGACCTCAAAGGGCATCGCCCAAGGGTTTGGAGCCTGACATGCTGCAGATTGACGCCATCACGAAGATGTACCAAGGCACCCCCGCCGTGCGCGACGCCTCTTTTGCGGTGGCGCGGGGCGAGTTGGTGTGCCTGCTTGGGCCTTCGGGCTGCGGTAAGTCGACCTTGCTGCGCATCATCTCGGGCCTGACCGGCTCTGACAGCGGGTCTGTCCGGATCGAAGGTGTTGATATGACTGCCACCCAAGCCAACCGCCGCCCAACAGCGATGGTCTTTCAAAGCCACGCTTTGTGGTCGCATATGAGTGTGGCGCAGAATGTGGGATTTGGCCTGCGCGTGCGCGGCTTGCCCAAGGCCGAGATCGCCGCCAAGACAGCCGCCGTGCTGGATCTGGTGGGGCTTGCTGCCTTTGCCAAACGCCTTCCCGCGGAATTGTCGGGCGGGCAAGCCCAACGCGTGGCCTTGGCGCGGTGTTTGGTGGTGGAGCCCAAGGTTTTGCTGATGGATGAGCCTTTCTCGGCCCTTGACGCCCATCTGCGCAAGGGATTGCGCGAAGAGCTTAAGGCGTTGCAGGGCCGCTTGGACCTGACCACAATCTTTGTGACCCATGACCAAGAAGAGGCGATGGAACTGGCCGACCGCATCGTGGTGATGCAGGGCGGCCGCGTGGAACAGGTGGGCCCGCCCGGAGCGCTGTATCAAAACCCCTCGACTTTGGGTGTGGCGCAGTTCATCGGCGCGATGAACACCTGCACCACCACGCTGCGGCAAGGGGCTGCGGATTGGTATGGCCTAGACCTGCGCCTGCCGCTGCCTGACGGCGAAGTGGCGCTTCTTTGCCGGCCTGAGGATCTTTACCTTGACGCCAAGGGTGCCGCCGCCCGCGTGACGCGGGTGATCGACCTTGGCCCTGTGACCAAGGTCAACCTGATGACCGAGGCGGGCGACCTGATCACATGGACCTGCCCGCGCGACCAAGCCCCTGATCTTGGCCGCCTTCTAACCCTGCTGCCTCGCCGCTTGCATGCCTTTCGCGACGGGATGCTGATCGGCCTCGCCCAATCCCCCCTTCCCGCCCAAACCGCCGGAGCCACAGCATGACCCTGACCGGACAACTTGATGCGAGCCATCACAAGGCCCATGTGCCCCTGACCTTTGAAGTACCTGAAGGCACAACCCAACTGGTCGTGCGTTTAAAAGCCTCTCCACAACGCGAAGCGGGGGCATTTTTTGACAATATGATCTCGCTCAGCCTGTTTGGCCCCGCAGGCCCGCGCGGGGCGCGGCATAACAATCCGGTCTGGGACTTTGCGATTTCGCAAACGTCGGCCACGCCGGGCTATCTGCCCGGCGCGATCGAACCGGGCACTTGGACGCTGTACTTGGATTGTTTCCGCGTGATGGGCCGAATTGACTACGTGGTCGAAATCGATTGCCAAACCACCCCCGTCCCCGCCCAACCCGCCTTTATCGCAGCCAAGACCCAAGCGCGGGGCCGTGGCTGGTATCGCGGCGATCTGCATGCCCATACGCTGCATTCAGACGGCAGTTGGTCTATCGCCGATCTGGTCGCTTGGGCACGCGCGCGCCGGTTGGATTTCATGACCTTGTCGGATCACAACACCACCTCTGGCCATGCCGAAGTGCATTCCATGGCGGGCGATGATTTGCTGACGCTGGGTGGGATGGAGTTGACCACCCATTGGGGCCATGCTGTGGCCTTGGGGGTGGAACATCTGCCACAATGGCGAGTGGGGCCGGTGACGGGGCAAACCATGCCGATGCTTGCGGCTGATATCATGGGCAAAGGCGGGCTTTTTGTCATCGCCCACCCGATGTCGCCCGGCGATCCGGCCTGCACAGGCTGTCGATGGGAATATGACGATATGCGCCCGGGCAATGCCGGATTGGTCGAAATCTGGAATGGCGGCCCTTGGTCGGATTACAACGAAGAAGGGTTGGCGCTGTATCGCCAGTGGCTTGCCCAAGGCCACCGCCTGCGTGCCACGGCGGGAAGTGATATCCACGGGCCAGAGGGCGGCGTGGGGCAGGTGGGCTTTAACCATGTCGAGGCCGATGGCCTGACAGCCTTGGCTGTTTTGCAAGCGGTTCAGGCGGGGCGAAACTACCTGTCCTCGGGTCCCCGGCTGATTTTGCAGGCGCAGTCCGCGCAAGGCGGGCTGGCCGCCATGGGCGAGACGACAGACCAAGGCGCTGTCTTTCAAGCCGACTGGCAGTCACAGGACGTTGCCCTGACTCTCAGCTTTGTCGACGCAAAAGGGGTGCAAAGCCATCACCCCGCCGCAGCCAATGCTGCTGGACGGGCAGAGTTCGTGGGCGCTGAGGGCTTTGTCATGGCCGAATTGCGCGATGCCACGGGCAGGCTGCACGCCGTCACCAATCCGATCTTTGTGGGCTGAACCCCTTTGGCCTATCAGGCCAAAGTGATGGTCACCACCAAGCCCTCATGGTCGCTGGCAGGCGTGCCATCGGGTTGCACCGCGTGCAGCAGGGCCACGTCGCGGGCCTTGAGGTTGCGGGTAAAGACCCAGTCGATCTTGGCGGGTGGGCGGGATGATCCTGCAGGATACCGCGTGGTGGGCTGATCGGGCAGATTGCAGGACTGCCATTCATACCCAAGTGCAGCCGCAGCCGCGAACAGCGGCTCGTAAGGTTCGGGGCGCAACAGACGCAGGGGTTCAGCCGCCAGCCGTGCGGCCCAGCCTGTGGGGTCGCCGTACCGCGCGCCATGCGATGCGGTTGAGGTGTTGAAATCACCGCCCAGTATCACCCGACCTTTGGGGGCCAAGGTTTCGATCATATTCAAAAGATTTTGCATATCTTCACCGCGTGAGGCGGGGGTTTCATGGCTTTCCAGATGGACATTGGCCATCAGCACCCGCTCACCGTCGATCTTCACCCAAGCCAACAGCGCGATCGTGCTGCCGATGCGGGGTTCGTGGCGGTCAAGCCCATACCAATTGCCACGCCGTTCAAGGCGGATTAGGGCGGGTGTGTGCAAGACCACATCCGACAAGATGGCCGCCCCATGCAAGCCCTCAACGTTCTGCTCGCCCGCATGCGTGCGTTGTTCGTGCACATCGCCAAGGTCAAGCTCGACAAACTCCACTGCAAAAAGATAGCCCAACCCCAAGCGGTCCGACAGGGTCGCGATCCGGTCACTGTTGCCTGTGCGCGCCATGCCGCGATCCACTTCGGACAGCAAGATCACATCAGCAGCTTGGTCTTGCAGGTGGGCAGCAATGGCGTCCAGATGGCGCAGACGCTCCACGTTCCAAAAGATTAACTTGGCAGCCCCTGTCAACTCCTCGCGCTTTGGCGCGGGGCCAGCCTTTTCAATCTCGCGCAGGGCGGGCAGTTCATCAAAGGCAGCGTCATGGCGCGCAAAGGTAAAGGGCCCTTCGCGCAGATGGGCGCGCAAGGGGGCCGGTACAGGTTTAAGCCGTTCTACCAGCCGAGTTTGCGGGGTGTCGGACCATGATTTCATAGCGCGCTCCATGCGGCCCAAGCGGCCTCGGTTGCAATGGGTTCGTCGGTGGTGATCTGGTCGGGCTTTAGTGCCAAAAGCTTGGCAAATTCAGCACCTTCGGCGGGGCTGAACCCTACGATGGGGTTTTCCATGTGATGGGTCCAAGCATCAATTTTGACCCCCTCGGCATGCGAGAGCGCGATCATATCCAGCCCCAAATTGGCCGCCGAAAGGATCATTTCCCATTGCAGATAGACCATATCTGGCTTGATCTGATCACGCAGCACCTCGGTCAAAGCGCGTTCCACGCCAGCCAATCCATGGACGGGCCAAACCTGCAGCAGGTCATCCGTTGGGTCATAGCCGCGTTGAATCTGCGGGGCGCATTCGGCCAAGGCGCGGATCAGCGGGATAGATCCGCCGCTAAGGATGACGCCCGCAGGCAGACCGGCAAAATAGGCGGAGAAATGGTCAAGCCCGTTTTGGCCCACCTCCTCGGCGGTGTTTTTCATGTCAAACTGCAACAGGGCTTCGGGATGGGCCAAGGTCAGCATCCCGGCCAGATCCTCGGAGAGGATCAGCGCCGCGTCTTGCGTGCGGTAGCGCAAGGCCGACAGTTGCGCGCCAGTGTGCTGGGCGACGCGGCCCGTGCCTGTCGTTTCGCGGTCTAACGTGTCATCGTGCAGCACAACAAAGCCACCATCGCCGCGCACTTGCAGGTCCAACTCCATCGAGGCACCGACACGGAAACCTTCGGACATCACCGCAGCCCCAAATTCAGGATCCGCAAATGACCGCCGCAGCCTGTGCCATTTCAATCGCGTGACATGACCCGCCACAACTATCTGCAGTCCTGCCCCATGTTGTGCCATAATCGCCCCCTATCCATTCTGCTGAGTTAACTGCAAACGCGTGACAGTTTCTTCGGGCAAAGCAAAAAGTTTCGTGACGGCTTGCTGGCCCACTCAGCAACCATTGGTGCAAAGATAGATTCAATCGCCCCTCCTGAAGCTGAGAAAGGCCTCAGTTGAGAAAGCTAAAGTTCTGAATTTGGCGACAAACTTATGATCAATTGGGCATTGTGCACCCCGCGTGGCGGCCAAGCACTGAACGCAAAACGACGGCGGGTCTCACCACGCAAGAATCGCACAGCGCTGCACGAGGGGACACCAACATGCTTGCCCTTAAACGAGAAATTGGTGCGCAAAAGGCATCCAAACTCAGCCAGCCATTTTTGGGCACATCCGTAGCCGCTGAGTAAGAAGTGGAATGGTTCTAGAACCTGCGAAAGCAGCAGACCACACTGAAATTCATCTTAAAAATCGACTATTCAATCAAGGCTGCAGCAAGCTAGCCTACATCGCGTTAAACAATATCTCGACACGCCGGTCCACCGAACTGTCAGTGTTTCCGTTACGACCGGTTATTTTTTCGGTATTGCCCACGCCAAGCAACTGCAACCGTGCGGCTTGCGCCCCGCGCTTCACCAGTTCCTCAGCCACACGACTTGCACGCTCTTGGTCAAGGGTTGCGCTCGCCTCCTCAGTCGAGATGTGCCCAACGACCCGCGCAGTCGTATTGTCATATTGCTTTAAAAAAGCTGCCGCCTCATCAAAGATAGCGGCAGATTCTTTTGTAGGCTCGGCACTACCCTGATCGAAAAACACAAAGAAAGCCGTAGGAACGGGTTTGCCACGCACATTTTGTGTTTGCATGCACGCACTCATCAAAGTGACAACGATAATTGCAAGCCAGATCTTGGGCCGGTACATGATTGTCTTCTTTCTGCGTGCGAAGCGTCGGCTTTAACGTAAAGAGTTTAGCCTGCTTAATCCACTTTCCTATGTGGGTTAGAGCCACCCGGCCCACCTTCATAGTCTATGCCGTTGACAGTCCACTCTACAGTTTCGTTTGCTGTGCCCTGATTGTATATTGTGCGGCCCGCACTTGTATGTGTGTTACCGGCATCAGAGGTTGCAGTTACTGTATCCGTTGTGATCCCATCGATAATGGTAACAACATGAGACGCAGACGTACTCACATTGGGGCGTGCTATGTTCGTATCCCAAGACTGGGTATTCAAAGAAACAATCACCGGCGGCGGTGGTGGCGGCAGAGGGCGAATCACAGGCTCATCAACGCATGTTGGGTAGGTCGCCAAGTAGGGCGCCTTTATCCAAGCGCAGTTCACAGGAACAGTTGCGTAAAGACGCGGGTTGTCCAAATAACCGGAAACTTCTG
>CANIKY010000002.1 GCA_947468085.1 Paracoccaceae bacterium | reverse complement strand
TTGTTTGGTCGAAGATGCCGCCCACCGTGCGCTGTATATCTTTAACCACTTTGAATATGACAACGAAACACTCAAGCAAGAATACGACCGCGATGTGGCCAATGGCACGCCTATCAACGTGCCGGCCAATTACTACCCCGAGGATGACCCCACCCAAAAGCCGCGCAACCGCTGGCGCAGCCATGCCCATCTGCTTTACGGCAATTGGGTGAACGAACTTTATCAAACCACATCGTTTGATCTGGCCAAGATCGGCACATGACCCAAATGCCCTTACCCTTCGACGGCGCCATTTCCCACTATCTGAAAACCCAAGCCCCCAAAGAAGTGCGCCGCGCCATTGAAGAGGCCGACAAGGACAAAATCCTGTCAAAAACTTTCCCCTACCGCAGCGAGATGGCACACTCAGACTACAAAATACAAATGGCCGATCTGCAATTGCAAATGGTGCGGATGCATTATGACCTTAAAGCCAGTGGCAAAAGGTTGGTGGTGGTGTTTGAGGGGCGCGATGCGGCCGGAAAAGGCGGCGCGATTGAGGAGATGCGGGTAAACCTAAACCCCCGCGTTGCCAAGCTTATCGCCCTTGCCAAACCCACCGAACGCGAAACCGCCCAATGGTATTTTCAGCGCTACATCGACCACTTGCCCGCCAAGGGCGAAATCGCCCTTTATGACCGCAGTTGGTACAATCGCGCCATTGTGGAACCAGTTTTTGGCTTTTGCACCGAAGCCGAGCGCACGAAGTTCTTTCGCCAACTGCCTGAATTTGAACGGATGATCACCGAGGAAGGCATTGTTCTGGTCAAGCTTTGGCTAGAGGTAGGCCGTGTCGAACAACTGAAGCGTTTCTTGGACCGCGAAAAAGACCCGCTGAAACAATGGAAGCTTAGCCAACTTGACATCGACGGTCTGCCAAAATGGAAAGACTACTCAAACGCCATTGAACAGACGATGCGCAACTCTCATTTTTCCTATGCGCCTTGGACTGTGATTTTGTCGGACGACAAATTTCGCGCTCGCATTGCCGCAATGCAAACCGTGTTGATGGCTGTAACCTATGACGGCAAAGACACCAAAAAGATCGGCGCTATCGACAGTCAAATCTGCGGTGGCCCAACTTTGTGCGGGCTTTAGCCAAAAGGCACGCGGCGGCCCCGTCTGAGAATCTGCCACCCCCCACACCCAATGCGCGTATTTGGGCCAAGAAGAGTAGCTCCCTTAACGAAACAGAACCAATGCCCCCGGGCTCCATCCCACGCGGGTGCGGGTACCTATGTCAAGCACGGGGCGGCCAAAGACGTTGCGCATCGAGAGCCGAACGGCTGCTGATGTGCCATCGAGCAGAACATCGTAATAGGTCATATCGCCGTAATAGACGACCTCTTCGACCCTGGCCATGGTTTCACGATCGGTGGCCTGTTGGCCCTCGAACAATAAGGTGGCGGTTTCAGGCCGAAAGCCGATGGTGGCTCCTGTGGCAGAGGGGGAACCCGTAACCTGCTTTTGGGCATCTAACTGCAAGCGACCAAAGCCTTGGGCCTCGACCTCAACTAGGCCACCCGCTTCCGAAAGAATCTGGGCAGAGAGAAAATTCATCGTGCCGATGAAATTGGCCACAGCGCGGGTTTTGGGCAGGCGGTATAGGCGTTCAGGGCTGTCAAGCTGGGCTATCTGACCTTCAAACATCACAGCGATGCGGTCAGACATCACCAGAGCCTCTTCTTGATCATGGGTGACCAAAATAAAGGTGATGCCAACCTGACGTTGCAGTTTGATCAACTCTACCTGCATATTCTCGCGCAGTTTTTTGTCCAAAGCCGACAAAGGTTCATCCAGTAGCAGCACTTTCGGCTTCAAGATCAGCGCCCGCGCCAAGGCAACACGCTGGCGCTGCCCGCCCGACAAAGCATTGGCCGCCCGACCGCCATAACCTGATAGCCCAACCATCGCCAAAGCCTCATCGACCGCACGGGCCTTATCGGCGGCAGACCGGGGATCTTTGCGCAGACCAAACCCCACATTCTGCGCCACGGTCAGATGCGGAAAGATAGCGTAGCTTTGAAACACCATATTGGTCGGCCGCTGATTGGCCGGCACCGAGGCCACATCTTTGCCATCAATCAGGACAACGCCCGACGAGATGCCTTCAAACCCGGCAATGGTGCGCAAAAGCGTGGTCTTGCCGCAGCCAGAGGGACCAAGCAGTGAAAAGAACTCTCCGGCTTTGATCGTCGCACTAATCCCGCGCAAGGCGTGATAATCGCTATAATATTTATGGACATCTTGAAATTCGATCATGGTGGGTTTGTCAGATGTCACAGGAAGCCTCCGCTATCTTTGGCACCGGTGCGCGCAAGGCCGCGCCGGCGGAAAAACTCTGCCAAGGCCAAAAGGAAGATAGATACCCCTACAAGGATCGTGCCCAAGGCCATGATATTGGGCACGTTTTTAGGTGAACGCAGTTGCCCGTAGATGAAGGTCGACAACAAAGGCTCGCCCGAGCCCAAGAAGTTCGCAACGATAAACTCATCAAGTGAAATCGTAAAACAAATCAACATGGCCGAGATTATTCCCGGCATCACCAAGGGCAGAATGATCAGGCGGAAGGTAGAAAAAGGCCCTTCACCCAAATCATAGGCCGCCTCTTCGAGCGATTTATCCAAGGATTGGAAGGCAGAGGTCAAGATGGCCACCGCAAAAGGTGTGCACACCAGCACATGGCCCAGAATGATGGTAAACAGCGACAGCGGTATGCCAACCGACAGCAACACCACCAACAGCGCCATTGCCATGATGATTTCCGGCAAGACCATGGGCAGCATAATCAACCCCATCAAGGGGGCAGCAGCCTTGAACTTATACCGCGTGTTGGCACGCGCGGCGAGCGTTCCAAAAACCGTCGCCAGCACAGCGGTGGCACCCGCCACCAGCAGTGAGTTTTTTAGCGCCTTTGCCAAAACCGCATCGTGCCAGACGTTGTCAAACCAATGTGTGGTAAACCCCTGCAACGGAAATGCCAAAGCGGTGGAGTCATTAAAGGCAAAGATCGGCAAAATCACGATGGGGCAGTAAAGAAACAGCAGATAGCCCAGTGTATAAATTCGCAGGACGGGAATTTTCATTTCTGTCCTTTCAAATATCGCCGGTTCAGCATCAAAAAGATCACAGATACCATGCCCACCACCAGCATGGCCGACACAGCGATGGCTGATCCCAAAGTGCGGTTGTCGGCCTTAAGCATCTGTTTTTCGATCATATTGGCAATCATCGGAATCTTACCCCCTCCAATCAGGTTCGGCGTGACATAATCACCGATGGTCGGAATAAAGACGATCAGAACTGCCGCAATCACGCCGGTCATCGACAAAGGCAAAGTCACGCGCAAGAAGGTGGCAAAACGCGTTTCGCCCAGATCTTGACCGGCCTCTAACAACGACCGGTCAATTTTCTCAAGCGCAACATAGATCGGCAATATAGCAAAGGGCGCATAGGCATGGGCCAAGGTGATGACCATGGCTTGGATGGTAAAGCTCATCTGCAAAGGGTCGGTGATGATATGCAACCCCTGCAGCGCTGAGTTGATTACCCCCGTGCGGCTGATCATGACGTTCCACATGAAAACGCGGATCACATAAGATGTCCAAAACGGAATGGTGATCATAAACAGCCATAGCGGCTTTTTGGACGCATCGACGTTGAAGCTGACGAAATAGGCGACAGGATAGGCCAAAAGAACTGTCGCCGCCGTCACCAAGATCGACACCACCAAAGATCGCGCCATCAAGGTGCGCACGATAGGATCGCTCCACGCCCCCAGATACCCTTCGGGGGCCATCGTGCCATCTGCCAGTTGCGAATGGCATTCGCCAATGTAGTTGCAAAGCTGAAAACGTGGGATAACGGTCAGGTAGCCGTCGGTCATCACGGAGTAAACCAAAGTGGCCGCTAAGGGCGCAGCCAAAAGCAAAATGGCAAACAACGCCGTCGGACTGATCAAGGCCAACCCCGAGGCAGCCTGCGATCCCCAAAACCTTGGGCGCTTAAGCGGTTCAGACATCACGCTCCCTTTGGGCCAAACTTGACACCCCAAAACAATCATCTTGGGGAGAACATGACAAGCCCCCTGATGCGCCATGCAGCACGGCAAACAGCGCTAAGGCCACGAATTTCAGCAGCAAGATGCGAAAAAAGCCCCACATTGCTGCGGGGCTTTGGTTGTTGGGCGTATAGAAAAAATTATCTCTTCGAGAACTGGAAGCTCTTACGCGCTTTGGCCTTGCCGTATTTCTTACGTTCCACCACGCGGCTGTCGCGCGTCAGGAAGCCTGCGGCTTTCAAGGCGCCGCGCAGGGCGGGTTCGTACAGTTGCAGCGCTTTGGAAACGCCGTGCTTCACAGCACCGGCTTGGCCCGACAGGCCGCCACCGGCAACCGTTGCCATCACGTCAAACTGGTCTTCGCGGCCGGCAATGGTGAACGGCTGGCGCAGGATCATCTGCAGCACCGGGCGGGCGAAGTATTCCGCCATGGTCTTGCCGTTGACAATGACCTTGCCGGTACCCGGCTTGATCCAGACGCGGGCAACCGCGTTTTTGCGCTTGCCCGTGGCATAGGCGCGGCCCAACTTGTCGCGCACTGCAACACGCACTGGGGCAAGGGCTTTCACAGGGGCCGCAGCGCCCACTGCCGATTTCAGATCGTCAAGGGATTTGATTTCCGACATGATCAAGCGCTCCGGGTGTTCTTGGGGTTCATCGCTTTGATGTCGATGACCTCGGGTTGCTGGGCTTCATGCGGATGGGCAGCGCCGGCGTAAACGCGCAGGTTCGTCATTTGAACGCGGCCCAAACGGTTGCGCGAGATCATCCGCTCGACCGCTTTTTCCACGATGCGCTCAGGGTGTGCGCCGTCAAGGATTTGCTCGGCCGTGCGCATCTTGATGCCGCCCGGGTGGCCAGTGTGCCAGTAGTAGGTTTTGTCCTTGCGCTTGGTCCCGGTCATTTGGATCTTGTCAGCATTGATGATGATGACATTATCCCCCATGTCCATATGGGGCGTGAAGGTCGGCTTGGTCTTGCCGCGCAGGATCGAGGCGGCCAACGTGGCAAGCCGGCCCAGAACAACGCCTTCAGCGTCGATCAGGACCCACTTTTTCACGATATCCGCAGGCGTTGCGGTGAAGGTTTTCATATCAGAACCCAGTGTGAAAGGGCGGGCAAGCCGCCGTGGTCGAAGATAGGGGCTTATCGCCCAACGCCCGCTGCCGGTCAAGGGGCTGAAGAAAGTTTAAAACGTTTTAAAACAATGGCTTGAAATATGTGGTATTAATATACCCCACCTATTTCAAGATCGGCGGGCGCGTTGGATCAGTCCCCGGCCCCTTGGCTGCGGCCACGGGTGCAGGCGGTGCCACCCGCGTCAAGGGCGCCAAAATCTGCCCCGCCTGCGCGATGCGTGCAAACAACGGGGCCTCGGCCTCGGTAAACACCAGATCCAAAGCGGCCGCATCAAGGCCAGAGAAAGCCAAAGCTTCCGTCACCGCTCGCCCCATGCGCGGTGCGTCTTCGGGTGCCAGCCCGCT
Organism: Paracoccaceae bacterium; assembly: GCA_947468085.1. GTDB lineage: Bacteria > Pseudomonadota > Alphaproteobacteria > Rhodobacterales > Rhodobacteraceae > Stagnihabitans. The sequence continues at coordinate 63,992 of CANIKY010000002.1, read as the reverse complement.
TAAAGCCATAACATGGCCCCAACCGCCATCTTGATATTCTACCTGTGCCAAAGCGCCTTGCGACTGTGCAGGCAGCAAGGCGCGCAAGGCCTGATGCAACCCCTCTGGCAACAAAGGCGCGGCCAGTCGGGCAATCTGGGCGCTGTGCTCTTGCGGGGCGTCTTGGGTCAGCATCTGCGCCAGCCATTCGATAGACCCTGCCGCCAGAACCGTCTCGCACCCAGCCCCCGCGCCAAGGTTCAGCCCCAAGGCCAGACCCTGCCCCGCCAATTGCGCGGCCACCACACGGCCGGGCAAGGCGGCATAGGGCACCGGCCTGTCACTTATCGTGGCCAAGCGTTCTTCGGTGTCAAAGGCAAGCAACATGCGCCCCATTGACAGGTCAAACACCCGCGGCTCCAGCGTATCGCCCTGCGCCTCTTGCTCTAGCACCAAAAACAGTTCTGCATCGGCAAAGGCGTGCCAAAAGGCCAAGGCCTCTGGCTCACCGCCAGCCTCCATCGCAGTATGGGCATGATCAAGTAGCGTCATTCCAACCCCCAATTTCCGTTATGCCAGCGCTAAAGCGCCACGGCCACCGCATCAAGGCCTAATCCCCCTTTCATCAGACAGGCGATCAGCGGGTTTGATGGCATGCCCATGTTTTGGCCAGCCCGCCCTTGCCCGCGCGCAAAAGATCGGCCCCAAAGGCGCCCAAGGTTGATCTTTGCGCCCAAAGTCTTTGGTGCTACACCGCCCACGACTGGCCTGAAAAGGGATATGCGATGAAAGACGTAATGATTGGCGGCCTGACCGTCTCAAACGACAGACCACTTTTGGTCATCTCAGGCCCATGCCAGTTGGAAAGCCTGACCCATGCGCAAATGATCGCAGGCCATATGGCCGAGGTTTGTGCCGCCTCTGGCGCGCAATATGTCTTTAAAGCCAGCTATGACAAAGCCAACCGCACCAGCCTGACCGGGCGGCGCGGCTTGGGGATTGCGGCGGGCTTGCAGGTGCTGGCCGCCGTACGCGCCATGGGCATCCCCGTGCTGACCGATGTGCATGACATCGGCCAGGCGCAGGAAGCAGCATCGGTTGTAGATGTGATCCAGATCCCCGCATTCCTATGCCGCCAAACCGATTTATTGCTGGCGGCGGGCGAGACGGGGGCAGTGGTCAATATCAAAAAGGGCCAATTCCTCGCCCCTTGGGATATGGCCAATGTGGCGGCTAAGGTCGCATCCACTGGCAATGACAAGATCTTACTCACCGAACGCGGCGCAAGTTTTGGCTACAACACGCTGGTGGCCGATATGCGCAGCCTGCCCATTCTGGCGCGCACGGGCTACCCCGTTGTGATGGACGCCACCCATTCAGTGCAACAACCGGGCGGGCAGGGCAATTCGTCGGGCGGCCAGCGCGAATTTGCGCCGGTCATGGCACGCTGTGCGGTGGCTTTGGGCATTGCTGGCGTCTTTATCGAAACCCACGAAGACCCCGACAATTCCCCGTCAGATGGGCCCAATATGATCGCCCTCAAAGACATGCAGGCGCTGATTTCCAGCCTGATGGACTTTGACCGTTTGGCCAAAGCCAATCCCTTGCGCCCCTAAGCCACTTGCCCCGCAGCCCACCCAGATGCCCAAGCCCATTGGAAGTTATATCCACCCAGCCAACCGGTGACGTCAACAACCTCGCCCACAAAATACAAACCCGGCACTGCCTTGGCCTGCAGGGTGCGCGCATCCAATGCGTCGGTATCTACGCCACCCAAGGTCACCTCGGCCGTGCGGTAGCCTTCTGATCCAACAGGCATCAGTGCCCAGTCTTGCAGATGGCGGGCAATGCGCTCGATCTCGGCCCCCGACAATGCGGCCATTGGGCTTTCGGCATGGCCAACCTGTTCGGCCAAAACCCGCGCCAAACGCTCTGGCACCAAAGCCGCCAAAGCAGTTCGCAAGATTTGTCGCCCATTGGTAGCTTTGGCCGCCCGCAACGCAGCCCCCACATCCAAATCAGGACACAGCGCCAAGCGCACACCCTGCCCCTCGCGCCAATAGCTAGAAACCTGCAAGATCGCAGGCCCCGACAGCCCGCGATGGGTGAATAAAGCGGCCTCATCAAATTCGGGCCCAACAGGCTTACCCGCGGCATGTGCGCGGGCCTGCACGTTCAAAGATACGCCCGTCAACGGCGCCATCCACGCCAGTTCCTGTTCGGCAAAAGTTAAAGGAACAAGGGCTGGGCGCGTTTCCAGCAGCGGCAGTCCAAAAGCATCGGCCAGTTTATACCCATAGCCCGTAGCCCCCATCTTAGGGATCGACTTGCCCCCCGTGGCCACGATGACCGACAAGGCCTGCACCGGCCCGCGCGCGGTTTGCACCACAAAGCCCTTGGCCTCTTGGCGCACTTCGCCCAAGGTGCAGTTCAACCACAAAGCCACCTTGGCGCGGCCCATATCGGCCAAAAGCATGGCCACAATCTCTTTGGCCGATCCGTCGCAAAACAACTGACCCAGCGCCTTTTCATGCCACGCAATCCCCGCCGCATCGACGCGTGCCACGAAATCCAACGCGGTAAAACGTTTAAGTGCCGAAAGCGCAAAGCGCGGGTTCTTAGACAAAAACCGCTCTACCCCCAAGCCAAGATTGGTGAAATTGCACCGCCCCCCGCCCGAGATTCGGATCTTTTCGCCCGCTTGGCGTGCATGATCTATGACCAAAACCCGCCGCCCGCGCCGACCCGCCTCGATCGCGGCCATCATGCCGGCAGCACCAGCACCCAGAATTACCACATCAACCTGTTCCATAGCCCCCCTTAGACCGCCCAGTCCGCGCAATCAACGCCTGTTGCTTTGTGACATTTTCCGCCAGAACCCTCTTGCAGCGACCTAAGGGCTTCGCTAAACACCGCCGCAGTTGGGGCGTCGCCAAGCGGTAAGGCATCGGTTTTTGGTACCGACATACCTAGGTTCGAATCCTAGCGCCCCAGCCAACTGCCTAAAGTTACAGACGACACCTGTCGGGGCGGCGATCTCGCTAGGCCCGGTGCGAAGGGGATACAGCGATGAAGCGCAATGTTTTGACAGCGATCTGCCTGGCGGCCACTTTGGCGGCCTGTGGCGGTGGCAACACGGTCAACCTGCGGCTCTATCCGATCGCGGGGCCGTTGAAAGACAGCTACCCGTCAGAAATCATCGCGGTGAAACTGCGCAATCAAACCACCGCCTCGGCCGATATCAGCTTTGTTCTGCCCGGATCGGGCAAAAAGAACCGCTGCAACGGCACCTGGACCTCCGTCGCCCCCCGAGTCACAGAAAAAGAACGCGGCATGTCGCTGACGCTGCAAAGCACAGGCGGCAAGCTGAGCAAATCGGTGACTGACGTTGGTGGGGTCAACAACGGCGAGGTCTATGCCGTCTGCACCGACGGCACCCGGGTTCAAGGCCGTTTCATCACAGGATCTGGCACCGAAAGTGGCACGGGGACTGTGACAGACAGTGTGGGCAACACTTATAAGCTGCTGTTTTAAGGGCGCAGTGCCCCTTTTGGCCGCCCCAGTTGCGGGTGGCGTGGGAGTTACGGGAGCCGTAAAATCAAAATCTGGACGACCTTAGCCACATCTTGACGCAATTCATCCCACACCCTATTTGAGCGGTGTTGCTAAAAGGCAGCGCGTTTATTTGAACCAACTTTGTTTCGACTACCGAGCCGCAATTGAGGCTCAACCCTTTCAACACCGGCCAACAACCTTGAGGCCCTAACTTAACTGGAGAATGCATGAACCCAACGACAACACCAATTCCCGAAGCCGACCAATGCCCACGAGCAGACATTATCAACCTACCCATTCCAGCACCTAATCTTTTACCAGAATCGACGAACGACGAGACATTGAAAGACAACCTTATTCGCCTTCTCGCCACCAGTTATGTGCGACACGACACCCACTTCTACCACATCGACAGGCCGCACGAGCCCTTGTCACGCGATAACCTTCAACGCTCCTTTCTCTATCAAGCCCAGGCCGTCAATGGTGGCCAACCTATCGCAAAGTCTGTGGTGAAAGAAGTTTTCGACACCGCTATCATCCAGTCGAACCCCAACCAGTATCGCTCCATCCCGGTTTGGGGCGGCAGCATTGTCCCTTACCCAGGCAATCCACACCGCCGCATCCAGCTGGAAAGTGGATCGGTTGTCCTCAACTCTTGGAAGCAACCCGCCTACCGCGCTCTTGGCCAAGTTGAACCAAGCGGCGGCATCTTTATCCTGCTATTCTACCGCATGTTTCCACGCGAACAGGAACGCAATCGGGTGCTCGACTGGTTGGCCTGGAGCCTTCAAAACGAAGACAAGAAACCCAATTGGGCGGTGATGCTGTACTCTCAATCGAAAGGCACAGGAAAGTCCACAATCAGCAACATCGCCGCCAGACTGTTCGGTGAGGAAAACACCTCGCGGCAAAACAACCTCGAAAAGGTGGCGGGCAAGTTCAATGGGCCCTTGTTGACCAGCAAGCTCATCATCAGTGAAGAGGTCGAACTGCGGGCTGGTTCAGAGGCAGGCAACAAGATCAAGACCCTGATCACTGAAAGCCACACCACCACCAAGCGAAAGGGCCGAGATGTGGAAAGGGTACCGCTGCACGCGTGCTTCCTGCTGACCTCCAATCATCTGCCCACTTGGATTGAGGCGCATGAACGGCGGTTCTATGTGGTAGATGTCAGCCACGACGGCCACGCGTCTGGACCTGGGTCAGGCAACTTTACCCAACTCATCGGCAGGGTGATAAAAGCCCTGCAAAACGACAGCAAGGTTGCGGGATTTTACAACTGGTTGTTGCAACGAAAACTGGCCCCAGACTTCGACGCCATGACACTGAATACCGCTCTTCATGGAACAGATCTGATGCGTCGGATCGAAGCCACCCAAATCCCGGCAACGACACAGCAACTTGCCGAATACATCGGGGCGCAGGAAGCCATAGCGATCACCGAGGAAGACCTGCGTGTTTATGTTAGAAAAACGATGCACATAAACACCAATACTATCCAACACATGATGGGCGAGCTGGGTTGGACGCGGTTAAGTCTGAAGTGGGGCGGCAAAGACTATGCCCGCGCCATTTGGGTAGCACCTTTGCATACAATAGACCACGGCAACATCTACGGGCCGAACGGCAGCAAGCAGGCGGTTTGCGATGCGCTTTGGGCCTCGGAGCAGTCACGATGAAGGATTTCGTCTACCTCGACAGGTCCATGGAACTTTGGACTGACATCCACGCCAACCACAAGGAAGCAGCCCGACAACGTGCCCTGTCTCTCATCGCTGCAGGGACACGAACCGAAACCGGCTGCATTGTCAGCAACACGGAGGCTATCAGAAAGGTCCGCTTCATCGGGGCGCAGTTTGCTGCTTATCGCTTCATCTACTGCACACTCAATGACGTCACTCCAAGTTTCGAGGAAGTCATTCGCCACCGTTGCCATAACCGGAACTGCCTCAACCCCGATCACTTGGACATCGGCAACCGCGCCGACAACAAGCGAGACGACCGGGAAAACTGGGCAAACGGCGTCGACTTCGACTTTCTGTAGCCTGTGGCTAAGCCTCCCAGCAGAAGCTTGAGCAGCACCCGTAAAACCCGAAGGGGGCCTTTTGGCCCTCTTCACCTAACCAAACATACCCACTTTCTCCTGATGTTGCTGGTAAACGGAAAACGATAAAAAAAGCAAAGCCAGGCTCCCCCGGCAGCCGAAGCCACCGAGGGTATCCTGTTCAGTCCAAGCACTTCCAGTCAATATCCGGCATTTCAGGCAGAACGAACCCTAGTTCCACGGATTCAAGTCTATGCCGACCAAATAATCCCACCATGCGGGCAAGTCTGGCATGTCGCTAGGCAATCCACTCAGCACTGAGGCAGCGGCGTTCCAAGCCTGCCCAGGACTAGCCTTCACTGCCTCCCAAACCTCATCCGCTGTGGGCACTTTCAATCCACACACTTGACTGACATCGGACTCATCAACAGCACTCGGATTCATGGCTTGCTCCAGCGCCTTCATGTCCTTCATGGTCTGGCAGGACATATTGATATCATAAGCTGTTGCCGCAACCACCACGCCAACCCCGATCCAAGGTATCGCTTGCCCACCTATAGCACTTAAGTCAGCGGCAGCCAGTTTGACTGTTCGATTACGGACCCGCCTGGTTGTTAAAGCCACCGCTTCCTCGACAGTCTTTTCAGCACCGTTGATCATCACCTTTTTGCCTGCTCTTAGTCCTGTGAGTCTTAGTCCTGTGAGTTCGGCTTTAAGCGCTCTTTTTTCGGCCTCTGCAGCAATTCTTGCCACCTTTTCGGCCTCAAACTTGGCAGTTTTTTCGGCTAACTCTTTTTTGAGCTTCTTTGCTGACAGACCTGCCGTTGTAAGGTCCGCTTCGCTTTTATTAATCGATGAAACCAGAGTCTTTGCCCCGGTGACACCCTCGACCACCGTCGAAATTGCGGTTGAAACAGCGTTAACTGTGAAACTGGCCACGTTAACCGCCAAGGATATCAGTAAACCTATGACGAGAAGCATATTTCTTGTTGTTCTCCATGCATTCCCGATCATACTGGCAAGAACACTCATTCCTAATCCATCCTTAAACCAATTGTTTCACCCCCGGCAGCCGAAGCCACCGAGGGTTGTTCTCACTTCAGTCTACCCGAAACCACATAGTCCGCAAGCACCTGCCGATAGTGGGCAGCATCCCGGAAGCCCTGTGCCCTTGCCGCCTCGTCTTCTGCCCTAGAACGAGTGAACCCACCATCCTACTGCATGATAGCGGCCCTCTCCTCGAACGCGTCGATGTCTGGAACGGGTGTCAGGGGTGCCACGGCAGCCCCACCTTCTCCACGATCTCGCGTTTCTGTTCATCGCTGATACCAGCCGAATAGATGCCATAGGTCATCCGGTTCTCTGACCTCGCAGACTGATGGCCCACGATTGAAGCGGTCCAGTGTTCCGGCACCCCTGCCCGCTCGCACTCGGTCACGAACCACTTTCTGGACGAGTGAAACACCAAGCCCGGACGATCAACCCCCACCTGCACCTTCAGCTTGGCAAAGCGTTTGGTGACCAGTGACACACTCAGCTCAGGAAACAGCCGTTCCCCTTCAGGCCGTCGCCCCAGCACCGCTGTCAGTGCAGAGTGCAAGGGAACCAGCCGTTCGGCTGCATCGGTCTTCAAACTGCGAACCGCGTTCGGGCGCACCCAAGCAAACCAGCCCAAGTTGCCTTTCCAGACCAGATCTTCCCGCACCAAGCCCACGGCCTCCCCCGACCGCATGCCCGACAGCAAGCAGACCTTCAGCACATCGCCAATGACCGGATCAGCCAACCCCACCAGCCTGCGCACCTCTTCGTCTGTCGGGGCCACATAGCTGTGCACCTTGGCCTTGCCTTCAACCCGCACTGTGCTGAAGGGATTACCCGCAAGCTCTCCCTGATAGACCACCCAGTCGAGAAAGTGGCCCACCTGAGTGACGATCCTGCGCTGGGTTTGGGGCAAGATCTTCTGACCAGAACTGATCTTCACCAGCTGATCCAGCCCTAGCCCCTTTGCCCGATACGACTTGCCCACATCCTTGGACAGGTCACCCAACCGCCGCACGAAGCTGGCAGCGTCTTCACGGCTAACCTGCGCCACTTGCCTGTCGCCATAGGCCGAAGCGAACAGCCCCACACTGAACCGCACGCTCTTGTAACCACCCGGCTGCAGGTCTTTCGCCCGCTTTGCCAGATAGTCCTTTGCCAGCTTAGCCACAGGCAACCGCCCTATGACCACGACCGGGGCAAAGACCTTGGGCGACACGCGGATCGGTTCTGGCCGACCCAGCACCACCCCCTCCCGCGCCTTCGCCACGATCTCTTCGTACTTGGCATTCACCTCGGCCGCTCGAACCTTGGCCACCTTGGCGTCCCCCGTCTTCAACGACTGCTTCAACGCCGCCCCTAGCACCGCTTGCATCTCAACCGGGTAGTTGCGCCGATACAGCCAAGTCTGCTGCTTCAAATAAGCGTATTGTATCCTAACAGACATGAGTCCTCCTTTGGGGCAAAGGCCCCATTGCTGTGTTGTTTCTCATTTTTCTGATTTACTTCTTTGGCTTAGAGGGATTCCTAAGAACCATCTCCAGCTCAGGTTCCCCATATTCGCCCGCCAAGTCGCCTGTCACCGCAAAGCCGGTAACGAAGTCTTCGAACACCTCGTCCACCAAGAACTGATGTTCCGGCACATCGTCGAAGGCCTTAATCGTGACCACCTCACCGGGTCTAACGGTTACCGGCTTCATAGCCACCGCTCCACCAGCAGCCACACTCCAAGCAGCGTAACCGTTGCCAAGGGCTGCACCTTCGCCAAACCCCAAAGCGCCACGAACACCCAAAGACCCTTGGGCACCAAAACAAAACCCCCGGCCAAAAGGCCGAGGGCGGATACGAGTTTCATCTTAAGCTCCTGTTTCTGTTTCTTTATTTAGATACAAGAAGCTGCGCGGTTTTTTGGGGGTGACTTCGTACCGTAGGTCAAGGAACAATGCTTTCATTGAGAACGAAGAAGGCCATGCGCTGAATCTCTTGACAGTAGCACTGCAGCCCCCCTAGGTTTGCATAGTGCACATAATATGTACTGGATAATCAAAAATGGCTGAAAAGAACCGTGAGTTTGAACTTTGAAATCGCTTCCAATCGCGCTCATTCTATTTCTAGCATCGGCGCCTTTCGCCACATCCGCTCCTAGAAGTACTTTGGAATTTACTTTTGCGAAGACAGCGGTAGTCACTTTGGAGTTTTCGGAGGCGTTTGGTATATGTCGAATAACCAACGCTACATTGAAAAACATTTCAAAAGGAAATCTTAACTTCATTTATACTTCGGTAACCATTACAGATGCTGAAAAACGAACTCTTGGGACTGTACAAATTAATTTTAACCCAACAGTTGCAGGCGGTACTTCTGGTTATGTTTACGCATATAATTCTGCTACAATGATATCGAGATGTAGCAACTATGCTTTTCAAATAAATGCTCAATAAACAAGCATGGATCTTACCAAATGAACGATGAACTGCGCACTGAAATTCTTGCTAGATTGACTGCCCTTCCCGCTAACCAAATCTTTTCTTTGCATGACCTTCTTCTCGATAAATGGGTCGAGATTGGTAATGGCAACGAAAGAAGAAAACTAGGAGACCGCTTCTCTGTGGCCGTACGAAATGGTGAGTACCCTCAGTGCGAGCGCATCGGCCTCCTTGGAAATGACCGTGATGTGAAATACCGTCGTTTGCCCTAACCGCCCAAACCCATCGACTTCGCCACGCTTTTCAGAACCCCTCCTTCAATTTGGACGCTGGAGGTCAAAGTTGCAGGAACCTATCTGAGGATCTCTCAGTCATATGCCTCTTTAGATGCCAAAAGGTCACCGCTCCATACCTTTTCAGTGAGGTATGCGTATTCGTCTGCTAAGGCCTCCGGGTTGCTCGTTCAGTTATTGGAAGACAGGTTCTTGTCCCCCTTTACTTATTGGGCGTCCTCTGTATATCATAAAGAAATGATAAACCCTTAACTAGGTGTAGTAAAATGAAGCAAGTCATCGTAGCATTTTCTCTTGCTTTCTTGACTGCGTGTTCGGGTATGGGCTATGCAATAGAAAACTACGCCGGCACAAAGGCAATCCAATTCCAACACGACGGCCAACGGTTCAGAGTGTACGACAAACCCGCAGAAAACCGCCTAATGATAACTCCTTCTTTCGGACGAGCGTCACTCCAAGGTGCTACTTTCGGCGGAGCTGCTACGGCTGAGATGACTTATGAACTTGCAGCGCAAGCTTATTTGACGTCGACCGGTCGCGAATGTGAGATATCGGATTTGAAGTTGATCGTTCAACCGCAGTATGAGGCGTTTTATCTCTGCCGGTGATTACGTTATGTTTAGTGGCCATACTTTTTCGCTCGTCAGCATGGTGGGTCACCGCCCCACCTCCTGCCCCACTTCCAACGCCCACCCGCTCTTCCCCGAACCCTTTCTTCCCCTTTGACGGTATCCTAGCGCCCCAGCCAACTGCCTTAAGTTTTACGCGTGACGTGTCGGGTTGCGGCGTTGCGCCCAGTTTGAAGCCAAGGGGGCCGGATCCATGAAGCGCAAGGTATTGGGGGCTCTTTGCCTCTTCGCGGCCCTAAGTGCTTGCGGCGGCGGTGATGTCAACCTGCGGCTTTACCCGATCGAAGGGCCAATAAAACAAAGCCATCCCTCCGAGATTATCGCCCTTAAACTGCGCAATCAAACCTCAGCCTCCGCAGAGATTAGCTTTATCCTGCCCGGTCCGGGTAAAAAGAACCGCTGCAACGGCACTTGGACCTCTGTTGCCCCGCGCGTGATCGAAAAAGAACGCGGCGTGTCGCTGACCTTGCAAAATACCGGTGGCAAGCTGACCAAATCCGTCACCGATGTTGGCGGGGTCAACAACGGCGAGGTTTATGCCGTTTGCACCGATGGCACGCGGGTGCAGGGTCGTTTTATTACCGGATCTGGCACCGAAAGTGGTACAGGCACTGTGACGGACAGTGTGGGCAATACTTATAAGTTGCTGTTCTAAGGGCAAAGTGCCCCAAAGACTGTCACCCGTTCCCAAGCTATCAATCACGCCCTTAGCAGACCCAACTATGCCAAGGGGTAGCCCTTGGGAAAACGCACAACCGTCACAACCACCCTATAACGTTATCTCACGTCATGCCCTCAGCCAGTGGGCCGAGGGCGGACACTAGTTTCATCTTAAGCTTCTGTTTCTGTTTCTTTATTTATATACAGGAGGTTGCTCGGTTTTTAGAGAACGAAGTCGCTCGCCGTCAGGCTGTAAAGACCGGTCAACCTGATTGCCATTTCGACGGCAGTATCAGCATCGTTGTCGATCCAAACCATCGTATAGTCATTGGAAGTGCCAGAATTATCGAACTTCTGGTAACGCACTTCTCCTTGTGTCGTGCTGCTAAATGCCGCGGTACCTTTCCAGACGAACGTATCGTTTGTTCCCGAAGAAGCAAAAGCATCGATGACACTCAAGTTTATCTTGTCCTGACCAATGACAAAATCAGTGATCACATCTGATGCCGTTGCCGTAGTTCCCGATTCAGTGACAGTGTTGAAGACAAACGTGTCGTTTCCAGAACCACCTGTGAGGTTGTCATTCCCAGCACCGCCGACCAGCGTATCAGTTCCAGTACCACCATTGAGGGTGTTGACAGCGCTGTTCCCCATGATGACGTTATTAAGTGTGTTGCCGGTGCCGTTGATTGCAGCAGACCCCGTCAGTGTCAGGTTCTCGACATTTAACGCCAGTGTGTGCGTGACCGAACTTTGAACCGTGTCGGTTCCGCCATTCGAAGCCTCAGTGATGGTATCGCCACCATCGGTGACGTAAATGTCGTTGCCAAGGCCGCCTATGAGCGTATCGGTTCCAGTACCGCCACTTAGGGTGTCATTACCTGCGCCACCGTCAAGTGCGTCATTCCCGCCCCTGCCCTCCAGGCTATCATTTCCGTTATTGCCCTTAAGCGTATTGTTGGCGGCATTTCCCAAAATGTTGTCATTAAAATTTCCGGTAAGATCAACGTTTTCAATACTGACAAAGGTGTCAGAGTAATTCTCATAGCCGACGGCGTAGAATTTTCCAGCCTCAAGATCAACGACTGTGGTAAAGGAATAATCTCCATAATCAAGCGACAGGTTCGTTTGGAATGTGTCCACGCCATCGCCGCCATCAAGGTAATCCGTGCCAACTCCGTCATCGAGAAGATCGTTGCCGTTTCCGCCGTAAATTGAGTCATCGCCTGACCCACCGCTCAGCGTGTCATTCCCATCTGAACCGTACAGACGATCATTTCCACCATTGCCGATCAGAACGTCATCTCCGAAATCATCAGTTCGCAAATCTCCGTGCAAACCGTCATCGCCTTCCGAGCCATTAAGCGTGTCATTTCCGCCATCGCCTGTCATCCATGCATTGCCATTTTCCGCCGTAAGAACATCATCACCGCCCCCGCCAAAGAACTCCGAATAGCCTTGCGAAGCGGAATACAGGACATCACTTTCTGCAGTTCCTATGTAAAGATCTTCCATCGCGATGAAATATTCAGAGTATTCTTCGAATTCCGGAACCCAAGTGATGCCCGCCAGTCCACTGATATCTTCATAGACCAATTCGAAATCGTTTGTCCCGCGCAGGATCAGGGAATCCCCCTCAAGCACAAGTTCTTTGAAGTAAGCGTCACCTGACTTTTCAACGATGATGACATTCGACCCAGCGGTATCCACAATCCGGGTCATGCCTTCGTAGCCGAAGATGTAGGTGTCGTCGTCTTCTCCACCTCGCAAGACGTTATCGCCCGATCCGCCTTCCAAAGTATCGTCACCATCGCCCCCCGAAAGGGTGTCATCTCCTCCAGCACCCGACAAGAAATCGTTGCCCGCCAACCCTTCTGCCACGTCGTTGCCGGAACCACCAAAAACGTGGTCATTCAAGTATGTTCCATTGATCCCATATATCCCACGAAAAGAGTCCATCGTCCCGGCAACGGTGTCAAATATTTTGCCAGTCCCCTGCCGGTTAAACATGATCGTCACACCGTTCATCGCATATGGATCCCAGCCGTTATCCATATTGATCCAAGCCGATCCAGAACCGATAATACGATCGTTGCCACCTGCGAGAAAAACTGATGGGTCATCATAAATGTAAATGACGTCGTCGCCGTCACCATCAAAGGTGTAACCGCTGCCAGACAGCAGGATGAGGTCATTGCCATCAGTGCCATGAATTGCTTCGATTGAGGAAAGGCTGTCGATCTGGCCGTTCGATTTTAGAACGGTTTGAGCCGCTAAACCATATCTTTGTGTGTTGGTTAGGTTGATCTTCACCCAGTCCAAATCATAATAAATCACTACGTCAAAGCCGCTACCGCCTTCAATCGTGTCATTCCCCGTGCTTACGAAGAAGTGATCATGGCCACCAAAGCCTCGATAAAGGTCGCTGTTCACAGTGCCAATGAGAGGGTAATCGTATCTATCATCGCCAGAGGTTCCGGTGATTGTCGCCATTGAAATTCACCTTCAATTTGAGAATTGTTAAATCTGGATGTACTGGTTCGGCGTTTTTACAAGCTTTTTTCTGCCGTAGTGGCGCCGCCACAGTTTGGTGAATAATGCCAAAGCCAGAGATATCTCTTCAATCTAGGACTGCGCGCGCGGCGTGCGTCGAAGGTAACTGATAGAACGATGCCGGGTCGAGTTTCATCGACGCCAAAACGATGTCCTCCGGATTCCCTCGCTTCCCAGCCATCTTCGCGTCCTCCAAAAAGTGGGGTTATATTATCCCAATTGATGGACCACTTCACGAGGGGCACTCCACCTTTCAGCTACGCAAACTTTCCAACTTTATTATAAGATAAAATCAGACCCTGTCAGATCATACAAACCAACCAGTTTGAACATAAACTCCGACGCAATATCCTTGTCGGTGTCGGCAAAGACCAGTGTATAATCGTTGGCCTCTCCCTCGTTGTTGTACTTCTGGTATCGCAGCTCGCCCGCGGTGGTGGTCCCAATTGCAGACGTTCCCAGCCAAGTGAAAGCGTTGTTACCACTTATCGCCGAACTAGCATCAATCTTGCTTAGGTCGATGCGGTCTTGCCCCTGAACAAAATCGATGATGGCATCAGCCGTGGGCAGAGCGTTCGCACTTTCATCTGCGGCACGAAAGATAAAGACATCCGCGCCATCGCCACCAGACAACTGGTCCATTCCCAGTCCTCCAACCAAACTGTCAGCCCCATCGCCCCCAGACAGGCTGTCATTGCCACTGCTGCCGTCCAAAAGGTTCGCCCCGTCGTTCCCCGTGATGCGGTTGTTGAGTGCGTTTCCAGTGCCGCCAAGACCTGCCGCGCCAGTCAGGGTCAAGTTCTCGACATAGGATGCCAAAGTATGGGTGGCCGAACTTTGAACCGTGTCGGTTCCCCCATTCAGACCCTCGGTGATCGTGTCACCGCCATCGGTGATGTAAGTGTCATCGCCAAGGCCACCGATCAGCGCATCCGTTCCGGCACCCCCGTCCAGAACATTCGCTGCGCTGTTACCTATCAGCGTGTTGTTGGCGGCGTTGCCGGTGCCATTGATGGCAGCGGTGCTTGTCAGGGTAAGGTTCTCAAGGTTGGATCCCAGCGTATAGGTCTGCGCAACCTGAACAGTATCTGTTCCCCCAATGGCGGTTTCGATGATCGTGTCTGCGCTATCAATTACATAGGTGTCGTTGCCATACCCACCGATCAGCGTGTCAGCGCCTAAGCCACCCGTCAGCACATTTGCGGCCAAGTTACCGGTGATGACGTTGTTCAGGCTGTTTCCAGTGCCGTTGATGGCGACAGACCCCTTGAGGGTCAAGTTTTCAACATAGTCGGCAAGAGTGTGGGATGCCAAAGCTTGAACCGTGTCAGTTCCCCCGTCGACCGCTTCGGTGATCGTGTCACCACCATCTGTGAGGTAGGTGTCGTCGCCCGCCCCCCCGATCAGCGTGTCAGCGCCTGTGTCACCATTAAGAATGTTTGCCCCCCCATTCCCCGTGATAACATTGTTCAGGGTGTTTCCTGTGCCGTTCAGATTTTCCGTGCCTGTCAGGGTCACATTCTCAACATTCGCCACCAAAATGTATGTCAGCGCACTTAGGACCGTGTCGGTTCCCCCATCGGCGGCTTCGGTAATCGTGTCAAGTCGATCAACAATGTAGGTATCATTGCCCAAGCCACCGATCAGCGTGTCAGCGCCCGCGCCGCCGTCTAGAATGTTTGCGGCCGCGTTGCCCGTAATGACATTGTGAAGGGTGTTTCCCGTCCCATTGACGTTGACAGTCCCGATAAGGGTCAAGTTTTCAACGTTTAAAGCCAGAATGAGCGAGGCTGATGACTGAACTGTGTCTGTTCCCCCATTGAAGGCTTCGGTGATCGTATCGCCACCGTCTGTGGTATAAATGTCGTCGCCCGCGCCACCGATAAGGGTATCAGCGCCCGTGCCGCCATTCAAAACATTGGCTGCCGCATTGCCCGTGATGACATTGTTACGGCCGTTGCCCGTGCCATTGATGCTGGTAGATCCGCCGAGGATCAAGTTTTCGACGTTCACCGCAAGACTGTGCGATATCGAAGTTTGAACCGTATCAGTGCCTCCGTCATAGGCTTCCGTGATCGTGTCGCCGCCATCCGTAAGATAGGTATCGTCGCCGGCACCGCCAATCAGGGTGTCATTGCCCGCCCCCCCATCTAGCACGTTTGCAGCACTGTTGCCTGTTAGCATGTTATTGCCGCTGTTGCCCGTGCCATCGGCCGCAGCAGTTCCTGTCAGAATGAGATTCTCTAGATTGGATACCATGGTGTATGACACCAACGCCTCAACCGTATCGGTTCCCCCATTCACCGCTTCGATGATCGTATCGTTGCCATCGGTTATGTAGGTGTCGTTGCCCAAACCCCCGATCAGGGTGTCGTTGCCTGAAGCTCCATCCAGAAGATTTTCGCCCCCGTTGCCCGTTATGATATTATTGAGGCTGTTGCCCGTCCCATTGACGCTGGCAGAACCGATCAGGGTAAGATTTTCAACAAAATCATCATCAAGAAGACTGTACGATCCCAAGGATTGAACCGTGTCGATGCCGCCAGTTTCACCTTCGATGATCGTGTCGCTGTCGTCCGACATATAAGTGTCATTGCCCGCGCCACCGTTCAAGGTGTCGTCGCCTCCACCGCCGGATAATGTGTCGTTGCCCTCAAGCCCAAACAGTCTGTTCGCAGCACTGTTGCCCATGATCACGTTGCCAAATAGGTTGCCAGTGCCCCAAGCAGACGAACTTCCCATTAAGGTAAGGTTTTCCGTATGTGCCGTAAGCGTATAGGTCAACAAGGCTAGGACCGTATCTATGCCTTCGTTCGTCAGTTCTTCAACGACATCCCCACCATCTTGAACGTAGTAAACATCGTCGCCACTGCCCCCAACAAGACTGTCAGCGCCCGCACCTCCGTCCAGAACATCTGCGCCGCTGCCGCCATAAAGGGTATCGTTGCCCTCATACCCATTCAGCGTATCATTGCCCCCTTCCCCGCGCGCAAGATCGGCAAAGATTGAAAGAACAAAAACATCGCTTCCCGCAAAACAGGCGCGGATCATGCGGGCATCGTCTTTCACGTCTAGGGTCACCATCGCGCCAAACATGAACGACGCATCCACACTGACATCTTCAATCGACCAAGCCGTCGTCCATTGGCCGTCTGTCCAAGCCGAGGCATTAATTCCGTTGAAACTACCCGCGACAATTCCCCCGTCCGAACCCACGCGAATGTAAGGCCCATAAAGACTAACCGATACCCTCGGTGCGGTATCTGACAGCGTCAGGGTGTAAGAATCGGCATAAACCTTGCCATGCCAAGAAATCGACTTGTTGTCGAAGAATCGGTACTGTGGGGTGCTGTCGCCGGCTTTGCTGAATTCAATCAGGTCTTGATTAAACTGCGCCTCTGATTGGAGTCTTGCCATGCCATATCCTAACGCAATTTCGCCACTTATAAATTCGCATTAACAACTTGTCGCCTACCGTGTCAAAACAAGATTCACACAATGCGGGCAAGATTTAAACCACGCACCGCACCCGATAAAGACCCCACATCTTTGCCCGCCATGTTTGATGTCTTGCCAGTGCGGCAAATGCCACGCCAAGAAGTGCCAACCGTACCGACGAAGATCTCAAACGTCAGATCGCGTCCCTACCCTGCGTGCTTATTTGTCAATCAACCCATATTGCCGCGCCTTGCCGCGCAGAAATGGCAGGCCTTGGCCAATCACCTCTTCGCGGCTTTCAGCCACAGGGCGCCAGACGGCCAACCCATAGGCCAGTTCTGGGGGCATGTTTATAAAGCTTTCCATTGCAAGCCCGCCTTTAAAACCAATGGCTTTCAACGTGGCAAAAATCTCGTCCCAATCACAGGTGCCCGCACCTGGCGTGCCACGGTCGCTTTCAGACAGGTGGATATAGCGCAAATGCTCGCGCGCGGCGATAATGCCGTTGCCAGCGCCTTTTTCCTCGATGTTCATATGATAGGTGTCTAGATGCAAAAACAGATTTTTCGCCCCCACCTTTTCAATCATGGCAACCCCTTGCCATCCGGTGTTGATCAGATGGCTTTCATAGCGGTTTACCGGTTCCACCCCCAACAGCAGCCCCAATTTCGCAGCATAGGCGGCGGCTTGGGCCAACCCCCGCGCGACATTGTCCAGTTCTTGCGCCGTGGGTGGCACCCCGGACTTTTCGCCAATACCCCCATAGGTCACACCAGACAGCGCCTTTGCCCCCATCGCCGCACAGCAATCTAGCGCGACCTTAAGAAAAGCTACCCCCTTATCGGTATCGCGTGACAGCCAGCACCCTTCGGGCAAACCCAAAGACCCCACGGCCTGCAGGCCTGCACTTTCCAGCAGTTTGCGCGAATGGGGCGCATCAATGCGTTTTGGGTTTAGAACAGCGATTTCAATGAAATCGAAGTTATAGCGCACAGCCTCGGCCACAGCGTGTTCGGCTGCTTGCGGGGTCCAATCCATCGTCCAGATGCTGGAATGTATGCCAAAACCGTCCATGATAGCCTCCCCAATGGTTGATAACACCATAGGGCTGGCGCGCTTTTACGCAAGCGGCTGGATTACCTTTTCAGGGCGTCTTTCAGCACCTGCACCACAACATCGGGCGGCACATCTTCGGCCACAAAGGCCTGACCAATGCCGCGCGCAAGAATAAAGCGCAACTTGCCATCAATTACCTTTTTATCTTGCCCCATCAGTGCCAAAAGCACATCGGCATCTGGCAAATCGCCCGCAATATCGCACAGGTCAGTTTTCATCCCCATCGCCTTTAAGTGCGCGCGCACACGGCTGGGGGCTTCTTGGGCGCAAAGGCCCAAGCGTTGGCTTACCTCGAACGCCAAAGCACAGCCAATCGCCACCCCCTCGCCGTGCAAAAGACGGTCGCCATAGCCCGTCGCTTTTTCCAACGCATGGCAAAAGGTGTGGCCAAGGTTCAAAAGCGCGCGCTCACCCTCTTCGGTCTCGTCGCGCTCTACAATGGCGGCTTTCATTTCGACCGAACGGGTGACAGCTTTCAAGATCACTTCACCGTCATAGCGCGCCAAGGCAGGGCCATGGGCTTCAAGGTAGTCGAAAAACGCCCCATCCCCCAAAAGCCCATATTTCACAACCTCGCCGTAGCCTGCCAGCAGATCACGCTGTGGCAAAGTGTTCAGCACTTCAATATCCGCCAGCACCAAAGACGGTTGGTGAAAGGCCCCGATCAGGTTCTTGCCATGGGTCGAATTGATGCCCGTCTTACCCCCAACCGAGGAATCCACCTGCGCCAGCAACGTCGTGGGAACCTGCACAAACCGCACCCCGCGCCGCAAAACGGCGCAGGCAAACCCCACCAAATCGCCCACCACCCCGCCGCCAAGGGCAATCACAATATCCCGGCGTTCGATTTTTTCGGCCAAAAGCCATTCAACCGTGCGCGTGAATTCTGGCCAAGCTTTGGTGCTTTCCCCCGCAGGCAAGCTTAACGATAAAGCAGCAATTCCAGCCTGTTCCAAAGCTGCCAGCACCGTGGGCAAGTGCTTGGCGGCCACATTGTCATCGGTCACAATGGCAACGCGCTTGCGACGCAACAGCGGGTGGATCTGCGCTGCGATCTGGGCCAAAAGCCCCTCGCCAATTCGCACCTCATAAGACCGCGTGCCCAAGTTTACTGGA
Organism: Paracoccaceae bacterium; assembly: GCA_947468085.1. Classification (GTDB taxonomy): domain Bacteria; phylum Pseudomonadota; class Alphaproteobacteria; order Rhodobacterales; family Rhodobacteraceae; genus Stagnihabitans. The sequence goes on along the minus strand of CANIKY010000002.1, from coordinate 45,145 downwards.
ACTGTATTGGCCATCTAAGACGTCTCCATCACATCGGACCGGGTGGCCAAAGCCGCGGCCACACGCGCGGCCATAGCATCCACCGACAAATCACTCGCACTATCCACCGTTAGATTGGCTTGGGCATAGGCTGGCAAGCGATCCGCATAAAGCGCCCTTAGCGTCTCTTGCGGATTGGCGGTGCGCAAAAGTGGCCGCGTGGTTTTGTGGCGCACGCGCTGCCATAGCAGATCAATATCCACCCGCAGCCAAACCGAAACCCCCGTCTCCCGGATCAGATCGCGGTTCACCGTTGCTAAAAACGCCCCACCCCCTGTGGACAGAACGCACGGTTCGCCATGCAGCAAGCGGCCCAACACCTCTGTTTCGCGGGCACGAAAAAAAGCCTCACCATCGCGCTCAAAAATTTCCGCAATCGTGCGGTTGGCGGCGCGCGCAATCTCTTCATCCGAATCACGAAAAGGCACCGATAAGTCCCGCGCCAAAGCCGTGCCAACGGCGGTTTTGCCTGCCCCCATCATGCCCACAAGCACCACGGTTTTTTTCAAGCGCTGCATCGGTGCGGTCCGTTCCCTCTTTCGCAGACCTCTGGGGCAGGATAATACCGCTACAAGGTTGCACTTATTCTCTTTGGCGTGAAGTTGCGAAAAATGCTATATGTAATCGCAGGGGCAGATCAGTGCCGCACGCTTGGGGTTAAAAGGCCAAAACAAAGCTGGCGCATGGCCACAGTGACGGGGGCGAAGGGAATGGGGCGGTTGATTAAAGCAGTGCTGGCTTTGGCACTCTTGGGATTTGCGGCTTTGGTAGCCTTTACTTATCTGGCCGAGATGACCCCAGTGACGGGGGAAGTGACGGTCCCGGTGACCTTGAATGCCGATTGACGGGCTAAGACTTGGTGTATTGGCTGCAGTTCTTGGGCTGGGCTGTATCTCTTTTGCGCGGGCTGATGCGCCCTTGTCGGCGATCGATTGGCTGAGCCAGTCTTTGATCTCAAACGCTCCCCCCCCTGGTTTGACAGAACCCGCGGTCAGTCCGCTTGGCTTGCACACTGAAACGGTCACCGTGCAATCTTTGCAGGCAGACAGTGCGGATGGCTTGGGCATCTTGCCGCCCGCCGTCACCGGATTGCCGCGCAACCTTTGGGGCAACGGCGATGTGGCGGAGATTGCGCGGCTTTTGTTGCAAGACAACGGTCAAGATCTTCCAGCTTTGCAAACCGAACTTTTGACCATTTTGTTGGCGATATCTGATCCGCCGCAGGGTGCCTTGGCAGGAGAGATACTGTTTTTAGCCCGTGTGGACAAGCTTTTGGCGATCGGCGCTTTGGATCAGGCCCGCGCTTTGTTGGATACGGCCGGGGCTGCCCGCTCACCCGAGATTTTTCGGCGCTACTTTGACGTGGCGCTGCTGATTGGCGACGAGGACCGCGCCTGTCAGGCGCTGAAAACTGCGCCGGGTTTGGCACCTGCCCTGCCGACCCGCGTGTTCTGCTTAGCAAGGGCAGGCGATTTTGACACAGCCAAGCTTACGCTGGACACAGCACGCGTTCTTGGCACTGTAAGCGCCGAGGAAGGCGCCCTTTTGACCCGCTTCATGGAACCGGAACTGGACGATACCGGCATCACCCCCATCATGCCAACCCCGGTGACCCCGCTGATTTTTCGCATCTATGAAGCCATCGGCGAGCCTTTGCCCGACACAGCCCTACCCGTGGCCTTTAGCTATGCCGACCTGTCCGAAAACGCCGGATGGAAAGCCCAACTTGAAGCGGTTGAACGCCTTTCTCGCATGGGATCGGTTACCCCCAACCTGCTACTGGGCCTTTATACCCAGCAAAAGCCTGCAGCCTCGGGCGGGGTATGGGATCGGGTAGCAGCCTTTCAGGCCTTTGATGCGGCCATCAGCGCCAAGGATCAGATGGCGATAGAAGCCACCCTGCCGCTGGCTTGGGCCAAGATGAAAGAGGCAAGCCTAGAAGTGCCGTTTGCCGCCCTGTTCAGTCAGGATTTGGCAAGCCTTGCCCTGTCAGAAGCCACCAAACCTGTGGCTTTGCAGGTCATGCTGCTGTCGCGCCAATATGAAGCCCTAACCCAGAGGTTTGCACCAAAAGATCCGCAGCAAGCCTTTCTTTTGGCCGTGGCGCGCGGGTCGCTGCAAGGGGTAAGCGCGCCTGATGCGCTAGACGCTGCCATTGCGGCGGCCTTTACTGCGCCCGTTTTGCCCGCCACCTTGCAGGCCATGTTGGACCAAGGGCGTATCGGTCAAGCCATCTTGGCCGCCATGACCCAAATGCGCCAAGGCAAAGCAGGTGATCTGCGCGCTGTGACCGAAGGCCTTTCTACCCTGCGCCATCTGGGGCTAGAGGATGTCGCCCGCCGCAGCGCCTTGCAACTTATCTTGCTAGAGCGGCGTTTGTGAGAGGCACCTTGTGATGTCACACGACAGTCGGCGCTGGATTTCCAGCTTTTTGCAAGCGCAAGCCGCCGAACATAACGCAGCCCAAAACACCCAATTGGCCTATGGCCGCGACCTTTTGGCCTTTTCCGACTTTATCCACCCCCGTACGCTGTCAGATGCCAACAAATCCGATGTGGAAGCTTACCTGCTGCAATGTGCTGACGAAGGCCTGTCGCAAAGCACCCGTGCGCGACGCTTATCGGCCATCCGCCAACTCTACCGCTTTGCCTTTGAAGAAGGCTGGCGCAGCGACAACCCGGCGTTGCAAATCACCGGACCTGGGGCCAAACGCCACTTGCCCAAGAACCTGTCGCAAGACGACGTGCTGCGCCTATTGGAAGCCGCCCGCACCACAGGCCGCACCCCGCGTGATCGCCAACGCAACGGGCTGCTGATGGAACTGCTTTACGCCACGGGCCTGCGCGTAAGTGAGTTGGTCACTTTGCCCATGACAGCCCTGCGCGGCGCACCGCGCATGATCTTGGTCAAAGGTAAGGGCGACAAAGACCGCATGGCCCCCCTGTCAGACCCGGCACGCACAGCGATCAACGCGTGGTTAAATGTGCGCGATGCCGAGGAAGATCAGGCCCGCTTGGCCGGAAAACCCGCCAACCGCTACCTTTTTCCCGGAACAGGCACTGACGGCCATCTGACACGGCAACAGTTTTTTGGCCTGATCAAAACCATGGCCCTGACGGCAGGCCTTGACCCGACCCAAGTCTCGCCCCATGTGCTGCGCCATGCGTTTGCCACCCATCTTTTGGCCGGCGGGGCCGATTTGCGGGTTATTCAGATGCTTTTGGGTCACGCGGACCTTTCCTCGACCGAAATTTACACCCATGTGCTAGAAGACCATCTGAAGGATCTGGTGCTTACCCACCACCCTTTGGCCCACCCCCCCAAGACCCGAGGATAACATGGACTGGATCATCGCCCACGCAACGCTTTTGCTGACAGCCTTGGCTGTCACAGCGCTTTTGCTGATCTCGGCCTTTTTCTCGGGCTCGGAAACGGCGCTGACGGCGGCTTCACGCGGGATGCTAAAGGCACAGGCAGACAAGGGCTCACGCGGGGCCAAGGCCGCCTTGTCTGTAACCGATGACAACGAACGGATGATCGGGGCGCTGCTGTTGGGCAACAACATCGCCAATATCTTGTCGGCCGCGCTAACCACAGCGCTTTTGACCGATTTGTTCGGATCAAAAGGGGTCGCGATTGCCACCGTGATGGTGACTGTGCTGGTGTTGGTCTTTGCCGAAGTTTTGCCCAAAACCGTGGCCATCATATCGCCGGTTCCGGTGGCGATTTTGGTGGCGCCGGGGGTGAAGGTGTTGATTTTGCTGTTTACCCCCATCGTCACCACGGTGCGCGCCCTTGTGCGGTTGATATTGCGCATCTTCGGCCTGCGCGCCGACCCTAACCGCCATATTCTGGCCCTGCGCGAGGAGATAGCGGGGGCCATTTCGCTAGGCCATTCCGAAGGCGCTGTGGAAAAGGAAGACCGCGACCGCCTGTTGGGTGCTTTGGATTTGGCCGACCGCACCGTCGATGAGATCATGCGCCACAGACGCGAAACTGAAATGATCGACGCCGATCTGGCCCCTGAAGAGATTGTTAGCCTCATGCTCGCCTCGTCGCACTCGCGCTTGCCGGTCTATCGTGGCAGCGACGAAAACATCCTCGGCGTTGTCCACGCCAAAGATCTGCTGCGCGAGGTGGAGCGGTTAAGCCATATCCACGAAACCCATGATCAAGCCATGGCAGCCCTAGATGTGGTCAAAGTGGCGATGAAACCTTACTTCATCCCCGATACCACCACGCTTGACGAACAAATGCGCGAGTTTCTCAAACGCCGCACGCATTTTGCACTTGTCGTGGACGAATACGGCACATTGCAGGGGCTGATCACGCTGGAAGACATCTTGGAAGAGATCGTGGGCGAGATCACCGATGAATTCGACCTTGTCGACAAATCCAACGCGCTAAAACGTGCGGAAGATGGCAGCTATCTTGTCGAAGGCGCTATGACGATCCGCGATTTGAACCGTGCCACGGATTGGTCCTTGCCCGATGATGAGGCCAACACCGTCGCAGGCCTTGTGATCCACGAAGCGCAGATGATTCCCGCCCAAGGCCAAGCCTTTAGCTTTCACGGCTTTCGCTTTGAGGTGGTCAGCCGCCGCGAAAACCGCCTGACACGGCTTAAGGTGCGAAAACTCTAAGCGTCAAATTTAGGTTGAAGCGGGTTTCTGAAGTTTTGGCCCAAGATGAAGCCACAAACGCCCAGAATTTGGTCCCTTGCGCAGGTTTTTGGCAGCGCATGTCACAAAACCGTGTTGACCGAGAAGTAAAAAAGTCATAATCCTTGATTAATGAAGTCGGCCAGTCCGACAGGGAGCAAAAAATAAAGCAAAAAGGGTCGCTCGTCGGCCCTTTTTTCTTTGGGTCGAGACTGCATTCACCTGATTGCCAAAAACTGTTCCTTGTTTCGCAACCTTCAAGTGCAAAGCGTTTTGTGACCTGACGGCTCGCTCGCCCTATGCTATGTGACGTTCAACAGACACGTTTGCGCATCTTCAAGGACAGACATATGACCCGCACCTTAGCCCGCCTTGCCGTGGCACTTGGCTTATCCGCTGCCCTAGGCTGCGCAGCGTTTCCCGCGCTGGCCCAAACCACCGCAACACCAGCCCCCGCGGATGGATTGGCCATGGGCGTACCAGACGGCATACCTGATCAAGCCTCAGCCCAACTGGGGGGCATTTATCTGGCGGCCAAGTTTGATGCTTGGGAACAGCGCTGCGTGAAAAAGCCAGACGGATCTGATCCGTGCCAGTTGTACCAACTGCTCAAAGATGACACCGGCAATCCCGTGTCAGAAATCAGTTTCTTCACGCTGCCAGAGGGGTCACAGGCTGTGCTAGGGGCAAATGTTCTAGCCCCGCTTGAAACCCTGCTGACTGCTAATCTGCGCATTAGCGTTGATGCGGGAACGGCCAAAATCTATCCGTTTTCTTACTGCAATCAGAACGGATGTGTCGCCAAAGTGGGCTTTACCGCAGAAGATCTTGCGGCCCTGCAAGCAGGCTCTGATGCGATTATGACCATTGTTCCTGCTGCAGCCCCAGCCAAGACCGTCGTTATCAAAATTGCGCTCAAGGGCTTTACCGCAGGGCATCAAGCGATCGTAGACGTGGCGGTCAACACCAAGAACTAAGCGAGATACGAACGCTGCGCACAGCTAAAGGCGCAGCGTTAGTCTTCATCTTTGGGTGCCGGCGCCCCAAGACGATCCTCAAGGCGCGCCACACGTTGCGACAGGCGCGGCAGACGACGCAAAGCCTTTTGCAATTCGATCGTCTTGTCCATCTTCAGCGCAGGATAGCCCAAAAGGACGCGTCCCGCGGGCGTGCTGGTCATGATTTTGGTCGCAGCCCCCGCAATCACATCATCGCCCACAGTCAAATTGTCACCGACCCCGCATTGCCCGGCCAACACCACGCGGTTGCCGATACGGGCTGACCCTGCCAGCCCGACCATGCCGCAAATCAGACAATCTTCGCCCACCTCGACGTTGTGGGCGATATGGGCCAGATTATCGATTTTGGTACGGCTGCCGATTTTGGTAGAGCGGATTGTGCCCCGATCGATGCAGGTATTGGCCCCCACTTCGACATCATCGCCCAAGATCACCGCGCCAAGCGAATGGATGCGGTGCCATTCTTGGTGGCGAATTTCGCTTCTTAATCCAAGGGTTGTGCGAATTTCCTCCACACCTGAAATCTCAGCTGTCACAAAGGAAAACCCGTCAGACCCAATCACGCAGCCCGGTTGCAAGATAACCCTATCGCCAATCACCACCCGCGCGCCAACTTTGACCCCCTCAAGGATCAGGGCATCGTCTCCCACCACGGCGCCTGCACCAATTGCCACATGGCCCGCAATGCGCGCTCGCGCGCCGATCACCGCGCCAGCACCAATGCTGACAAATGGCCCAATCGCAGCCCCAGCCCCCACCTGCGCTGAAGCATCAACCACCGTCATCGCATGAACTCCGGGCGCAATCGCAGGCCCTGCATCCAGCGTCCGCGTCAAGCCCGCCATAGCCAAACGCCCCCTTGGCGCAAAGATGGCCGCCTGCAACCCCAAGGCGCGCCAATCAGCGCCCGGCCAAAGCAACGCGGCGCGCGCCTGCCCTTGTGCCAAACCTTCCGCGTATTTTGGGTTGGTCGCCAGCGCCAACTGCTGGGACGTGGCAAAGGCAGGCTCTGCCGCACCGTCAACCAGCAAATCCCCCACCCCTTCAAACGGGGCACCGATGGCGGCTGCTATGTTTGCGATGCTATGGGACAAATCAGCCTCCGCTTAGGAAAACGCCTCGGGCTTGATTAACTTTGAATGCCCGCGAGTGCCACCCCAGCCTCTGCCAAGGCAGAGAAAAGCTTTTTGTCGCGCCCATAAATGTCACGTCGATACCCCATGCTGCCCGAATCGTCGGGCCAAGCGGTGAAGTAAACCAGATGAACCGGCACGGATTCCACAAGGTTCAGCACAGCCTCGGCCCCGGTGTTAAGGTAGCTTTCAAACAAGCCTTTGGGATTATCGCTTTGGCGCGCCAGCAGAAAATAGGCCAATTCAAAGGGCGCACCGACACGAATGCAGCCATGGCTAAAGGCGCGCACATCTTTGGCAAAAAGCGACTTGGTCGGCGTATCGTGCAGATAGATGTTGTAGGTATTGGGGAACATGAACTTCACCTTGCCTAAAGCGTTTCCCTCTTCCGCAGGTTGGCGCAAGGCATAGGGGAAGGTTTCAGGCGTGTAAGCCGCAAAATCCACAGTCGATCGGTCAATGATGTTGCCGTCGGGGTCTAACAACTGCAACTGCGATTCTGCCAAAGGGTCTTCTTTAAACTGCGGCAAATATTCATTCACTACGATCGAGCGCGGCACCGACCAAGTCGGGTTAACCACCATAAACTCCATTACATCGGAAAATTCCGGGCTTTGGGTGTCATGGCCAAGCTTGCCAATCACGACACGGCTTTCAAAAGTGGCAGCGCCCTCGTCAAACACTTTCACCGTGAAATCGGGCTGGTTCACCCAGATGTGGCGCGACCCAAGATCGGCATTGCCCATCCAGCGCAGCCGCTCCATCGCGACAACCACCGATTTCAGATGATCTTCGGCTGACAAGTTCAAACACGCCAGCGTGCCCTTGCCCACCACCCCATCCGGGCCAATGCCGTTGTTTTGTTGAAAGCGCTGCACGGCGGCTTGCAAGTTAGCGTCGAAGGTTTGCGTGAAAGAGCGTTCCAGATAGCCAAGCCCAATCAAACGGTCGCGCAGCGCGATGATGTCGGCGGTGCTGGCATCAGGCTTGATTTCCTCAGCCGTGAGGGCAGGTCCGTAGCCTCCAGCGGCCACCAAAGCTTCAAGCGCAATTTTTTCTGCCATAAGGCGGCTGTACACCGGCGTTGCGGGCACAAGGGCTTCCAACCAATCGGCAAAATCTGCTGCCTCGGCTTGGGCCAGAATGGCTTGCGGGTCAGGGCGCAGGATTTTGCGCTTGATGCCGTAGTCAATCTTGGCAGGGGTCAAAACGCCTGATGACATATCCCGCGCAAAGGCCAAAAGCGCGGACGACATCGCCACCTCTAACCGGACAAGATCAGCCTCTGTTCGGGCAGAGGCAAAGGCCTTGCGCAGCGCCTTAGCATCATAGCGCTGCACAGGCAGGGCGTGATCTGCGGCCGTATCAAAAGCTTGCAAGGCAGCTTTGCGCCTTGCGCCGTCGCCCTGCCCTGTCCAAAGCGTGGCATAAGCGCGCGCGCTATAGAATTTTTCAAGGACCGGGTCATCAAACTGACCTGTCGTCAATTCATTCAGCGCAGCCACGGCGGGGGTCAACCCCGCGCCCAAAGCTAAGCCCGCACTCATCAAGCCAAGCGCTACCCGGCGGTTCACCCCACTGCTTTGCATACTTAGATCCTTTAAGCTGTCACTTTGACTGTGCAGCCCTTCTTTTTGCTTAAGTTTCCGTACCATAGCGAAATTCCGCCTATCTTGCAAACAACGCCAAGGCGACTGAGGCGAGATTTTTGGACCTGTCGCAGAAAGGTCACATAAGACCCAAAAAACGAGGATGGCGGTTTTTCGCCACCCCACTCAGCGAATTCTTGCCGATAAGCCTTACCTTGCGTGATCTGGGCCGCATTCAGTGTTGGGCGAATGGCAAAGTTGTGTCACTAAACCCGTGCAGAGTGTGAACGGTACAAAAGAATTTCCGGCATGACTGCATAGTGGGCAAGACAACAGGATGGGCAAACATATGATTCAATCGCAAGATGTTGGCCTCTCACGGCGCAGTTTGTTGCGTATCTTTGTTGCCGCAAGCGTTGTTGCAGCCCCGACGTTTTCGAAAGCAGCAGGTTTTCTGAAAGGTGCGGGCGATGTGCGCCGTGTGCATATGTATTCGGGCCGCTCGGGCGAATCTGTCAATGCGGTTTACTGGATTGACGGTGCCTATATTCCAGAAGTTGTGACCGAAATCAGCCATTTCATGCGCGATTTGCGGGTGGATTCGACGATTGCGATGAACCCGCACAATTTAGACATTATTGCGGCCACCCACCATCTTTTGGATGTGAAAGAACCCTATATGCTGTTGTCGGGCTACCGCACGCCCAAGACCAACGCCATGTTGCGGTCGGAATCGCACGGCGTGGCAAAGAACTCGTTGCACGTGCAGGGGATGGCCGCTGATCTGCGCTTGTCTTCGCGCAGCGTGAAGCAAATGGCCAATGCGGCCGAGGCTTGTGCCGCAGGCGGTGTTGGGCATTACAACCGCGGAAACTTTGTTCACATGGATTGCGGTCCCTTCCGCACTTGGGCCGGCTGAACGGCACAATATTGCAAACAATAAGGCACCCTCGGGTGCTTTATTTTTTTGGGGCCTTCATGGCGGTTTAATCACCCGCGCGGTTCTTCCCAATCTGTCAGGCTTGCGCGGCGAAATCCTTGCGCCACAACGAACTTTTCAGACGAATCTGCCCGGCTGGCTGGCGGTTTCACATTGGCCACTTTGCGAAAAGCTTTTTTGAGTTGGTTTTGCATGGTCAATTCTGCCCCTCCTGCCAAAACCTTGGCGACAAAGGTGCCGTCTTCTTCCAGCACATCAAAAGCAAAGGCCAAGGCCGCCTCGACCAAGGCTATGATGCGCAAGTGATCCGTGCCCTTATGACCAGAGGCCGAAGCCGCCATATCTGACAGCACCACATCAGCCCTGCCCCCCAACCACCCCTTCACCAAAGCATCCGCATCGTCAGCCAGAAAATCCAACTGATGCAATTCGCAGCCCGCAATCGGTTCTATCTCTTGCAGGTCAATCCCCAAAACGGTGCCAATCGGCTTATTGGCCTTTTCGCCCAAGGCATTGACGCGCGGCACCGCCACCTGACACCAACCGCCCGGAGCGCAGCCCAAATCCACCACTCGAGCACCGGGCTTAAGAAAGCCGTACTTGTCATCCAACTCCATAATCTTATAGGCCGCGCGTCCACGATACCCTTCGCGCTTGGCTTTGGTGACATAGGGATCATTCAACTGGCGTTCCAGCCATAAGGTCGAGGAAAGCTTCCTGCCCTTGGCCGTCTTAACCTTGATGCGCAGATCGCGCCGCCCTCGGCCAGAATCATTCGTTTCAGTCATGCAAAAGGTCCGTCTCCCAACACGCCATCGGCGGTCATTTGTGCGTATAAAAGCCCCTCGCGCAGACCACGATCCGCAACTGAAAGCTGATCGGTGGGCCAAATGCGCATCAAGGCCTGCAAGATTGCTGCCCCGGACATGATCAATGTATGCCGATCACGGCCAATACGCGGATCTGTCCTGCGTCCGTCAGGACCAAGCGCCAGATACTCGCGGATGACAAGGTCGATTTGGTCGGTCGACATCACCAATCCATCCACTTTCGCCCGATCATAGCGCCGCAGCCCCAAGAAGGACGCCGCAACTGTGGTGACCGTGCCCGAGGTGCCGATAATCTGAAAGCCTTTGCGCGACTGCACAACCGCCGCAGGGGAAAAGGTGGATAGGCTTTCTTCAAAGAACCATGACATCAACGCAAAGCGGGCAGAGTCGTCCTCGACATCAATGAACTGATCTTTCAAGGTGGCCACGCCAAGGGGAACCGAAATCCAATCCACCACCCGCGCATCACGCAAGCCCTGCCGATCAAACCCCGACGACAACCGCATAATCGACTTGGGCCGATCATCAGGATCAACTTGACGCAGGTCGATCCAAACCAGTTCGGTTGACCCTCCGCCAATATCGACAACCAAAACCTGCTCTGATGCCGCCCGCACCAAGGGCGCGCAGGAAATCACGGCCAACCGGGCCTCTTCTTCAGACCCGATTATTTCAATCGTCAGGCCCGTTTCGCGCCGCACCTGCTTGATAAATTCCTTGGAATTGCTTGCGCGCCGGCAGGCCTCGGTCGCAACCAGACGCATCCGCGTGACGCCATGTTTTTCGATCTTCTTCTCGCAAATCCGCAAAGCTTGAATGGTGCGGTTCATCGAGGCGCGCGACAATTTGCCCGATGCTTCCAAACCCGCACCCAGTTGCACGGTTTTGGAAAAGCTATCCAAGACGACAAACTGACTGCCCTTGGGTTGGGCAATCAGCATGCGGCACGAGTTTGTTCCAAGATCTAGCGCAGCATAAAGCTGGCCAGATCCGGTCTGTAAGGGAGCAGACAAGTCCGGCAGAAGAGAGCCTGAATTAAGCTCAACCTTTTGCTCAAGTGCGTCCGCCCCCCGGGGACGCTGGGGCGTCATCGCCGCCCTCCATCTGTTGTTGTACCAACCCTAGCCCTGAAGGCTGCCATGCTCAAGCCCGCATTGCACGGATCGGCCGCGTGTCAACGCCTGCCGTCGCATCCACGCCGTGCGATGTCGAAATCCGGCATCGCCTGTCGCAAATTGGCGCTAAACAGGGCTCGAAGCCTTCATAGCGGAATCATAACCATGCCCGACGTCATCATCGTTTACTGGCGCGACATCCCCGCCCAGATCATCGTCGGCAAGGGCCGCGCGGCTGCCAAGGTCAAACTGACCGAGCGCTTTGAACAGGCGATTGACCGCTGCGCCATGAAGATCGGCGCAAAAGATGCTGATGCCTATTTGGCCGAATGGCGCAAAGCCGAGCCCTTTCCGGTTGACGGTGAGCAGATGGAAGTAGCGCAAGCCCAAGCCGCCCAGATCGAAGCGACCTATGACACCGAACGCCTTAAATCCCTCATCGCCGCTGACGGCTGGGCAAAAGCCTGACGTAAAGGACAAGATCATGGCCCTGTTCAACTTTCGCCGCGATGCGGCCGCTGCCGCATCCTCCGCCGATCTGGAAGCCTTTTTGCAAGGCTATTCAATCGAGGTGATGCCCCGCACCGCCGAGAAGATCGAAGATTTCCGCGCGATCCTGCCCAAAGGCACGCGCGTCTATGTGGCCCATATTGAAGGCACGCCAATCGAAGACATGGTCGCCACCGCCAAGCGCGTCGCGGGCGAAGGCTTTGACGTTATGCCACATTTTCCCGCGCGCATCATCAAAGACAAGGCCATGCTGGCCGATTGGATCGCGCGCTATCAAGGTGAGGCCAACGTGCGCCAAGCGTTGCTTTTGGCCGGTGGCGTGACAACCCCGCACGGTGATTACCACTCCTCCATGCAACTGTTGGAAAGCGGCTTGTTTGATGGGTTTGACCGGTTGCACGTGGCAGGCCACCCCGAAGGTAACAAAGACATCGACAAAGACGGCGATGCCGTGATCATGCAGGCCTTGGCGTGGAAGCAGGCCTTCGCCAACCGCTCTGACGCAAAATTCGCGATCGCCACTCAGTTTTGCTTTGAAGCCGACCCTGTCATCGCTTGGGCGAACAAGTTATCCGATGCCGGCATCTTCATGCCCATCCACATCGGCATCGCTGGCCCTGCCAAGCTGCAAACCTTGATCAAATTTGCCATCGCCTGCGGGGTGGGCGCTTCGCTGCGCGTGCTGCAAAAGCGCGCGATGGATGTCACCAAGCTTTTGTTGCCCTATGAACCCACCGAAGTGGCGGGCGAACTGGCCGCCCACAAGGCCGCAACCCTGGGCTTTAACATCGAACAGGTGCATTTCTTCCCCTTGGGCGGCATCAAGACCAACGCCCAATGGGTCACCGACAACGGCGGCGCCGCGGGCCTGCCTGTGAACGCTTAAAAGGACTTTTGACCATGACCCGTACCGTTGTAGAATCCAAAACAAAAACCGTGATCATCGGCTTTGACGAGCCGTTCTGCGTGATCGGAGAGCGTATCAACCCCACCGGCCGCAAGAAACTGGCAGCAGAGCTGGAGATGGACAATTTCGACACCGTCCTGAAAGACGCGCTAGAACAGGTCGCCTGCGGGGCGACCATTCTGGATGTGAACTCTGGTGCGGTTTTCACCAACAAAATGGCCGTCGACCCGCGCTATGCCGACAATAATTTTACCGAACCGCCGTTGATGAAGGCCTTGATCGAAATCATCCAAGGTGTCGTTGATGTGCCTTTGTGCATCGATTCCTCGGTTCCTGACGCTTTGGAAGCAGGGCTTTTGGCCTGCGAGGGTCGTCCCCTGTTGAATTCCGTCACGGGCGAGGAAGAACGTCTGGAACGCATTCTGCCCTTGGTCAAAAAGTATAATGTGCCGGTTGTGGCCATTTCCAACGACGACACCGGCATTTCGCAAGACCCCGATGTGCGCTTTGCCGTGGCCAAAAAGATCGTGCAACGCGCCGCCGACTTTGGCATTCCTGCCCACGACATTGTGGTGGATCCGCTGGTCATGCCCGTCGGGGCGATGGGGTCTGCCGGCCAGCAAGTATTTGCGCTGGTACGCCGTCTGCGCGAGGAATTGGGTGTGAACACCACTTGTGGGGCGTCAAATATCAGCTTCGGCCTGCCACAGCGGCATGGTATCAACGCAGCCTTCCTGCCAATGGCGATGACCGCTGGCATGACGTCAGCGATCATGAACCCCGTGCGTCAGGCCGAGATGGAAGCCATTCGCGCCGCCAACTTCCTGATGAACCATGACGCCAACGGCGGCGAGTGGATCCGCTTTGCCAAAGTACTCGAAGCCGTTGAAGCAGGCGCAACTTTTGCCGAGGCGTCGGCCGCCGCATCAGCCGCCACCTCCGGCCGGCGTGGTGGGCGTCGCGCGCGGTCTGAGTAACGATTCTTTAACTATGGGGCGGTAAAATCCGCCCCATGGATGTAATGCGCCAAACAAATCATGAATTCTGGCTGAGCCAGGTCTTTGCTGCCAAAGCCGTGGCCTCGCGCGGAGTTGTGCGCCGCTCGCGGGCTTGGGTGGAAACTGAAATCGGGCTGGACCGATTTGAACAAGCCGTGCGGGCCCGTGGATTTCATTTGATCGAAGCGGGCAGCCAATTGGTGGTGATCTGCGACTCTAGCCCCGTCACCGTGCGATTTTAGGAACAAGTTTTCTGCGAAAACTCTGGAAACGATTTTTCTGCGAAAAATCCCGAAGTGAATTTTCGCAGAAAATTCGCCCGTTCGGATTTTCGCAGAAAATCCGTTACTGCGCTGCTTTTTGCATCGCTGGGCGCAACTGGATTTCCAAATTCCCCGCCGTGATCGGCCCCGCCAAGCGCAAAACAACCACGCCCTGCCCGTTGATCACATAAGTCTCAGGAACGCCGTAAACACCCCAATCCAAAGCCATTGGCCCCGCGTCTGCCCCTATTTTGGAATAGGGGTTGCCCATCTCGGCTAAGAATTTGGCTGCAGCCTCTGGCGTGTCTTTGTAGTTAACGCCGTAAATCACCACGCCCTCTTTTTGCAACGCCGCAAGCATTGGGTGTTCAGCACGGCAGGGCTCACACCAACTTGCCCAAAAATTCACCAGTTTCACTCCGGGCAAACGCAGATCGGCATCACTTATCGTCGCGCCCTGCCCCAAGGCTGTCACACGAACTGGAGCTGCTTGGCGCCCTTCCATCATCGAGGGCAAAGGTTGATCCCCATTTTGCATCCCCTGATAGGCCAAAACCCCGAAGACGGCGAACACCACCAAAGGCAAAAGGACAAGAGGACGAAAGGCCATTCAATCTCCTTGGGCCAAGCGGCCCTCAATCTGGGCCAAGCGGCGCTTTATCTTAGACCCCTGCCACAGGGTCACGGCCACTAAGATAACCAACACCACAATAGAAGCCGCGTAAGCGCTCAGGACCGTGCCCGCATATTTCCCTAGTTCCATTACAGGACCCCCGCCCTTTCACGCGACATCAAAGCCCTAATCCTGCGCGACCTTATTTCGGTTCGGGTCCGCAGCAAAACGAGGGTCACAAACAAGACCAAAAAGCCCGCTATGCAAAACCACAGCGGAAAGGCGTAAACATTCGACACATGTTGCTCGGCATCCACACTTAAGGACGCCCCTTGGTGCAGGCCTTGATTCCAAAACAACACCGCATAGCGCGACAAAAACGCAAAGACCGACCCAACGATGCACAAAACGGATGTCAAATCGGCCGCTGTATCGGCATCCTCCACCGCAGCCCACAGCGCAATATAACCCAGATAAAACAGCCCAAGGATGAGAAACGAGGTCAAGCGCGGGTCCCACGCCCACCATGTGCCCCACATAGGTTGCCCCCAGATGGCCCCGGTAACCAACCCAATCACCGTAAACGTCAGTCCCACAGGTGCTGCCGCCTTAGCCGCCAAAGCGCTGACATGGTGCCGCCGGATCAGCCAGATCAACGATCCCACCAGCATCATAAACCACGCCGACACCGCCATCATCGCACTGGGAACGTGCAGATAGATAATCTTGACGGTCGATCCTTGCTTGTAATCCTCGGGCGTAAAGAAAAACCCCCAAATAAGGCCTACGGCCAGCAAAACAACGGCAAGTCCCGACACCCAAGGTAAAGCCCAGGTCGAGGTTTGCATAAATTTCTTCGGGTTGGCGTATTCCCAGATCGACATAGTTTGTCCTTGCCCAATGGCCCTTGGCTTTACAAATCACAGTCTCGTCACTGTGTCACTTCAGATTGGCCCGCAACGCCGCGGCTGCGGCAAAAGGCAAGATCGCTGCCGACCCAAGGCTGATCGCCGCCAGCAGCAGCAAAGGCACCATGGCATCCCCCCCCACAGCACCCCGACGCACCGCTTCGGCCCCGAAGATCAAGGTGGGCACATACATGGGCAACACGATCAAAGACAAGATCAACCCGCCCCGCTTTAGCCCCACTGTCAGGGCCGCGCCAAAGCTGCCAATCAGCGACAAGGCGGGCGTGCCCAACACCAGCGCGGCCACAAGCCAAACATACCCTCCCGGGGCCAAGCTTAACAGCAGCCCTAAAACCGGGGCCATCAGCGCCAAGGGAAGGCCCGTCACCACCCAATGGGCCAAGGCTTTCATCGCCACCACCCCTTCTAAGGGCAGCGGGGACACAGCCATCAAATCCAAAGCGCCATCCTCAAAATCCAAAGCAAACATTCGGTCCAAAGATAAAAGGCAGGCCAAAAGCGCACCGATCCACAAAATACCCGGCGCTATGCGTGTCAGCAATGCCCCCTCCGGCCCGACACCCAAAGGCACCAACACCGCCACCATCAAGAAAAACGCCAATCCCAGCCCAAAACCGCCCCCTGCACGCAGAGCCAGTCGCAGATCGCGCTGCAACAAAGCCATCATGCAAATGCCTCGTCAAATGCGCCTTTGCGGTTCGATTTGACTTTAAACTGCGTCAAATCCAGCACACGCGCCTCGGGCAGGCCCAAATCAATATGGGTCGCCACCACCGCAGCGCCCCCTTGTGCCAAATGCGCCCGCAACATCGCGCCAAAAAGGCCGACCGAGGCCGCATCCAACGACACCGTCGGCTCATCCATGAGCCAAATCTTGCGCCCTGTCACCAGCAGCCGTGCTAAGCCAAGGCGGCGCTTTTGCCCCGCCGACAAATCCGCCGCCCGCCGCGCCTGTAAGGCAGTCAGGTCCATGGCAGTGATCGCCGGATCAATCGCAGTTTGCCCATGCACCGCTGCCCAAAATTGCAGATTTTCTGCCACGGTCAGCGTGGCCTTTAACCCATCGGCATGGCCACTGTAGGTGATCTGTTCCTGATCCACCGCCACCCGCCCTTCTAGCGTGGGCTGCAAGCCTGCGAGCGTGCGCAACAACGTGGTCTTGCCCACACCATTCGGCCCGCGCAAAACCAACAGGTCACCAGCGGCCAAGCCAAAGCCTACCCCTTCCAGCACAGTCAAACCACCGCGCGACACGGCCAGATCGTGAACATTTAACATGTCCCTAGCCTAGCCCCTTTCGCCCACGGCGGGAAGGGCTTGGACAGCCGCAGGCCATGCGCTAAGTGATGACCCCAACAGGAGATACAAGATGACCCTTTCCACCCGCCGCCTTGGCAAAACAGGCTTTCAAACCACATCCATCGGCTTTGGTGCTTGGGCCATTGGCGGTACTTGGGGCGAGGTCAGCGAAAAAGACGCCAAAGCCACCCTGCACGCCGCGCTGGATGGGGGTGTGAATTTTATCGACACCGCTGATGTTTACGGCGATGGACGGTCCAAACGCATCATCGCTGCTGTATTGGCCGAGCGCGGCCCGTCCAACCCCCGCCCCTTCGTCGCAACAAAGGCGGGCCGCAGGTTGAACCCGCATGTGGCCGAAGGCTACAGTTTGACCAACCTAGAGGCCTTTGTGGATCGCAGCCGCGCTAATTTGCAGATGGATTGCTTGGATCTGGTGCAACTGCATTGCCCGCCGACGTCGGTCTATGCAGGCCCTGCGGTCTATGACGCGTTAGAGGAACTGAAAGCCAAAGGCAAAATTGCAGCCTATGGCGTCTCGGTTGAAAAGATTGCCGAGGCGATGCAAGCCATTCGCCATCCCGGCGTGGCCTCGGTGCAGATCATCTATAACCTGTTTCGCCAACGCCCCGCCGAAGTGTTCTTGGCCGCAGCCAAGGCCGCAGATGTTGCGGTCATCGCCCGCGTGCCGCTGGCATCGGGCCTTTTGACCGGTAAAATGTCCACCACCAGCACTTTTGCTGTGGATGATCATCGCAGCTTTAACCGCAACGGAGAAGCCTTTGATAAAGGGGAGACATTTTCAGGCGTACCTTATGATGTGGCCTTGGCAGCGGTTGACGAACTGCGCGCGTTGGTGCCAGTGGGCGCCTCTATGGCGGCCTTCGCTTTGCGCTGGATCTTGATGGAAAATGCGGTGTCGGTCGTCATACCGGGGTCAAAATCGGCCGCGCAAAGCCAAGCCAATGTGCTGGCCGATGCCATTCCAGCCCTGCCCGCCGCCACAATCACGGCCGCCCGCGAGATCTACACCCGCCTGATCGCCCCCCACGTCGCCCATTTGTGGTGATCTGGGCCTTTCATCTTGGCCAACATAGGCGCCTCGACACCCGTATCAGGGCTGCGGGTGCGCATTTAGGCCAAGATGATCCGGTCAAGTGCGGTCTGAAAGATCCAGCCAGTC
Organism: Paracoccaceae bacterium; assembly: GCA_947468085.1. Classification (GTDB taxonomy): domain Bacteria; phylum Pseudomonadota; class Alphaproteobacteria; order Rhodobacterales; family Rhodobacteraceae; genus Stagnihabitans. Next base: position 27,117 of record CANIKY010000002.1, on the reverse strand, counting down.
CTCTTCGGCTGCGGCCAGCGCCTCTTGGCGTTCTGTCAGCATGTCAGAGGCTTTTTGGAACTTCACCGGTTCGCGCTTATAAAGCTCGGGGTCAGACAAAAGCTGGTTCAGTTTGGCAATCTCGGCCTCCATGCGGGCAATCAGGCCCGGAAGGGTATCAAGCCGCTTTTTCTCGGTGAAGGTCAGGCCCTCTGCGGTTTTTTTGATCGGTTTGGGTGGCTCTATCGTTTTACGGGGCGCTTGGGCCACGGGGCTTTCTTCTTGCGCGCCGCGTTGGGCTGCGTAATCTGACCAGCCGCCGGGATAGACTGTGGCTTTGGCATTGCCCTCTAGCGCCACGGTTGTCGTGGCAACCCGATCAATAAAATCGCGGTCGTGGCTTACCAACAGCACCGTCCCGTCATAATCGCCCAATATATCTTGCAACAGATCCAGCGTTTCCACATCCAAATCGTTGGTCGGTTCGTCCAATATCAACAGGTTAGACGGCTTTGCCATCAGCTTTGCCAGCAGCAACCGCGCCTTTTCGCCACCCGATAAAGATTTCACCGGTGCGCGGGCCTGCGATTCGTCAAATAGAAAGTCTTTCAGATAGGCCACAACGTGTTTTGGATAGCCGCGCACCATGACTTGATCAGAATTGCCCGACACCGCCATCAGCGGGTCGTTGGTCAAATTGTTCCACAGGCTGGCTTCGGGGTCCAAACGCGCGCGGCTTTGGTCGAAGATCGCAATTTCAAGCGAGGTGCCAAGGTAAACGCTGCCCTGATCGGGGGCAATTTCACCTGTCAGCATTTTCAACAAGGTTGTCTTGCCAACGCCATTTGGCCCCACAAAAGCCACCCGATCACCGCGCAATATTCGCAAATCAAAGTTCTGGAACAGCACTTTGTCGCCAAAGGCTTTGGCCACGCCCTTCGCCTCGATCACCTTTTTGCCCGATGCCGTACCCGAATCAAATTCCAGCGCCGCTGTGCCCTTGCGCCTTATCTGGTTCGATCGTTCGTCGCGCAAAGCCGCCAGGGCGCGCACCCGCCCTTGGTTGCGCTTGCGCCGCGCCGAGATGCCCTCCACGGCCCAACGGGCCTCGGCTTTGATCTTGCGATCCAGTTTGTGGCGGGCCTCGTCTTCGGTCTCCCATGTCTCTTCGCGCCATTCCTCAAAGCCCAAGAACCCCAGTTCCCTGCGGCGCAGCACCCCGCGGTCTAGCCAAAAGGTCTGGCGCGTCAGTCGGTTCAAAAGGGCGCGGTCGTGGCTGATCAGCACATAGGCCGCACGGGTTTGGTTCAAGAAATCTTCCAGCCACTCAATGGCTGCAATGTCCAAATGGTTGGTCGGTTCGTCAATCAGCATCAATTCGGGCGCTTCGGCCACCAATTTTGCCAAGGCCGCCCGACGCTTTTCCCCGCCCGAGGCCGAAGAAACCGGCGTCTCAGGCTTGAACCCCAAACCTTCCGCCGCAACTTCGACGCGGTAGCCCTCGCCTTCGGGAATCCGACTGGCGGCATAGTCGCCCAAGGTGGCAAAACCCGACATATCGGGGTCTTGCTCCATATAGCCCACGCTCACCCCCGGAGAGACGGCACGCAACCCGCGATCAGCCTCTACCAAACCTGCCATGACCTTCATCAAGGTGGATTTGCCCGACCCGTTGCGCCCCACCAGCGCCAGCCGGTCGCCGGGTTGAACGGTTAACGTTATCCCCTCAAACAAGGGGTCGCCGCCAAAGGTTAGCGACAGATCGGAAAGCTGTAAAAGGGGTGCGCGTGCCATGCCCTGCCCCTAAGGCCAGTTGGGCAAGGCGTCAATCGCCCGTGGTGGAATTTCCCGCCCCAATCGCGCGCAAAGCCCGCGCCCGCGCTTGGGGAACCTGTGCCACAGGCAAAGCCGTCAGCACATGAAGCGTGTTCATACTGCGGTCGATCACCGCATGGTCAGAAACCCAAGCCCCCATCGCCAGATAGCTACGCAGCAAAGCCGGCAGGCCCAAGGGGTCCGCCGCTGCTTTGGGAAAGTTCACCCGTTCCACGGCGCGCGGGCCGGGGGCAAATTGGGGCGGTGCGGCATGGCCGGCAAGTGTCGCAAGGGCGGGGCGATGCAGGTCTGGGTCGGCACCCGCAAAAGAGGTGCACCCAAACAGCAGTGTCACCCCTTGCGCATCCAAAATCACCGTCAAAGCCCCCCAAATCAACCGCAAGATCGCGGCGTCCTTGATCCCCGGTCGCAGACAAAAGCGGCCAAGTTCCAGCTTCGCGCCGCCAAATTGTGCCAGACGGGCCAGATCATAGCTTTGGGCCGAATAGCTGCTTTGCAAATCATCTTGCGGGCCAAAAACCTGCAAACGGCAACAAGCGACAAGTTGGCCAAGTTCATCCTCGACCAACATATGCTGGCAGCGCGCGTCAAAGGCGTCTTGATCCACCCCCGCGCGCCCATGAAAAGCCAGATGGCGCAAGGCTTGGGCAGATGCGATGTCAGCTGCGTTTTGCCCCAAGCGGGCCGTATAACGCCCCCGTGTCAGCGGCCGCATCACCCATTTCCTCTTCTGGCTTGCACAAAGCATGGTTCAGCCTAGATTTGGCATTCACGCACAGGAGGATGCAATGGATAAGGTTGTAAAAACCGACGCAGAATGGCGCGCGCAGCTGGATGATTTGGCCTATAAGGTCACGCGCCAGCATGGCACCGAACGGGCGGGCACGCATGACGCTTTTCCCAAAAAGGCGGGAACCTTTCATTGCCTGTGCTGCGATGCGCCGCTGTTTGATCAGGCGACCAAGTTTGAGTCCGGGACAGGTTGGCCATCGTTCTATCAGCCCATTTCTCCGAAAGCCGTGGGCGAAAGCCAAGACAACGGCTGGATCATGCGCCGAACTGAAGTGCATTGCGCGCGCTGTGACGCGCATCTGGGCCATGTGTTTCCCGATGGCCCCAAGCCCACGGGCCTGCGCTATTGCATGAACGGTGTGGCTATGACGTTTGAGCCGTCAGATTAGGCACCAGCGGCAGGGGCTGGCTTTGCCCGATCGTTTACTGGTTGAGGAGGGCTGCGGGATCAATACGGCCGATGTTGCCGAAGATTTGCGACAAGACACCGCGGCCTTTGATGGGCTCTGACGTCACGCGCCGCGAAATCGCCACAATCTCGCCCTTTTCTAGACCGAATCGTTCGATGTTTGTCACCACACCTGTGGCATCAAAGGTGATCGCCAAAACCTGCCGGTCGACCTCTTTTGGAGCCTTCGCGCCGATGGTTCTCCATTGGCTGCGCACATAGAACCATTGCGTTTCACCGATCAGCCCTTCGACTGAGGGGCGGCCCAAGAAAGCGGCCACGGTGTCGCGGGTATCAACACCGGTGGCGATGTCGGCCAAGTCCTTGTCGTCAGGCACAAACCCATGATTGGTGTACAGTGGAGTGCAGGCCACAAGCAGGGTCACAGCCAACCCACCCAAAGCCGCCTGCACCACACCTGTTATGCGCCATGCGACCGCTGTTGGCTTGCGCATCAGGCTTTGTCGTGTGTTTTGATCCATGCCCAAAGTCTTGCCTTCCCCTGCCCTGCGGTCCAGACCCGCCTATCCGGGGCCGTGCCATCTTCGCCCACCTCACCCTTTTAAGCCGTGTGAAATGCTTCTTTGGCCAAGGCATACATCATCCAAGGGGGTTGGTTCAAGAAAGGAACGCTTGACCCGCGCCCTATGCCAGTTCTAAGCCCAGTGTCAGCGCAAGGAAACCCCAATGACAAAAGCCCCAAAATCCCCCGCCCCTGCCACCCCAACCCCCACTTTGACGGCCGCTCCTTCAGAGTTGCCAAGCCTGAACTTCAAGGTCACGGCCATTGCAGGGCGCACATCCACCCATGTGCGCTTTCACCCCAGCGCACCAGAACGGGAAGCCATTGCCCAAGCTTTGGGGCTGATCAGCCTGCCTACCTTGACCTTTGATGGCGACATCCGCCCTGCGGGCAAACGCGACATGGTCTTGGCGGGCAAACTGACCGCCACAGTGGTGCAACCCTGCTCTGTCTCCCTTGAACCGCTGACAACCGCCATCGCCGAAGCGGTGCGGCGCAGTTACCTCGCTGATTACAAGCTGCCCGAAGCCGATGAACTGGAAATCCCCGAAGACGATTCAACCGAGGCCCTGCCCGAAGTGATCGATGCTGCGGCGGTTGTGGTCGAAGCTTTGGCGCTGGCCCTGCCCCTTTACCCCCGCGCACCCGGTGTGGAACTGGGCGAGGCTGTCTTTACCGAACCGGGCCTAACCCCGCTGCGCGAAGGCGATCTGAAACCCTTTGCTGCGCTGGCAGGTTTGGTGATAACGCCAAAAGGCAGCGGCAAAGCCTAATCACGACCAATGAATGCTGGGCATGTGTGACAGGCAACTGAAAGACCTGCAGAAAAGGGCTTGCACGCGGCGCAAATCCGTCTATGTTCCGCGCCTCATCCAAGAGGCTGATCAGGGGTGAAAACGACTGATCAGTAAAGCGGAAATCGCAAAGAAATCAGGGGTCTGTCCCCTTCAGTTTAAGGTGTGACATGGCTGTCCCGCAGAATCGTACGACCTCCTCCAAGCGCGATATGCGCCGCGCCCATGACTCGCTTGTGGCTGCAAACGCGGCAGAATGCTCTAACTGTGGCGAATTGAAGCGCCCGCACCATGTGTGTGGCTCTTGCGGTCATTATGACGCGCGTGAGGTTGTGGCCTCAACCGCGGCTGCCATTTCGGACGAGGACGCGGCGTAAGCCGCGCCGCTGAGGCCCGAGGCCAAGCAAACCCATGACCCGCGCGAGCCAAGGCCCAGATGCCCGCGGCACGCCCCCCCAAACTGGACAGGGGCTGGTTTTATTGGGCAGCGCGCGTCTGGTACTTTCGATTGACGCCATGGGTGGCGATCATGGGCCGGCGGCAGTTGTCGCCGGTCTTTCCATTTGCGCCGCCCAAATGCCCGATGCCGATTTCATCTTGCACGGCGACGAGACAGAATTGACCAAGCTATTGGCCCGATACCGGGCGCTACAGGGCCAAGTCACGATCAAACATGCCGCCCGTGTCGTGACGATGCACGATAAGCCAAGCCAGGTGATGCGCCATGGTCAGGGCACCTCGATGTGGGGGTGCATCGATTCGGTTCGCGCGGGTGAGGCATCGGTTGCTGTCAGTTGCGGCAATACAGGGGCCTTGATGGCGGTTGCCATGATCCGCCTGCGTCGCTTGCCCGGTGTTAACCGCCCCGCCATTGCTTGCCTGTGGCCATCGCGCAATCCGGGCGGATATAATCTGATGCTGGATGCAGGTGCTGACATCAAGGCCGATGCCGCCGATTTGGCGCAATATGCGATGATGGGCGCCTCTTACGCGCGCAATGGCATGGGGCTTTCGCGGCCAAGGATCGGCCTGCTGAATGTGGGCACTGAAGACCACAAGGGCAGCGCAGAACTCAAAGCCGCCAGCGACCTGATCGCGCAGGCCGCATCGCGCGGTGATTACGAATTTATTGGCTATGTCGAGGGTGTTGATCTGCCCTCGAACCGCGTTGATGTGATCGTCACCGACGGATTCACCGGAAACGTTGCGCTTAAAACCGGCGAAGGCACAGCCCGCCTGATCGCCGATTTTCTGCGTGAAGCATTTAACGCCACGATCTTGTCAAAGTTCACTGCCCTTCTGGCCATGAATGCCCTAAAACGCCTGCGCAGTCGCATGGACCCGCGCCGTTCGAACGGTGGGGTTTTCTTGGGGTTAAACGGGATCGTGGTTAAATCGCACGGATCCTCGGATGCAACAGGCGTCGCTGCTGCCATAGACATGGCCTATAAGTTGGCGCGCTCTGGCTTTCGCGAAAGACTGGCGGCGCGGGTTGCATCAAGTGTGGGCACGGGGCAAGGTGACGACAAAGGGGCCAATCTGCCGGCCCATGATACGGGAATGGGGCAACTGGAATGACACTGCGCGCCGTGGTCATGGGCGTTGGGCATTATCTGCCAACCCGCATTGTCCCCAACAGCGAACTTGAGGCGCTGGTGCAAACCAGCGACGAATGGATCCGCAGCCGCTCTGGCATCGAACGCCGCCATTTTGTGGCCGAAGGCCAGACAACCTCTGATCTGGCAACTTTGGCCGCCCAAGCGGCCCTTGCCCATGCGGGCCTAACCCCTGACGATATCGACGCCATCGTGCTGGCAACATCGACCGCCGACCTGACCTTTCCATCTGCGGCCAGCATGGTGCAGGGCAAACTGGGCATGACCCAAGGCTTCGCTTTTGATGTTCAAGCCGTTTGTGCAGGGTTTGTTTACGCCCTTTCCACGGCCAATGCCTTCATCCTCTCGGGCCAAGCCAAACGCGTGCTGGTGATCGGCGCGGAAACCTTTTCGCGCCTGATGGATTGGGAAGACCGCAGCACTTGTGTGCTTTTTGGCGATGGCGCGGGCGCCTTGGTGTTAGAGGGGCAAGACTTAACCGGCACCTCGGCAGATCGCGGCATTTTGTCCACCGATTTGCATTCGGACGGTCGATTGAAAGACCTGCTTTATGTGGACGGTGGCGTCTCTAAAGGCACAACGGGCCATTTGCGGATGCAAGGCAAAGAAGTTTTCCGTCACGCCGTGGAAAAGCTGGCCCAAACGGCCCATGCTGCTTTGGAAAAGGCGGGGCTCAGTGGTGAAGATGTCGATTGGATCGTGCCCCACCAAGCCAACATTCGCATCATAGAAGGCACAGCCAAAAAAATGCAGGTGCCGATGGAGCGGGTGATTGTCACAGTGCAAGACCATGGCAACACCTCTGCCGCCTCGATACCCTTGGCGCTTTCAGTTGGCGTGCAACGCGGCCAAATCCAGCAAGGTGACCTTTTGGTGACAGAAGCGATTGGTGGCGGTTTGGCCTGGGGTGCGGTGGTTTTGCGCTGGTAGATCTGGGGCGCGCAAAGCCCTCAATCGATAGGCTGTGTGATGCGCCCTCTTCGGGTGAACACCCCACCCAATGATTGCGCGGCAAGTCATTGTTATTGACTCGCAATTTGATCCGCCGCATCTTCGTTAAAAATACCTCTGGGGGAGAATAATGGCTGAAAAAACGCTAACGCGGATGGACCTAAGCGAATCGGTGTTTCGCGCCTTAGGGCTGTCGCGCAACGAATCCGCGCAACTGGTTGAATCTGTTCTGCAACATGTCTCAGACGCGCTGGCCGCGGGCGACACTGTGAAGATATCTTCCTTTGGCACCTTCTCGCTGCGCTCTAAAACGGCGCGCGTAGGGCGCAATCCGAAAACTGGCGATGAAGTTCCGATTTCGCCGCGCCGTGTGCTAAGCTTCCGTCCGTCGCATCTGATGAAAGATCGCGTTGCGGGCGGGGCCAAGTAAGATCAGGCCGGCGGATGGACAAGGCGCCGGAGGCATTCCGCACCATTTCAGAAGTGGCCGAGACCATTGGTATTGCCGCCCATGTCTTGCGGTTTTGGGAAAGCCGGTTCCCCCAGATCAAGCCGGTAAAACGCGCCGGCGCGCGGCGCTATTATAGGCCGTCTGATGTGGCGCTTGTGCAGGGCATTCACCAGCTTTTGCACATTGACGGCTTAACGATCCGCGAGGTGCAACAGGTTCTGCGCGTGCAAGGCGTGCGCCATGTGGCGGCCGTTGGAGGCGCAAAATCCGGTGATCTTGACCGCGCCGCCGCCGAGGCTTTGGCCCCCGTGGTCACCCTCGTCGCCCCGGTTGCTGCTGAAATTGTGCCACTGACGCAACCCCAGCACAGGGCTAATCCGGCGTCCCCTCTGCAAGCTGCGACGATCCAATCTCTTTTCCGGCTCGACCCAGCCCCACCACCGCGCGACAATGGCGCCCCAACGCCTGTTGCCGCGCCGCGCAAGCCCCGCCCCGCCTTGGCACGCCCTGTGCAAGCAACGCCCGATCAACCCAGCCTGCCCTTCATGCTGCAAGATGAGGCCCCCGAAGCCCCCCATATCTGGGTAGAAGGTGATACGGCCACAGCCTGTGATCTCGTGCCTTTGCGCGCTGCTCACGCCAACTGTGCCCCAACGGTATTGGCCTTGGCGCAGATGGCAGCCCAGTTGCAGCCTTTGCCAACCCCCGCCGCAGGCCCAACCAGCCATGCTCTGCGCGCTCTGCGCGACCGCCTGCGCCTGTTGCATGCCCGAATGGTTCAACCCTCGCGACAGCAAAGCTAGGCGCTGGCAAGCATGTGTCCCGCCTCGCATTTTCCCGCTTGCTCCGGCCCGGAATATCGCTATGTAACGTCTCCATTGTCGGGTCGTAGCGCAGCCTGGTTAGCGCGTCCGTCTGGGGGGCGGGAGGTCGAGAGTTCGAATCTCTCCGGCCCGACCATTGCAAAAACCGTCCGTAGGGCATCAGGCCTTGCGGGCGGTTTTTTGTTTAAAATGAGGTTTTTGCCGCGAAAGGCCCGCCCATGAACAGCCTCGGTGTGCTTCCCGCGCAAACGCTGCGCCAATTGATCGCGCAAGGCTCTATCACAGCCCATCCGCCGGTTGATGTGACCCAAGTGCAACCCGCCAGCCTTGATCTGCGCCTTGGCACCAAAGCCTACCGCGTGCGCGCCTCGTTTCTGGCAGGCGCTGGGCGCAAGGTCGCGGCCCGTCTGGAAGAGTTTACGATGCACGAGGTCGATCTGACCCAAGGTGCCGTGCTGGAAAAGGGCTGTGTCTATGTTGTGCCTTTGATGGAAAGCCTGGCTTTGCCGGCGGGGCTGTCGGCTGTGGCCAATGCCAAATCCTCCACCGGCCGGCTTGATCTGCTGACCCGTACCATCACCGATGGCGGGGCAGAGTTTGACCGTATTCCAGAAGGCTACCAAGGCCCCCTTTACGCCGAGGTCTGCCCGCGCAGCTTTTCGGTTCTGGTGCGCGCAGGCCAAAGGCTGAACCAGATCCGCTTTCGCTATGGCCATGCCACGCTGTCTGACGATCAGTTGCGCGCGCTCCACACCCAAGATCCCCTCGTCTCTGGCACGCCTGTCATTTCCGAAGGCTTGGGTTTTTCGGTCGATCTACGCCCCGAACAAGGCGATCTCTTGGGCTACCGCGCCAAACCCCATACCGGCGTAATTGATCTTGACCGGATCGCCCATTACCCCGCCCGCGACTTTTGGGAGGAGGTGCGCGCCACCAACGGCCAGATTATCCTTGATCCGGGCGCCTTTTACATCCTTGTCAGCCGCGAGGCCGTAACCATCCCCCCCGACTACGCCGCCGAGATGGCGCCCTATCTGGCCATGGTGGGCGAGTTTCGCGTGCATTACGCAGGTTTTTTCGATCCGGGCTTTGGCCATGCAGCCGCTGGCGGCGCAGGCTCACGCGGGGTGTTGGAAGTACGCTGCCACGAAGCACCTTTTGTGCTGGAACATGGCCAAGTCGTGGGCCGCTTGGTTTATGAAAAAATGACTGAACGCCCCGACACGCTGTATGGCACTGGCATTGCGTCCAACTACCAAGGCCAAGGCCTCAAACTCGCCAAACAGTTTAAACTCGGCTGATCCGCCCTGCCCTTTCATACGTGCCCAAATATCCCACGGGGGTGCAGGGGGTGTGAAACCCCCTGCGGGCACGGGGCGCTGCCTATTGAATGGCAGGTGCAAAAACCCCGTCAGGCTCAGGCCCCTGCCCCACGCTTAAAGCCTCACCCCGAATGATGCGTGCGATGATCGCGCAATCTTGGGGCGTAAAGGTCAAAGGCAAACGCAGGTCTATCAGCCCTGCCAAGATCCGGTCCGTTTGCGGCAGAGTCTGGGGTTCGGCATAGTGCCAATGATCATAGCGTGAGGTGAAGGCCACAGGCTCAGCCGCGCCAAACCACTTCAACTCTACCCCCCGCGCCACACAGCGCTGCAAGAACAACGCGATGCGTGCGGGCGACCAGTCAGGCAGGCGGAACTGGAAGGATGATCCAACGAAGGTTTCAGCCTTGGGCCGCTGCACCAGCGCCAAACCCAGCGTATCTGCAAGCCCCGCCTCAAGGTTGCGGTATAACGCTTCCCACCGCGCCACGCGCGCACGCAGAACCTTAAGCTGCGGGCGCAAGATTGCGGCGCGCAAGTTATCCATCCGGCCCGAGACATTGGGCGTCACCATGCGCACCGCATCAAACGCCTCTTGCGGGGGGGCAGCGCGGTGTTTGGCGTACAGCATATAACTGCCTGACAGCAGCACCGCGCGCGCCATCAGGTTCGCATCATCGCTGATCAAAAAGCCGCCCTCGCCTGCGTTGATGTGCTTATAGGTCTGCATCGAATAGCATCCCACCACCCCCTGCCGACCCGAGGCAACCCCGTTCCAAGCCGCCCCCATCGTATGGGCGCAATCCTCGATCACCTTCACGCCCAATGCGTCACACAGCGCCATCAGCGCCGTCATATCGCACAGATGCCCGCGCATATGGCTTAGCATCAAAAACCGTGCGCCGGTGCTGCGGGCCTTGGCTTCCAGATCGCCAAAGTCGATCACCAGATCTTCGGTGACCTCAATAAAGATCGACCGCCCCCCTGCCGCCGCAATCGCTCCGGGAACCGGAGCCAGCGTGAAAGCATTGGTCAAAACCGCCTCGCCTGCCTGCAACCCCAGCGCGCGCAAGGCGCAGCCCATGGCGTACCCGCCCGAGGCCACCGCCAGACAATATTTCGCCCCCGTCAAAGCGGCAAATTCTTCTTCCAACAGCGCGGTCTCGGCCACTTCCCCCGGCGCCGTGTTATAGCGGTGCAAACGGCCATGGCGCAAAACGGCAAGGGCTGCGGCGATGCCTTCCTCGGGGATAGGCTCTTGCTGGGTGAAACTGCCGCTAAAAACCTCGCTCATTTGGCCCCTGCCCCTTCACGATCCCGCGCGCTGACCCATAAAAACAGCCCAAAGGTCAGGGCCATTCCCGCGCCCGTCAGATAATAGGCCACGTTGGGCGATTGGAAAGGGGCTAAGGGGGACATGAAATAGCCAAAGACCTGCGCGTAAAACACCGTGCCCAGCAACATGGCGATGTTGGTGATGGCCGAGATGCCGCCCTGCAACTCTCCTTGCGCGTTTTCCGGCACCCGTTCAGACATGCGCGCCGTCAACAAAGGGTTGATAAAGCCTTCGGGCCCATGGATCACCATCAGCAAGAAAATCACCGCCAGCGATCCGGTCACACCGTACCCCAATCCCACCACAATGGCGCAGACAAATCCCAAGACCACCGTGCCCTGCTCGCCAAAAAGCTTAACAAACCGTCCGGTCAAACCGCCTTGGAACCCTGCAATCACCACGCCAAAGACAGCCAAGGTCAGGCCGATCATCGCCTCTGACCAGCCAAAGCGCACCTTGCCCCAAAAGGCCCAGATGGCGGGATAGACCGACGAGAAAAAGAAAAACAACGCTAACACCAAACACAGTGGCAAAACGCCCTGATATTGGCGAAAGATCTTGAACGCCCCAAAAGGATTGGCGCGCGCCAAATTGAACGGGCGGCGGTTTGCGGCCGTCAGGGTTTCGGGCAGCACGAAATAGCCATAGATCAGGTTCAACCCCGACACGGCCGCCGCCACATAAAACGGCACCCTTGCGCCGAATTCGCCCAACAACCCGCCAATCACCGGCCCGATGATAAAGCCCAAGCCAAAGGCCGCCCCCATCATGCCAAAGGCTTTGCCGCGATCTTCGGGCGCTGTCACATCGGCGATATAGGCATTGGCAATCACCCAAGAGGCACCGCAAAGGCCCGCAAGAATACGGCCCACAAAAAGCCAAGCCGCTGTGGGGGCCAAAGCCTGAGCCAGAAAATCCAACCCCAGCCCCAAAATCGCCAGCAACAACAAGGGCCTGCGGCCAAAGCGGTCTGACAGGTTGCCCATCATGGGCCCAAACAAAAACTGCGCGACCGAATAGGCCGCAGCCATCCAACCGCCGATCTTTGCCGCCTCTGCCAAAGATACATCCGCCACATCGCCAATCAGCTTTGGCAACACGGGGATGATGATGCCAAAGCCCACCATATCCAGCAGCACGGTCACAAAGATAAAGGTCACCGCATGGCGCGAGACGGGGGCGGGGCGGGGTTCGGTCATGGGGTCTCCTGCGCGGGTCAAGGCTTTGGTTCTTTCAGCAAATCAGCTTTTGGGCAAGCGCGGGCAGATCGGCATAGTGGTGCAGCAAGGCATCCGGGTTTAACCCCGCCACCCCATGGCCTTCTGGGCCAAAGCTGACCAAAACGATGGGCACGCCAGCAGCACGCGCAGTGTCATGGTCGGTCTGCGTGTCACCAATCAGGAAAGAGCGTGACACCGCGCCCCCCGCACGCTCCACCGCCGCGCGGTAGGGCAAGGGGTCTGGCTTGCGCACAGCAAAGGTATCGGCCCCCACCAAGGCCCCAAACAGCGGCGCGATGCCCAAACGCTTGACCAATTCCACCGCCAAGCCTTCGGGCTTATTGGTGCAAATCGCCGTGGCAAATCCCAAAGCGCGCAGGTCTTGCACGGCTTGCACAGCGCCGGGGTAAAGTTGGGTTTCGCGGTCTAACACATCGGCATAGGTCGCCAGCAGGCGGGGATATTCGCGGGATATATCCGCCTCGCTCCACCCAAGGCCCAAGCGGCCAAAGCCAAGCCGCAACATGGCGCGCCCGCCCAGAAAGGCCGTCAGCCTATCATCCGGCCCCAAGGGCGGCGTATGGCCCAATTCGTCAAAGCAGGCGTTGGCCGCGGCAAGCAGGTCAGCACTGGTATCTGCCAGCGTGCCATCTAGATCGAAAACCACTGTCCGCATCCCTTTGCCCCCCGAAAATTCGCCTGAAACATGGCGTGAACCATGCCCCCTTGCTGTCGCGCTGCTGCGGGGTAAAACGGGGCAAGAACAAAGGAAAGAGGCAGATGCAGGTTTGTGTGATTGTTTTGGCGGCGGGCATGGGCACGCGGATGAATTCTGACCTGCCCAAGGTGCTGCATCCCTTGGCCGGCGTGCCTATGCTGCACCATGCGTTAAGTGCGGCGCGGTCGCTGGAACCCGCGCGCGTGGTGGTGGTGACAGGGCACGAGGCCGAGGCCGTGGCCAAAGCAACCCACGCCTTTGACGAGGCTTACGAGACTGTTCTGCAAGACCCCCAACTGGGCACCGCCCACGCCGTGGCCCAAGCAGCCCCCCTTTTGGCCCAAGCCGAGGGCGAGGCGATCGTGCTGTACGGTGACACGCCTTTCGTACGCCCCGAAACCCTGACCGCGATGTTGGAAGCCCGCGCCACCCATGCCGTGGTCGTGCTGGGCTTTGAAGCCGCCGATCCGGGCCGCTACGGCCGCTTGATCGTGCAGGGCGACCAATTGGCGCAGATTATGGAATATAAAGACGCAACCGACGCGCAGCGCGCCATCACCCTGTGCAATTCCGGCGTGGTCTGTGCGCAAAGCCGCACCCTGTTTGATCTGGTCGCAAAAGTGGGCAATGCCAATGCGGCGGGGGAATACTACCTGACCGACATCATAGCCCTCGCCCGCGCCCAAGGCCTGTCTGTGGGCTATGTCACCTGCCCCGAGGCCGAGACGCTGGGCATCAACACCCGCCACCAGTTGGCCGCCGCCGAAACCGCCTTTCAAACCCGCGCGCGGTTTGACGCTTTGGAAAATGGTGTGACGCTGACCGCACCTGATACGGTCTATTTCGCGCTGGATACATGGGTTGGCCGTGATGCGACCATCGGCCCCCATGTCGTCTTCGGCCCCGCCGTCACTGTGGAATCAGGGGCCGAGGTAAAAGGCTTTTGCCATCTGGAAGGGTGCCACATCTCACGCGGGGCCAAGGTTGGCCCCTTTGCCCGCCTGCGTCCGGGGGCCGAATTGGCCGAAGATGTGCATGTTGGCAACTTTGTTGAGATTAAAAATTCCGTTCTGGATGAAGGTGTTAAGGTTGGCCACTTAACCTATCTGGGCGATGCCCATGTGGGCGAATTCACCAACATTGGCGCGGGCACTGTGACCTGCAACTACGACGGTGTGATGAAACACCATACCGAGATTGGCAAAGGCGTCTTTATTGGATCCGCTACGATGCTGGTGGCCCCTGTCCGTGTCGGCGATGGGGCTATGACGGGGTCAGGGTCGGTCATCACCCACGACATCCCCGCAGGCGCCTTGGCCTTGGGCCGCACCGCGCAGGTGAACAAACCGGGCCTTGCGGTGCGGTTGTTCGAACGGCTCAAGGCCATCAAAGCCGCGAAGGGCAAAATATAATGTGCGGGATTATCGGTGTTCTAGGCCGCAACGAAGTAGCCCCCTTGCTGGTAGAGGCCTTAAAGCGGCTGGAATATCGCGGCTATGATTCTGCAGGCATCGCCACTGTGAACCACGGCGTGCTGGACCGCAGGCGAGCGGTGGGCAAGTTGGTGAACCTGTCTGACCTGCTGGTGCACCACCCCCTTGCCGGTAAATCAGGCATCGGCCATACCCGTTGGGCCACGCATGGTGCCGCCACAACGCAAAACGCGCATCCCCACGCCTCTGGCCCCGTAGCCGTGGTGCACAACGGCATCATCGAAAACTTCCGCGACTTGCGGACAGAATTGACGGCGCAGGGTCTGGCCTTTGATTCTGAAACCGATACCGAAACCGTCGCCCACCTGACGCGCTTTTACATGGATCAGGGCCAATCCGCGCTCGAGGCCGTTAAATTCACCCTCAACCGCCTGCACGGGGCCTTTGCCTTGGCGTTTTTGTTTGCGGGCGAAGACGATCTGATGATTGCGGCGCGCAAAGGATCCCCGTTGGCGATTGGTCATGGGACGGGCGAGATGTTCATAGGCTCTGACGCCATCGCCTTGGCCCCCATGACCGAGCGTATCACCTATCTGGAGGAAGGCGACTGCGCCGTTCTAACCCGTCACGGGGCGACGATCTATGACGAGGCCAACCGTTTGGTGAACCGCGCCGAAACCCGCATCCAGATCGACGCGACCCGCATCGAAAAGGCGGGCTACAAGCATTTCATGGCCAAAGAGATCGCCGAGCAGCCCTTGGTGATCGCCAATGCGCTGGGTCATTATATCCAAAACGGCGCGCTAAACCTGCCAGACTCGGTGAATTTTCAAGGGGTTGACCGCTTGACGATGGTTGCTTGTGGCACAGCATCGTTTGCCGCACAGGTGGCGAAATACTGGTTTGAACAGGTGGCGGGCTTGCCCGTCGATGTTGATATCGCGTCAGAATTCCGCTACCGCGAGCCGCCGCTGTCGGGCCAGTCTTGGGCGCTGTTTGTCAGCCAATCGGGCGAGACGGCGGATACTTTGGCGGCCCTGCGCTATGCCAAAGACAAGGTCGCCAAGATCGTCGCCGTGGTGAACGTGCCCACATCCTCCATCGCGCGTGAGGCGGACTTGGCCCTGCCTATTATGGCGGGGATCGAGGTGGGGGTGGCTTCCACCAAGGCCTTCACCTGCCAATTGATCACACTGGCCTTGCTGGCGCTGAAGGCGGGCGTGGATCGCGGGCGGGTGGATGCGGCCACTTTGGCCAAGCATCTTGCCGATCTGGCCGCCCTGCCCGGCCTGATGAACCACGCCATGGGCCTGTCGGGCGAGATTGCGGCGATTGCCGACGATCTGGCCAAGGCGCAGGATGTGCTGTTTCTAGGGCGCGGAGCGATGTATCCGCTGGCCTTGGAAGGGGCGCTGAAACTCAAAGAAATCAGCTATATCCACGCCGAGGGCTATGCCTCGGGCGAGCTAAAACACGGCCCCATCGCGCTGATTGACGAAAAGGTGCCCGTGATCGTGCTGGCCCCGCGCGATGCACTGTTTGAAAAAACCGTGTCCAACATGCAAGAGGTCATGGCCCGCCACGGCAAGGTGCTGCTGATTTCAGACGCGCGCGGGGTGGAAGAGGCGGGCAAAGGTGTGTGGCGCAGCCTGAAAATGCCCGAAGCAGGGATTTTCGCACCCATCCTTTACGCCGTGCCCGCGCAATTGCTGGCCTATTACACCGCCATCGCCAAAGGCACCGATGTCGACCAACCCCGCAATCTGGCCAAATCGGTGACAGTCGAATGACTTTGCAAGACGCACTCGCCGCCCTTGAAGCCTTGGGCAACCCCGAAAAGGCCGATGAGGCCGCAGCCTACCACAAGGTGGCACGCCGCTATCTGGGCGTCAGCGTGCCCCAGATCACCGACCTTGCCACCGCATGGCGCGCCGACCTGACACTGCCCGACCGCGTGGCTTTGGCCGAAGGCCTGTGGGACAGCGACATCCACGAGGCCAAAGTCGCCGCCGCCAAACTGTTAACCCAAGCCCGCATAGCGGACGATGACGCTGTTTGGAACCTGATCGCCTCATGGGTGCCCGGCTTTGACGCTTGGGCCTTGGCCGATCACACCAGTGCCGCCGGCGCACGGCGGCTGATGGCCGATCCGACCCGTTTGGATCATGTGGAAACTTGGACAACCCACCCCAACATGTGGACCCGCCGCGCCGCTTTGGTCATGACATTAGGCTGGACGAAACAGAACTTCCCCAAACCCGCCGACCTTGCCTCGCGCGCGCGGGTTTTGGACTGGTGCGCGCTGTATGTCACGGACAAGGATTGGTTTATCCAAAAAGCCGTGGCTTGGTGGCTGCGCGAGCTGTCCAAACACGCGCCGGACACCGCAAGCCTATGGCTGGCCGAACACGGGCCACATATGAAGACTTGGGCGCGCAAGGAAGCGGCGAAATACCTGCAAAGCGGGCCAATCGCCGCTGAAAACCTGACGGACGAAGACGAAAACGTCGAATAAGGGCCTTAAAACCACCAAATCCCCAGCAGTCCTTGCACCCCATATGCTGTATGGGGTAAAGTCGACATAACAGAATATTGACCTAACATCAAAGGCGCGCCTCCAAGTGAGCGACACCACAGAACCTCCTGAAAACACTGACGATTCGCCAAAGCCAATAGCCCATGGCCCCCAAGTCGACATCTCGTCCGAGATGCGCACGGCCTATCTTGACTATGCGATGTCGGTCATCGTCAGCCGCGCCATCCCCGATCTGCGCGACGGGCTTAAACCCGTCCACCGCCGCATCCTGTTTGCGATGCACGAAACCACCAACACGCATGAAAAGCCCTACCGCAAATCGGCCCGTCCGGTGGGCGATACGATGGGCAAATACCACCCCCACGGCGACAGTGCGATCTATGACGCGCTGGTGCGCATGGCGCAGCCCTTTTCGATGAGCTTGAAGCTGTTAGACGGCCAAGGCAACTTTGGCTCGATGGACGGCGACAATGCCGCCGCCATGCGTTATACCGAAGTGCGTATGGACAAACCCGCCGCCTTTCTTCTGGCCGATATCGACAAAGACACCGTTGATTTTCAAGACAATTACGACGGCAAGGACAAAGAACCCACCGTTCTGCCCGCCCGCTTTCCCAATATGCTGGTCAACGGTGCCGAAGGCATCGCCGTGGGCATGGCCACCCGCATTCCGCCGCATAACTTGGGCGAAGTGATCGACGGCGCCTTGGCCCTGATCGACGACCCTGATCTATCAAGCGAACGCCTGATGGAGATCATCCCCGCCCCCGATTTCCCCACAGGCGCGCTGATCTTGGGCCGATCCGGTGCGCGCAAGGCCTATCTCGAAGGGCGCGGATCGGTCATCATCCGCTCCAAAACCCATATCGAGGAAATCCGCAAAGACCGCTTTGCCATTGTGATCGACGAAATCCCCTATCAGGTCAACAAATCGCGCATGATCGAGATCATCGCCGAAATGGTGCGCGACAAGCGGATTGAAGGCATTTCCAACGTCGCCGACGAATCCGACCGGATCGGCGTGCGCGTGGTGATTGAACTGAAACGCGATGCCACGGCGGATGTGGTGTTGAACCAACTGTTCCGCTTCACGCCGATGCAAACCTCTTTTGCCTGCAACATGCTGGCGTTGAACGGCGGTCGCCCCGAAACCCTGATGCTGCGCGATTTTCTCAGCCACTTCATCACCTTCCGTGAAGAAGTCGTCGCCCGCCGCACCGCGTTTGAACTGCGCAAGTCGCGCGAGCGCAGCCATATCCTGTGCGGTTTGGCCGTGGCTGTTTCGAATGTCGATGAAATCGTGCGCACCATCCGCGCCTCGGCAGATGCGGCAGAGGCGCGAGAAAAGCTGATGACACGGCGCTGGCCTGCAGCGGATATCGCAGCCTATATCCGCCTGATTGACGACCCCAGCCATACAATGAACGACGATGGCACCTATAACCTGTCCGAAGCCCAAGCCCGCGCCATTTTGGAACTGCGCCTGCAACGCCTAACCGCTTTGGGCGTGAAAGAAGTGACCGACGAGCTGGAAGAACTGGCCGCCAAGATCAAGGATTACCTTGAAATCTTGGGTTCGCGCGAGCGGATCATGACGATCATTTCCGACGAGTTGCGCGAAATCAAAGCCCTCTTCGCCGTGCCCCGCCGCACCGAAATTGTCGATTGGTCTGGCGATATGGAAGACGAAGACCTGATCGAGCGTGAGGATATGGTCGTCACCATCACCTCGGGCGGCTATATCAAGCGCACGCCTTTGGCAGAGTTCCGCGCGCAAAACCGCGGCGGCAAGGGCCTTGCCTCGATGCAGACCAAAGACGACGATGTGGTCACCACCTTGTTTGTCGCCAACACTCACACGCCCTTGTTGTTCTTCACAACCGATGGGATTGTTTACAAACTGAAAACTTGGCGTCTGCCACAGGCCGGTCGCACCGCCAAGGGCAAGGCCATCGTCAACATTCTGCCCATTGAGACCGGCGTTTCCATCGCGGCCCTGATGCCGGTGGATGTGCCGGAATTGGAATGGGATAATCTGCAAATCATCTTCGCCACCTCTGACGGTGATGTGCGCCAAAACGATCTGTCCGATTTCACCAATGTGCAGCGCAACGGCAAAATCGCGATGAAACTGCCCGAAGGGGTGACACTGGTCAACGCCGCCATCTGCGACGATCAAGACGATGTCATGCTGGTCACCGCCCTTGGCCGCGCCATCCGCTTTGCCACAACCGATATCCGCGTCTTCAAATCGCGCGGCTCAACCGGCGTGCGGGGTATCCGTTTGGCCGAAGGCGATAAGGTCGTCTCGATGTCCGTCATCCGGCATTTCGAGGCTGATCCGGCTGAACGCGAAGCTTACCTCAAACAACGCCGCCTCATGGCAGGTGTGACCGAAGAGGCCGAAGCCGATGACGACGGTGAAGCCGTCGAAGCCGGCCAATTGTCGCCCGAACGCTACGCGCAAATGTCGGCGGCCGAGGATTTGATCTTGACGATCACCACCTCAGGCACGGGCAAGCTGTCGTCCTCGCACGATTATCCTGTGCGCGGGCGCGGTGGCATGGGGGTTAAGGCAATGGATTCCGCCATGCGCGGCGGGCCTTTGGTCGCCTCGTTCAAGGTTGATCTGTCCGATCAGATCATGCTCGCCACCTCTACCGGCCAGTCGATCCGCGTGCCGGTTGACCAGATCAGCTTCCGCTCGCGCAGTGCGGGTGGGGTCAAGGTGCTCAACACCGGCGGCGCGGAAGAGGTCGTCTCGGTCGCCCGCGTGGCCGAACAGTCCGAGGAATGATGCAATCCCTCGCCCTGCGGCTGGCCGACTTGGCCGCAGGGGGCAAAACCATCACCTACGGCCAACTCGCCCGCGATCTGGGCCTCACCGGCCCGGCCACCATCGCCCTCCTGACCGCAGCCTTAGAAGCCACGATGGAAGAAGACGCGGCCCTGAACCAACCTTTCCGCGCAGCCCTCCTCTCGGGCCGTCTGGCAAAAGACCTGCCCGCCCAAGGGTTTTTCGACAAAGCTGCCAGCCTATGCCGCTACCAATCCCAAGACCCCGCCGACTATGTCGCCACCGAACGCGCCGCCCTTACCCATTTCATATGTGCCCAAATATCCCACGGGGGTGTGGGGGTGTGAAACCCCCACTCTTCGTGCGGGTGTGGGGGTGTGAAACCCCCACTCTTGCAGCGGTTTGAACGCCCCGCTCTTTCTTTCCCCCGCAAAACCCCCTAAATCCATCTGATGGAACCCTTACACATCATCGGCGGCGGCATGGCCGGATCAGAGGCTGCTTGGCAAGCGGCCCAAGCCGGCATTCCCGTCATTATCCACGAAATGCGCCCCGCCAAGGGCACCTTTGCCCACCGCTCGGGCGACTTTGCGGAAATGGTGTGCTCGAACTCGTTTCGCTCAGACGATAGCGAGCAAAACGCCGTGGGCTTGCTGCATTGGGAAATGCGCGCGGCCAATGGGTTGATCTTGCAGGCGGCCGAGGCGCACCGCTTGCCCGCAGGCGGTGCCTTGGCGGTGGACCGCGATCCGTTTGCGGCCTTTGTTACCGCCAAACTGAAAAGCCATCCCCTCGTGTCGGTATCTTATGAGGAAGTTACCGAACTGCCTACCGACGGCCAGTGGATCATCGCCACCGGCCCTTTGACCTCCACCGCCCTCGCGCACAGCATCCGCGCCCATACCAACGCCGAGGCCTTGGCGTTTTTTGATGCCATCGCCCCCATCGTCTATGCCGAAACGGTCGATATGTCGGTGGCGTGGATGCAGTCGCGCTATGACAAGGGCGAAACCATCGAAGAACAAACCGCCTATATGAACTGCCCGATGAACAAGGCGCAGTATGACGCCTTTATCGCAGCCCTTCTGGCCGCCGAAAAGACTGAGTTCCGCCCAGAAGAAGCCGCAAGCTATTTCGACGGCTGCTTGCCGATCGAGGTGATGGCCGAACGTGGCCCCCAGACCCTGCGGTTTGGCCCGATGAAGCCGGTGGGCCTGACCAATCCGCACAACCCGCAAAAGCCCTATGCGGTGGTGCAACTGCGCCGCGATAACAAACTGGGCACGCTTTACAACATCGTAGGCTTTCAGACCAAGATGAAATACGGCGCGCAACTGGCTGTTTTCAAAATGATTCCAGCGTTGGGGAATGCCAGCTTTGCAAGGCTGGGCGGCATCCATCGCAACACCTTCATCAACTCGCCCACGCTGCTAGATGACCAGATGCGCCTGAAATCACGGCCCAACATCCGCTTTGCGGGCCAGATCACCGGTGTCGAAGGCTATGTGGAAAGTGCCGCCATGGGGCTTGTGGCAGGGCGCATGGCGGCGGCGGAAATGCAGGGCAATATCCTGCAGCCCCCCCCGCCCGACACCGCCATGGGCGCCCTAATCACCCATATCACCGGCGGGGCCGAGGCGAAGACGTTTCAGCCGATGAACGTGAACTTCGGCCTTTTCCCCCCGATTGACGCGCGCGGTGGCCGCAAAGGGCGCAAAGACCGCTACAAAGCCTATACAGACCGCGCCAAAGGCTCTTTCACCCAATGGCTCGGCTAACACGCTTTGCCCCCTCGCCCACTGGCCCTTTGCATCTGGGCCATGCCTATGCTGCGCTCATCGCCGCTGAGCGTGGGGATAGGTTTTTGGTGCGGATCGAAGATATCGACCGCACCCGCTGCAAAGCCGCCTACGAGGCGCAGTTATTTGAGGATCTGCGCTGGCTGGGCCTGACATGGGACGTGCCCGTAATGCGCCAATCGCAGCGCCAAGCAGCTTATGATGCAGCCCTTAACCACCTATCGGCGCAGGGTTTGACCTATTATTGCACCTGTACGCGCGCAGATATCCGCGCCGCGCTGTCAGCCCCGCAAGAGGGTGTGGATGGCCCGATCTATCCGGGCACCTGCCGTGCGGCGCAGCACCAAAGCGGCGCTGTGCGCTTGAACATGGCCAAGGTGGCCAAGCTGCTGCCTGACCTAAGTTTTACCGAAACCGGCACCCATCCCGCCACCTATAAAATCAACCCTGCCCAACTGATCGACACCAGCGGCGATGTCATCCTGTCGCGGCGCGACATCGGTGTGGCTTACCATCTGGCGGTGGTGGTCGATGATGCGGCCCAAGCCATCACCGAGGTTACACGCGGCCAAGACCTGTTTGCCGCAACCCCCTTGCAGGTGGCCCTCCAGCAGCTGCTGGCCCTGCCCACCCCCATATATCACCACCACACCCTGATCCGCGACGATCAGGGCAAGCGCCTTGCCAAGCGCGACGATGCGCGCGCCTTGGCCAAGTACAGAGCTGAAGGGGCAACCCCTGCCGACATTCGCGCCATGATCGGCCTATAGCCCGTTTCAGGGCTTTTTCGGCCCATCCAAATGCTTGCGCAGGCGTGAGGGCGTGTTGAACTTGGGGTTCTTGAACGGGTTCTTATCGCCCTGCGAGCGCAGCGTGACGCGAATGGGCGTGCCGGGCATATCGAAATGCTCGCGCAGACCGTTCACCAGATAGCGGCGGTAGCTGTCGGGCATATCCTCGGGGTGCGAGCACATGACGATAAAGCCCGGCGGGCGGGTTTTGACCTGCGTCATATAGCGCATCCGGATCCGCTTGCCGCCGGGCGCGGGGGGCGGGTGCGCTTCGGTCATGGCACCCAACCATGTGTTCAAACGGGCGGTTGGCACACGGCGGTTCCACACCTCATGCGCTTTCAGGATCGCTTCGTGCAACCGATCCATCCCGCGGCCCGTCTTGCCCGAGATCGTCACCAAGGGTGCTCCGCGCAACTGCGGCAGCAGGCGTTCGAACATCTCTTTCAGTTCGGCCAGCTTTTCTTGCTTTTCGTCTTCCAGATCCCATTTGTTGATCGCCACAACCACGGCGCGCCCTTCGGTTTCGGCAAAGTCGCAGATGCGCAAGTCTTGGGTTTCAAACGGAATTTCTACGTCCAGCAGCACCACCACCACTTCAGCAAAGCGCACGGCGCGCAGACCATCAGCGACGGACAGCTTTTCAAGCTTTTCAACCACCTTGCCCTTTTTGCGCATCCCCGCCGTGTCAAAAATCCGCGTCGGCGTGCCGCGCCATTCGGTTTTGACAGAAATGGCATCGCGGGTGATCCCCGCCTCTGGCCCCGTGAGCAAACGGTCATAGCCCAGAATCGTGTTGATCAGCGTTGATTTGCCTGCATTCGGGCGGCCGATCACGGCGATTTGCAGCGGTTTTTCCAGCGAAGGCCGCCACGAGACATCGTCGGCTTCAAGCTCTGCCTCTTCTTCTGAGATATCCACATCCACCACCGGCGCATCGGCTTCGGCACGGGCGGCGAAAAGCTCTTCGTAAGGTTTAAGCGCGTTGTAAAGATCGTCGATCCCTTCGCCGTGTTCGGCTGACAGGCGGATGGGTTCGCCAAGGCCAAGGCTCCACCCTTCCAAAGCCCCCGCATCACCAGCTTTGCCTTCGGCTTTGTTCACGCCCAAGATCACCTTGGCGCCCTTTTTGCGCAAGATATCGGCAAAGGTTTCATCGGAAGGGGTCACCCCGACCCGCCCGTCGATCAAAAACAGGCTGACATCGGCCATATCCACGGCGCGTTCGGTCAGGCGGCGCATGCGGCCTTGCAGGCTGTCGTCGGTGATTTCTTCCAAGCCCGCCGTGTCGATCACGGTAAAGCGCAGGTCAAACAGCTTGGCATCGCCCTCGCGCAGATCGCGCGTGACACCGGGTTGGTCATCGACCAAAGCCAGTTTGCGGCCAACCAAGCGGTTGAACAGGGTCGACTTGCCCACATTCGGGCGGCCCACGATGGCGAGGGTAAAGCTCATTGACGCTCCTTGCGTTCGCAAGCAGTTCGCTTACACCCAACGCCCGTCAGCGGAAAGCCAGAAGTTGGCCCTTGGTATTGACGACAAATAGCATCCCCTGCGCCAAGGCGGGCGGGGTTGCGGCACCACCGGGCAAAGGCACTTGGCCGGCAAGGCTGCCATCGGTGGGGTTGAACAAGCGCAGCTGCCCGTCAGACGAGCCTACAACCAGATGCCCCCCCGCCAGAACCGGCCCAAAGCTGGCAGTGATTTCCATCAGCTTTTTCGGCTTGGTCTTGGTGAAATAGGGCAGATCGACGGCCCAGATCGTCTGCCCATCTCGCGCATTCAGCCGCACAAGACGGCCTTCGTCATTGGCGACAAACACTGAACCGCCGACCACGAGGGGAGGGTTCAGTGCCCCTTCGCCCGCTGTCCACAGCGTCTCACCCGTCGTTTGGGCAAAGGCCCCGGTTTGGCCCGCCCCGGTGCCGGCATAGACCACGCCGTCCGTCAGGACCGGATCGCCAGTCACATCGCCCGAGGTGGCATAAGACCGACCGAGCCGCTTGCCCGACACAGCCGCCGACCAAACCTCGGCTCCGGTCGCGACATCTACCGCAAGCAGTATGCCCGAAGAGAAGGGGAACACCACCATCCCCCCCTCAACCGCCGCAGACGCCCCGCTGTCAAAGCGGATCGGTTCCATATTGCTGGCCCCCGTAGCTTGCCAAAGAATGCGACCTGTGGCCGTATTCAACGCCCAAGCGGTGCCATCAGCGCCCACCACATAAACCGCATCACCCGCCACCGCAGGCGCGCCCGTGGGCATAGACCCTAAGCGTTGCCGCCACACAATGGCGCCGTCCGCCACGTTCAGCGCGATTGTCTCGCCGTAGCCGGTTGTGGCGTAAAGGCGCGCACCATCCACCGCAAGGCCACCGCCCGAAACGCCACCGCCATTGTCAAAACCCGCAGTCAGATCGGCGTGCCACAGTTTTGCGCCTTGGGTAGAGACTGCCGTGACGCCCGACAGGGCATCCATCACAAAAACCACCCCGCCCGCCACGACGGGGGCAGCGTTGATGCGGTTCTTTTTGGAATTGCCCGCCCCGATAGATACAGTCCACACCAGTTGCGGGGCAGCACCAAGCGCACCGTGCGGGCCAAAGTGACGTACCGACCCGCCACGCTGCGGCCAATCGACATTGGCTAGGGCGGCGGGCAAAGAAATAGGGGCTGTTTGGTTGGCAACACCGTCAAGCGGTGGCACAGGCGCTGGCTGGCCCTCGACGGGAACAGAATCGGCCAAAGGCGCGCGGACCGGAAACCGCGTACCTTCCAAGATCACTTCCTTGTTGCACGCCGCTAAACCCAAACAGGCCAGCAGCGCCATCAGCACCACTTTGCCCCCTGCGCCCGTGCTTCGCTTTTCAGCCTGAGACGTGATCATTGTCCTTACCTCATCCCTCAGAGGGGGCCGCAGCATTTGCTGCAGGTTTCACCTCTGGCACTGTGCCCCCCAAGGCCGTAATCGCGGCACTCAGGCGTTTGCGCAGGCCAGCAGGCGCTTCTTGGTCTTGCACCAGCGTAAGCATGGCGGCCAAAGCCTCGTCCTTTTTGCCCTCTTCCAACAAAAGGTACGCCAGCTGTTCTTCAGCCAAAACCCGCATCGCACGACCGGGGACAACCACGGTCGTCAAAAGCGTTCGACGGTCAGCTATGGGTTGTTGTGCACCCGCAATCGCTACGCGCTTGATCAGCGCCAAATCCCGATAAATCTGCGGACGGGCAGCATCTGCGGCCAAAGCGTCAAGTGATGCCAAGGCCGCGTCCTTGTCGGCGGTCGGGTCAGATGCCTGCAGCAGCGCCAAGAGGGCCGTCTGGTCACCATCGGCAGGCACTGCCGCCAAAGCAGCGCTGCGCTCTGCCGGATCGGTCTTTGCTGCCGCTGCCATCAACGCATCGCCAAAGCGTTCTGCACGCGCCGCCGTCTGCGCCTTTTGCCATTCGTTATAGCCCGCACCGCCCACAATCAGCAGCACGGCCACAATCCCTATCCAGCCATATTTGCGAAAGGCCGCATAAAGCCGGTCGCTGCGAACGGCATCGGTGACTTCATCGACGAAACTGTCTGGGGTGCTCATGCGGCCTCCTGCTTTTATCAAGTCTTACACGCTTAGGGCCAAGGGGGACAAGCCCCGCCCTTGGGCGCTATTGGGCTGCAGCCCTTGCGGCCTTGGCCTCGGCTTGGGCCTGCATCTCTTCGGCCGATTGGCGTTCCCACATGGCACAGTAGCGCCCGCCCAAGGCCAGCAACTCTTCATGCGTGCCCTCTTCACGCACCAAACCCTCTTCCAGCACCAAAATACGGTCAGAATCAGCGATGGTTGACAGGCGGTGCGCGATGGTGATCACTGAACGGCCCTGCCCCATCAGCTGCAAACTGTCTTGGATGTCGCGCTCGGTTTGCGTGTCAAGGGCTGAGGTCGCCTCATCCAGCACCAAAATGGGCGGGTTTTTCAACAAAGTGCGCGCAATGCCCACGCGTTGCTTTTCCCCACCCGACAGCTTTAACCCGCGTTCGCCCACCTTGGCCTGATAGCCATCGGGCAAGGACATAATAAAGTCGTGGATTTTAGCGGCCTTGGCCGCAGCTTCCACCGCTTCGCGCGGCGCATCGGGGTTGCCGTAGGCGATGTTGTAATAGACCGTGTCGTTGAACAGCACGGTGTCTTGCGGCACCACGCCAATGGATTGGTGCAGGCTGGTTTGGGTGACGGCGCGAATATCTTGCCCGTCAATTGTGATCGACCCGCCGGTGACTTCGTAAAAGCGAAACAGCAACCGCCCGATGGTCGACTTGCCAGAGCCTGACGGGCCGACAAGGGCAATTTTCTGACCCGGCCCCACACGCAGCGATATGCCCTTCAAGATCGGGCGGTTAGCGTCATAAGCGAAGGAGACATTGTCAAAGACCACCTCGCCCTTGGGCACGTTCAACTCTGGCGCGTTGGGCGCATCGGTGATTTCGGCGGGTTGCGACAAAAGGCCAAACATCTCGCCCATATCGACCAAAGCCTGCCGGATTTCGCGGTAGACCGTGCCCAAAAAGCCCAAAGGCAAGGTAATTTGCATCATATAGGCGTTGACCATGACAAAATCGCCGACCGTGAACTTGCCCTGTTGCACCCCGATGGCCGACATCACCATGACGATGATCAGGCCAATGGTGATGATCACGTTCTGCCCGATGTTCAGGATCGACAAAGATTGGCCGGTGCGCACGGCAAAACCTTCATAGGCCTGCATGGCACGGTCATACCGCGCAGCCTCACGCGCTTCGGCGTTGAAATATTTGACGGTTTCGTAGTTCAACAGCGAATCGATGGCCTTTTGGTTGGCATCGGTGTCTTGATCATTCATCGCGCGGCGGATCTGCACGCGCCATTCGGTAACCTTGAACGTATAGGTCACATACAGTGTGATCGTCACCAGCACGACGACCATGTAAAGC
>CANIKY010000001.1 GCA_947468085.1 Paracoccaceae bacterium | reverse complement strand
TAGAACGCGCCGGGTTCGAGGTGATGGAAGGCGAAGAAGTCACCGAACGCGCCCGCTCGATCAAAGGCCCCGATGACATCCTTGCCATGCGCTGCGCCCACCACGCCTGCGAAGCCGCCATGGCCGAGATGGAAGAGGCGACACGGCACGGCGTGCCCAAGGGCGATATGTCCGAAGACGCGATCTGGGCCGAACTGCACAAGGGCAATATCAAACGCGGCGGCGAGTGGATCGAAACGCGGCTTTTGGCATCCGGCAAGCGCACCAACCCGTGGTTTCAAGAATGCGGCCCAAGGATCGTGCAGAACAATGAAATCGTGGCCTTTGATACCGATTTGATTGGGGCCTATGGCATGTGCATCGACATTTCGCGCACATGGTGGGTGGGCGAGGCGCGGCCCACCAATGCGATGATCTCGGCGATGCACCACGCGCTGGACCATATCCGCATCAATATGGACCTGCTTAAACCCGGCGCGCGCATCCGCGACATCGTGCATTCCGGCCACCAGTTGGACGGGCAGTATTGGAAGGGCAAGTATTCGTGCAAAATGCACGGGGTCGGCCTATGTGACGAATGGCCCTATGTGCCCTATCCGGATTCTTGGGTGGAAGGCTCGTTTGACCATGTGCTGGAACCGGGCATGACTTTGTGTGTCGAAGCGCTGGTTTCCCCCGAAGGTGGGGATTTTTCCATCAAGCTGGAAGATCAGGTGCTGATCACGGACACCGGCTTTGAGAATCTGACCAAATACCCCTTCGACCCCCGCCTTCTGGGCTAAGCTTTGGCCGCGATCTTGCGTGCGCCCCCCCTGACGATTAAAGGGGGCGCATCCTGCTTCGAAAGGCCGCCCCATGATCCAGCGCTATTCCCGCCCCGAAATGGTCGCCATCTGGTCGCCCGAAAGCCGGTTCAACATCTGGTTTCTGATCGAGGCGCACGCCTGCGACGCCATGGCCGCCAATGGCACGATCCCCAAAGCCAATGCTGAAGCGGTGTGGAAAGCCAAAGACGCCACCTTTGATGTTGCGCGGATTGATGAAATTGAAGCTGTCACCAAACACGATGTGATCGCCTTTCTAACCCATCTGGCCGAGATTGTCGGCGCAGATGAGGCGCGCTTTGTCCATCAGGGCATGACCTCATCCGACGTTTTGGACACAACCTTCAACATCCAACTGTGCCGCGCCGCCGATCTGCTGCTGGTGGCGATGGACCGTGTTCTGGCAGCGCTGAAAACCCGTGCCTTTGAGCATAAAGACACCATCCGCATCGGCCGCAGCCACGGAATCCACGCCGAACCCACCACCATGGGCCTAACCTTCGCGCGCTTTTACGCCGAAATGGCCCGCGGCCGTGCGCGTCTGATCAATGCGCGGGCCGAGGTGGCGACGGGTGCCATTTCCGGCGCTGTCGGCACCTTTGCCAATATCGATCCTTCAGTCGAAGAGCATGTCTGCGCCATGATGGGCCTTGTGCCTGAACCCATTTCAACCCAAGTCATCCCGCGCGACCGCCACGCGATGTATTTCGCCACTTTGGGGGTGATTGCCTCTTCGATCGAAAACGTCGCCACCGAGATTCGCCACATGCAGCGCACCGAAGTGCTTGAAGCGGAAGAGTTTTTTTCGCCCGGTCAAAAGGGCTCCTCAGCCATGCCGCACAAACGCAACCCCGTGTTGACCGAAAACCTGACCGGTCTGGCGCGGCTTGTGCGCTCTGCCGTCACCCCCGCTTTGGAAAATGTGGCCCTGTGGCATGAACGCGACATTTCGCATTCCTCGGTCGAACGCGCCATCGGCCCTGACACCACGATCACCTTGGATTTCGCGCTGCATCGTCTGGCTGGCGTGGTGGAAAAGCTGGTGATCTACCCCGAAAACATGCTGAAGAATATGAACCAGTTCAAAGGCTTGATCATGTCGCAGCGCGTGCTTTTGGCGCTAACCCAAGCCGGTGTCAGCCGCGAAGACAGCTACCGTCTGGTCCAGCGCAACGCGATGAAAGTCTGGGAAGCGGGGGCCGATTTTAAAACCGAACTTCTGGCCGACCCCGAAGTGACCGCAGCGCTAACCCCTGCCCAAATCGAAGAGAAATTTGATCTGGCCTACCACACCAAACATGTGGACACGATTTTCGTCCGGGTTTTTGGCGGCTGACAGTTGGTATTTTGCCATTAACCCACCCTTTACGGTGACCGACGTAATGTAAGGCGTCAGCACGATTCTGGGGGCGCAATGGCAGCTATTCCACACATAAGGAGCAGGGGGCAAACACCGGCCGCCGGTGTCGTCAAAGACCTTGGCGCGGATCTGGCGCATTCATTAAGCCAGCGCGAAAAAGCCGCCATCATCGTGCGCCTCATTTTGTCTGACGGGGCAAATCTGGATCTCGCCTCTCTGCCAGAAGACCTTCAGACAGCCCTAGCCCAACAAATGGGCGACATGCGGCGGGTGTCACGCAGCACATTGGAAAGCGTGGTGCGGGAATTCTTAAGCGAACTTGACAGTCTTGGACTGTCTTTCCCCACCGGCCTTTCCAACGCCCTGTCGATGATGGAGGGGCATTTGTCTGACGGGGCAACAGGCCGTTTGCGGCGCCAGTCTGCCGAAAACTTCGGCACTGACCCGTGGCAAAGGATCGTGTCTGTTCCAGCCGATGCCCTTTTGCCCGTTTTGCTAGAGGAAGGCGTGGAAGTTTGTGCCGTCATCCTCTCGAAACTCCCGGCCCAACTTGCGGCAGAGCTTTTGTCGAAAGTGCCGGGCAATCGGGCGCGCCATTTGGCCTATGCGGTCTCTTTGACCGGCGACGTTTCGCCCGAGACAGTGCGCTGCATCGGCGTTTCGGTGGCTGAACGGCTCGACAGCCGGCCGATGAAGGCCTTTAAGTCCAAACCCGGCGAAAGGGTGGGCGCTATCTTGACCAGTGCGCCCGCTGCGCTGCGCGACAGCCTGCTTAAAGGCCTGCAAGAGGATGACGCCCAATTTGCAGAAACTGTCGAAAGAAGCATTCTACCCTTTGAACATATCAAATCCAAACTGGGCCCCCGCGATGTGCCGGCCGTGGTCAGATTGGTTGATACGCAAGTCTTGACCACCGCTTTGGCCTTTGCAAGGGGCCACCCAAAGTTAGACGCGACGGCAGAATTCATCCTGGCCAACCTGTCCCAGCGCATGAGCCAATCGCTGCGCGAAGAGGCGGCATCCCGCGGCAAGATCAAAACCAAAGACGGCGAGGAGGCCATGGGCAAGATCGTAGCTGTGATCCGCCAGTTGGAAACCAGCGGTGAGATTACCCTGCTGCAAGCAGATGACTAGGTCCCCCCCCTTTGCCACCCCGCCAAATGCATCCAAGTGCCAGCGGCCCTTGCCCTTGCGCCCTTGCACGCATAGTTAGGCACAGCGTCGCAAAGCCCAAGGATATCTCGTGTTCAAGACGGCCCTTCCCGCCACCAGCAAGGGCATAGCCTTTCTCGCCATCGCTATCTTTTTTTTCACCGCAATGGATGCTTTGGCCAAACATTTGGTGGCCAGCTACCCTGCGATTGAAGCTGTCTGGGCGCGCTATGTCGGCCAACTGGTTTTTGTGCTGATCTACCTTGGCCCCAAACTTACCACCGCGGTGCGCACCAAGTTTCCGGGCTGGCATGTGCTGCGATCGGCCACTCAGCTGGGTACGACGATTTTGTTTTTCACGTCGCTTACCTACATCGGCTTGGCCGAAGCTACCGCCTTGGCCGACCTGAACCCGGTGCTGATTACCTTAGGCGCAGGGCTGTTTTTGGGCGAAAAACTCACGCGCGCGCGACTGGTTGGGGTGGGGGTTGCCATGATCGGGGCTTTGATTCTAATTCGCCCGGGCATGGGGGTCTTCACGGCTGCAGCGTTTTTGCCTTTGGCCTGTGCCGTGTGCTATGCGGCCAATATGCTGCTGACGCGTTTGGTCGGCGCGCAGGAAAGCCCTTGGGCTTCGATGTTTTATGCGGCCCTCTTTGGGTCGATCATCACCTCGGCCCTTTTACCCTTTTATTGGAAACCCATCGCCTTGGCCGACATTCCGTTGTTTGCTTTGGTGGGCGCACTTGGGGCCATAGCGCAGTTTTTCACCATCCGCGCCTATTCGGTGGCCGAGGCGGCGGTGCTTGCGCCCTTTGGTTATCTGGACATGATCTTTGCCGTGATCTGGGCAATTGCGATTTTCAACGCTTGGCCAGACGCGTTCACCCTGCTTGGGGCGCTTGTGATTGCCATGGCGGGTCTTTATGTCTGGCGTCAGGAAAGGGCCGGGGCGACCAAGCCGTCGGCATAGGAACCTTGGCCAACAAGAACACACCTTCCCCCTTCAGTTTGCGTCTGTCTGATCTGTCCGACAGGGTGCAAAATATGGCCGTTGTTACCTTTTTGGCCCTGCTGCGTGCCCTGCCCTATCGCTGGCGCGTTCCCTTGGGTGGCTGGGCCATGCGGGTGCTGATTGCGCCCTTTGCAGGCTATGGCAAAAGGGTGCGCGCCCATCTGGCGCTGATCTGGCCAAACCTTCCGCCAAAGCAGGTTGATGCCATCGCCCGCGCGGTTAGCGACAATGCCGGCCGCACCTTGGCAGAGCTTTATTCGCCAAAGGCCTTCAAAGCCCTCGTCACCAATGCTCCCATTTTGGGCGCAGGCATGCAACCTATTCTGGCAGCCCAAGCCGAAGGACGCGGGGTGATTTTTGTCTCGGGCCATTTTGGCAATCACGACATCGCGCGTGCAGTTTTGGCAAGTCAGGGCAAACCTGTGGCAGCCCTGTATCGGCCCCAAGCAAACCCTTATTTTGACCGCCATTTTGCCGCCACGATCCGCGCCATTTCCGAACCCCTGTTCGCGCGGGGCAGACGTGGCTTGGCAGAACTTGTGACCCACCTGAAAGCGGGCGGGATGCTGGGAATGCTGATCGACCAGCACTTTCACAAGGGCGCTGCGCTTGATTTTATGGGGCACAAAGCGCTTACATCGCTGTCAGCAGCGGAACTTGCGCTAAAATACAACTGCCTTTTGGTACCCGTCTACGGCATCCGCCAAGCTGATGGCCTGCATTTCGATCTGCTGATCGAGGCCCCCATCCCGCATTCTGATCCTGTCAGCATGACCCAAGCGCTGAACGATTCGCTTTCTGCCCAAGTGCGCGCGCGGCCCGAGCAATGGTTCTGGGTCCATCGCCGCTGGCGCAAGATCACTTGATCTGGGCAGCCGCCAAGATCTCTCCCGGCCCTGCGGCCTGCACAATCACCACCACCGCATCCGTTCCTGTGACGTTGGTCGTCAGGTGCAGGACAGACTTGCCATCCCATTGCCCCAAACTGTCCCAATCGGTGACGATATTGGCGTAGTTCAGCACCAGTCCGGCGTTCTCGCCATACTCGATTTGAACCGAGGCAAGCGGATGATACCGTACCAACTGCACCTGCACCGGCGCATTTAAGGATGAAACGGCTTTGGCCACAATCTCAAGCTGATCGCCGCGCCGGATCAAGTTCAATTGCACCAAAGAGGGCAGACGTTGGTCGTGGCGGATGGCGCGTTCTACCTGTTCGGGATCAGACCCCACCACCTGCGCACGCCCCCCCACAATCATCTGCGGCGTGTAAATCGTGTTTGACCCCACAAAATGGGCATAAGCCTTCTGGCGGGCGGTGAAAAGTGGCTGGGCGAAGGCGTCCGTCCAACCGATATAATCCCAATAGTCAACATGCAGGGCCAAAGCGATCACATCGGGATCCTCTGCCAATTTGCGCAAATAGGCATCGGCGGGCGGGCAAGACGGACAGCCCTGCGACGTGTAAAGCTCAACCACTGTGCCCGGCATCGCCAAATCCTCGGCCATGGCCCCGGTTGCGGTCCAAAGGCCCAATGCGGCGCTGAGTGCCAAGTATTTCATCACCAGATCTCCTTGCCCGCCCTGTCTATCCAATACCGCACCGCCAAGCCAATCAAGGTTTTGCGATGCTGTCGTCAACTTAGCGGGGATTGTGGACCAATTGGATCAGAGCGACTAGATTTTCGGCATACTATTGCATACAATATACTCAAATCCCGATTGATTCCTTGCCCCGCCCGCCATCCTGCGGCAAAAGGCGCCAAAAGACCCTTAGGAGGCCAAAATGACCGTCACCGTTGGACATGACAGTGCAAAGACCCGCAAGACCCTGACATCAGGCAGCGCGTCGGTGGAGTATTATTCGATCCCCGCGGCACAGTCGGCGGGCTTGGGTGACTTTTCGCGCCTGCCCGCAGCGCTGAAAGTCGTGCTGGAAAACATGCTGCGCTTTGAAGATGGCAAGACGGTCACGCTCGATGACATCCGCGCCTTTGGCGACTGGGCAACCTTAGGCGGGCAGAACCCACGCGAGATTGCCTACCGCCCCGCGCGCGTTTTGATGCAAGATTTCACCGGCGTGCCCGCCGTGGTCGATTTGGCCGCGATGCGCGACGGGATCTTGGGGCTCAAAGGCTCTGCCGCCAAGATCAACCCTTTGGTGCCGGTTGATCTGGTGATCGACCATTCCGTGATGATCGACGAATTTGGCACGCCGCGCGCCTTTCAAGCCAACGTCGACCGCGAATATGAACGCAATATGGAGCGGTATGTTTTCCTAAAATGGGGCCAAAACGCCTTTAACAACTTCCGCGTTGTGCCGCCCGGAACCGGAATTTGCCATCAGGTGAACTTGGAATATCTGGCCCAAACCGTCTGGACAGACAAAGACCAGCACGGCCACGATATCGCCTATCCCGATACACTGGTCGGCACCGACAGCCACACCACCATGGTCAATGGACTAGCCGTTCTGGGCTGGGGTGTCGGTGGGATCGAGGCCGAGGCCGCCATGCTGGGCCAACCCGTTTCCATGCTGATCCCCGAAGTTGTGGGCTTTCAGATGACTGGCGCCATGGTCGAAGGTACGACCGCCACCGATCTGGTGCTCAAAGTCGTGCAAATGCTGCGCAAACATGGCGTGGTGAACAAATTTGTCGAATTCTACGGCGAAGGTCTAGATCACCTGCCGCTCGCCGACCGCGCCACCATCGCCAATATGGCCCCCGAATATGGCGCGACCTGTGGCTTTTTCCCGATTGATAACGAAACCCTGCGCTACCTGCGCGGCACCGGCCGCGATGAGGCCCGCATTGCACTGGTCGAGGCTTACGCCAAAGCCAACGGCCTATGGCGCGGGGCAGATTACGCGCCCATTTACACCTCTACCCTGCATCTGGACATGGGCACGATCGTCCCCGCCATTTCTGGCCCCAAGCGCCCGCAAGATTTCGTCGCCCTGACCGAGGCGAAAGCCTCTTTCGCCCGCGAGATGGACACATCCTTCAAACGCCCGCAGGGGGCAGAGGTGGCCGTGAAAGGCCATGATTACACCCTTTCGTCGGGCAAGGTGGTGATCGCCGCAATCACGTCTTGCACCAACACGTCCAACCCCTACGTCATGATCGGTGCCGGGCTTGTCGCGCGCAAGGCGCGTGCCTTGGGGCTAAAGGCCAAGCCTTGGGTGAAAACCTCGCTCGCGCCGGGAAGCCAAGTGGTCAGCGAGTATCTGAATGCGGCGGGCCTGCAAGAAGATCTGGATGCTGTGGGCTTTAACCTTGTGGGCTATGGCTGCACCACCTGCATCGGCAATTCCGGCCCGCTGGATCCGGCGATTTCGGCAGCGATTGCCGAGGGCGATCTGGTCGCGACCGCTGTTTTGTCGGGCAACCGCAACTTTGAAGGGCGCATTTCGCCTGACGTGCGCGCCAACTACCTCGCCTCGCCGCCCTTGGTGGTGGCCTATGCGCTGGCAGGCGACTTGAACATTGACCTGACGACCGAGCCTTTGGGCATGGGCATCCATGGCCCCGTCTATCTGAAAGACATTTGGCCCACGACCAAAGAGGTCGCCGATCTGGTCGAAGCGACTGTCACCCGTGCGGCCTTCTTGAAGAAATACGCCGATGTCTTCAAAGGCGATGCCAAGTGGCAAGCGGTCAAAGTCACCGATTCGCAAACCTATGATTGGCCCGCAGCCTCCACCTATATCCAAAACCCGCCCTATTTCCGCGGCATGTCGCAGACACCGGGCGTGATCAAAAACATCACCGGCGCGCGGGTTCTGGCGATCTTGGGCGATATGATCACCACCGACCACATCTCGCCCGCAGGGTCGTTCAAGGCGGCAACCCCCGCTGGCAAATACCTGACAGAGCGTCAGGTGCCGGTTGCCGACTTTAACTCTTACGGCGCACGGCGCGGCAACCATGAAGTGATGATGCGCGGCACCTTCGCCAATATCCGCATCAAGAATGAAATGCTGGACGGGGTCGAGGGTGGGTATTCCAAAGGCCCCGATGGGGTGCAAACCTCAATCTACGACGCCTCGATGGCCTATCAGGCGGCGGGAACGCCTTTGGTGATCTTTGGCGGCATTGAATACGGCGCCGGGTCGTCGCGCGATTGGGCCGCCAAAGGGACGGCGTTGTTGGGGGTCAAGGCGGTGATTGCGGAAAGCTTTGAGCGTATCCACCGCTCGAACCTCGTTGGCATGGGGGTTATCCCTTTCGAATTTACTGGCGGCCAGACGCGCAAATCGTTGGGCCTGACGGGGGACGAGCGTGTCGATATCGCGGGATTGGAAGGCGATATCAAACCGCTTTCCACCGTGCCCTGCACCATCACCTATGCCGATGGCAAGGTCGTCACGATCCAGATCAAATGCCGCATCGATACCGAGATCGAGATTGACTATGTCCGCCACGGCGGCGTGCTGCATTATGTGTTGCGCGATCTGGCCAAGGCGTAAGGTCAAGCTTTAAAACGACAAAAGGGCGGCTCCGTTGCGTGTCGCCCTTTTCCTTTAAGCGCCCTTGGTCACATCATGCCCATAGAGCCAGTCAAACCGCCCCAAAACCGCTCTAGGCGCAATCTGACCGCCCAAGTGCAGCGCTAGATGCGCCAAGGGCCGCGCCACCCCGCCCAGATGATACAACCGCGCATTGGCATTGGCCGCTTGCACAATCCGCACACAGCGCGGCCTACGCGCCGCTTCATAGGCCGCAAGCCCCGCCGCCAAACTGTCGGTGGACGCCAAAGAGGCCGCCAAAACCCAAGCATCCTCCAAAGCCATACAGGCCCCCTGCGCCAAAAACGGCAAGGTCGGATGCGCCGCATCGCCCAAGATCGCAACGCCGCCCTGCGGCAAAGCCCGCTGCCAAACGGGGGCCACCTCGTGCCGGAACAGGCCCCAAAGACCCACGTCTTGCACCTGATCCAGCCAACCCCGCACGCGCGGCGAAAAACTGGCAAAGGCCGCGCGCAACCCAGGCGGATCGCCGCGCAGCGACCAGCTTTCGTCTGCCCAAGCCTGCCGTTCCTCCACCGCCACAATGTTGCGCAAGCTGCCACCGCGCAGCGGATAGCTGACCAAATGCCGCCCCGCCCCCATATGCACCTCGGCCACATCCGGCCCGCCATCGCCCGCAATCAACGCGCGCCAAGCGACCTGATGGGTGAAAAACGGCGCCGAACCCCCGTTCAAAGCCGCCCGTGTGGGGGAATTCAGGCCATCCGCCCCAATCAGCAAGTCGCAGTCTTCCGCCCCGTCCTGCAGCCCAACCACCGCGCGCAATCCATCCAGTGATACCGCCTCAACCCGCACCCCCAGCCGCAGCGTCACCCCCGCCTCCACCGCCCCCTGCCGCAAAATCTCGATCAAATCGGCCCGATGCACAAAGTGGTACCCTTGATCCGGCACCAGCCGCCCCACCTCCAACCGCGTGACGACATTCCCCGTCGTCCCGTCACACAGCGCCACCGCCTCTGCCCGTAGCGCCACAGCCTCCAACGCCGTTCCCAGCCCCAGCCCGCGCAATACCGCCGCCCCGTTGGGCGACACCTGCAATCCGGCCCCAACCTCGGCAATGGCCCCTGCCTGCTCCACCACTGTCACCGCAGCCCCGCGCAGCGCCAAAGCCCGCGCCACGGCCAAGCCCGCAACACCCGCCCCCAGCACCGTCACCTTCAGCCCGATCACACGCACATCTTATCCCTTCCTCTTGGCCGACCTACGCGCGGGTGGGTCTGGGAGGGCAGCAGGCCCTCCCAGCGGGTCCGCCGAGCGCCCCCCGGCCCCGTCAAACGCAAACGCCGGACCATAGGGCCCGGCGTTTTCACCCAAACAAAACCCCGCTCACTCGTCGCGGTGCACCTTCTCGCGGCGTTCGTGCTTTTCTTGGCTTTCCAGCGTCATCGTGGCAATCGGCCGCGCATCCAGCCGCTTTAGGCTGATCGGCTCGCCCGAGACTTCGCAATAGCCATATTCGCCATTCTCGATCCGGCGCAGCGCCGCATCGATCTTGCCCACCAGCTTGCGCTGCCGGTCGCGGGTGCGCAACTCCAACGCGCGGTCAGTTTCTTCCGAGGCGCGGTCGGCCAGATCAGGCACCGAACGGGCCGAATCTTGCAAATTGTCGATGGTTTCAGCACTTTGCTCGAAAAGCTCTTGCTTCCAGACGATCAGTTTGCGGCGGAAATATTCCAGCTGCAGATCGTTCATGAAAGGCTCGCTTTCGG
Organism: Paracoccaceae bacterium; assembly: GCA_947468085.1. Lineage (GTDB taxonomy): Bacteria > Pseudomonadota > Alphaproteobacteria > Rhodobacterales > Rhodobacteraceae > Stagnihabitans. The sequence goes on along the minus strand of CANIKY010000001.1, from coordinate 93,805 downwards.
CCGGGCGGTAATCTTCGGGCAGGAAGATTTCGGCTTTCATCTAAGCTCTCCTGTTCAGGCGCAGCCAAGGGGGCTTTGCTTGGGCGGCCTTGGAGAGGGTCCAAGGTGCGCACCTGTCGCGGGTTCCTCTAGCCCAAAGAAGCGGTCTTGTCACTAGGCGTTGCACGAATTTGCCGCCTGCTTTAGGTTGGCCTGCAAACAGCGTGCAGAGGCTTGGAATGACAGTGAAATTTACCACAACCGCAGGTTATGTTGTGGCGCAGGATTTGGCCCTTGCGGTCAATGCCGCCGTGGCCCTTGGCCGCCCCTTACTGGTGAAAGGCGAACCGGGCACGGGAAAGACCGAACTGGCGCGGCAGGTGGCCGCCAGTTTGAGCATGGATCTGATCGAATGGCATGTCAAATCCACCACCAAAGCCGCGCAAGGCCTGTATGAATACGACGCCGTTGCCCGCCTGCGCGACGGCCAGTTGGGCGAGGCGCGGGTGCATGATGTCGCCCATTACATCCGCCCGGGCAAACTGTGGCAGGCTTTCACAGCACCCGCCCGCACGGTGCTTTTGATCGACGAGATCGACAAGGCCGATATCGAATTTCCCAACGATCTGTTGCAAGAATTAGACCGGATGGAGTTTCACGTTTACGAAACCGGCCAAACCATCCGCGCCATTCACCGCCCCGTGGTCATCATCACCTCGAACAACGAAAAAGAACTGCCCGACGCTTTCTTGCGCCGCTGCTTTTTCCACTTCATCCGCTTTCCCTCGCCCGAGGCCCTTGGTGCCATCGTGCGCGTGCATTTCCCCCATCTGAAAGAAGACCTGCTCGCCGCCGCCCTGACCCAGTTTTTCGAGATTCGCGAGGCACCGGGCTTGAAGAAAAAACCCTCCACCTCCGAAGTGCTTGATTGGCTAAAGCTGCTTTTGGCTGAAGACCTTACCCCCGCCGACCTGCAACGCGATGCCAAAACCAACCTGCCGCGTCTGTACGGGGCTTTGCTTAAGAACGAGCAAGACGTGGCGCTGTTTGAAAAGCTTGCCTTTCTGGCGCGGCGTGACAGGTAGCTATACACCGCGCCTGCGCCACGGTAAGGCTGCGGCGATACGGGCAGAACAAGGATAAGCGCTATGATTTGGCTTCCGGCAATGATCGCGGGCGCCCTTTGGGGTGGTCTGCGGGCGCGAAAACGCGGCGGCAACCGCTTGGATGCGGCGCAATATGGCGCGGCCTATGCCATTGGCCTTGGGCTTTTGGCGGTGCTTGTTTCCATCGCGATTGACAGGCTGACGCACTAAGATGTTTCAGCCCTTCTTCCTGTGCTTGAAAAGGACAGGGGTGCCGGTGAGTTTGGGCGAATATCTGGCATTTTTAGCTGCGCTCAAAACCGGCCTTGTCACCCATGATGCCACGGGGTTTTACCATCTGGCGCGACTGTCTTTGGTGAAAGACGAACGCTTTTTTGACCGCTTTGACCGCGCTTTTGCTGAAAGCTTTCATGGGCTTGATACCCTACCCTTGGAAGAGGTGCTGCAAGCGTTAGACCTGCCCGCCGATTGGCTGGACGACCGTTTGATGCGCCACCTGTCGGAGAAAGAGCGTGAGGCCGTTAAATCTTTGGGCGGGTTGCAGGCGCTGATGGATGCTTTGCGCGACAGGCTGGCCGAGCAAAAAGGCCGCCATCAGGGCGGCAACAAATGGGTGGGCACGGGCGGCACCTCGCCCTTTGGCAATTCCGGTTACAATCCCGAAGGGGTGCGGATCGGGGGGCAAAGCACGCATCAGCGTGCGGTCAAGGTCTGGGAAAAGCGCGAGTTTCGCAACCTTGATACCGACGCCGAACTTGGACCCCGCAGCCTGAAACTCGCGCTCCGCGCGCTGCGCCAATGGGCGCGCACCGGCGAAAGCCGCTTTGATCTGCCCGCCACCATCGCCGCCACCGCCCGCCAAGGCTGGCTGGATGTGCAAGAGCGTCCCGAACGGCGCAACGCGGTCAAGCTATTGTTATTCTTGGATGTCGGCGGGTCGATGGACGGCCATGTTCTGGCGACCCAAGCCCTGTTTGCGGCCTGCAAGGCCGAGTTTCGCCAGCTGTCTTTCTTTTATTTCCACAATTGCCTGTATGAAGAGGTCTGGACCGACAACGCCCGCCGCCTGACCCAGCGCCTGCCCACATGGGACATTCTGCGCCGCTATGGCCCCGATTACCGCGCCATCTTTGTCGGCGATGCGGCCATCAGCCCTTATGAGATCGACAGCCCCGGCGGTTCGGTCGAACACTGGAACCCCGAACCCGGCCGGGCATGGCTGACACGCGCCACCCAGCACTGGCCGCGCCATTTGTGGATCAATCCGGTGGAAGAACAGCAGTGGGCCTATACCCGCTCCACTCAGATGATATCCGGTCTGTTTGACGGGCATATGGTGCCCCTGACCTTGGCAGGCTTGGCCAAGGGCATCAAGACCCTGCGCTAGGGCCAGCGGCCCCTTCCATCGCCTTGCCCAACCGCCACAATTGCACACGTTTAAGAAATGCGCGCATGGCCAAGGGCTTACCCGCCATCTCTTCCGCACGGCGGTGCACATCGGCCACCACGGCGCCCACTTCTAAGGGATGGCGCGACCACATCTCCCACAAAAACCCGTCAGGATCGCGCCGCTCGATCCCCTCATCCGCCAGAACGTTGCGGGGGAAATCGACGGCGTTAAAGGTGACAATCGCATCAGCATGGCCAGCAATCGCCACGGCCAGAACATGGATGTCATTTGGGTCAGGCAAGGCCAGACGCGCTTCGATATTGGGCTGGGCTTGCAGGCTGGCACGGGGAAAGGCCGCCTTAGCAAGGGCGGCATCGCCCTCGGCCATTGCCTGCGCCACGGGGCCAAGTTTGGCCGTGGCCAGCACCCATTCGCGCAAGATCCGGTCTGACCAATGCGGTTCATACAGCCCCCGTGCTGCCACACCTAACAAAAGTGCGCGCAGCACGGGGGGATAGAGCACGCAAGCATCCAGAACGGCGCGCATCACTCCAGCCGGAAAAACAGCGATTTGAGGTAGGCACTTTCGGCCAGCACCGGCATCATCGGATGATCCGGCCCCGCAAAGCCGGTATAAATCAGCTGCCCCTTGCGCCCGCCCCGCCCGATGCCGCGCGCGCAAGCGTTGCGAAAGGCCGTCAGGTCGGCGGCATGGCTGCAAGAACACAAGACCAGATAGCCGCCCTGCGTCACCAAGCCTGCCGCCAGTTTCGCCACGCGCTCGTAAGCGCGCAAACCCGCTTCCAATGCGTTCTTGTTGGGCGCAAAGGCGGGCGGGTCGCAGACGACCATATCAAACCGCGCACCTTCAGCAGCCAAAGCTTCCAGCACATCAAAGGCATCACCCTGCCGTGTGGCAAAATTGGCAAAGCCCGAAGCCTCGGCCCCTTTGGCCGCCAACGCCAAAGCGGGGGCCGAAGCATCCACCGCCAAAGCCCTGTCTGCCCCGCCCGCCAAAGCTGCCAAAGCAAATCCGCCCACATGAGAGAACACATCCAACACCTTGGATCCTTTGGCCAATCTTTTGGCAAAGGCATGGTTTGGGCGTTGGTCAAAGAACAGGCCAGTTTTCTGCCCACCCTCTAGATCGGCAAAATAGGTGGCCCCGTTCATTGGCACGGCGATGGGGCCAGACAAGGCCCCCGCCATCACCACGTTTTCGTCCTTTAACCCCTCAAGCGCCCGCGCGCGGCCCGTGCCATTCTTGATCACCACTGAAACGCCCGTGACGTGCTGCAAGGCGGCGCTGAGGGCGTCGATATGCGCCTCGGCCCAAGCAGCGTTGGGTTGGATGACAGCGGCATCGCCGAAGCGGTCGATGATGACACCGGGCAATCCGTCAGCCTCGGCATGGATCAGGCGGTAATGCGGGGTATCGTGCAGGCGTTCACGCAGCGCCAAGGCAGCGGTCAAGCGGGCCGCAAACCACGCCTGATCAATCTGCGCCAAAGGGTCGCGGTCCAGCATGCGGGCGATGATTTTGGATTTGGTGTTGACGGTGACAAGCCCGATCTCGCGGCGCTCGCCGTCTTCCAGCACGGCCAAGGCCCCGGGGGCAAGGGCCGCGGTGCGCCGGTCGGTTACCAATTCGTCGGCATAAACCCAGGGAAAGCCCAAGCGCACGGCGCGGGCTTCGGCCTTGGGGCGCAAGCGCACCACGGGGCGGGAATGGGCACGGCCGGTCGGGGCCGGGGCGAAGGCGGGCTCGTCATCGAGATGGGGTTGATCGCTCATGCAGCCCGTTTAACCCCATCGGCGCCCTTTCGAAAGGCCCCGATTTGCGGTATCAGAACTCGCGTCTAAGCAATTAGCTGTTGTTAGCGCTAACGAGCTTTGCTAATCCACGCCCAAGCTTTCTGTCGAGGTTCCCATGGCCCTGCACCCCACCATCGCCCGCGTCACCGACCGGATCCGCGCAAGATCGGCCGCCGCGCGGGGGCTGTATCTTGACAGGATCGGCCAAGCCGTCAGCAAAGGGCCAGTGCGCGGCCATCTGGCCTGCGGCAATCAGGCCCATGCCTATGCGGCGATGGGACAAGACAAAGACGCGCTTGCCGCAGCACAGGCCCCCAATATCGGCGTGGTGACGGCTTATAACGACATGCTGTCCGCCCACCAACCCTATGAACATTACCCCAACCTGATCCGCACCGCCGCCCGCCGCGTTGGGGCCACGGCCCAAGTGGCCGGCGGCGTGCCCGCCATGTGTGACGGTGTCACCCAAGGCCAACCGGGGATGGAGATGTCGCTGTTTTCGCGCGATGTCATCGCTATGGCAGCGGGGATTGCCCTGTCGCACAACACCTTTGATGCGGCGCTGTATTTGGGGGTCTGCGATAAAATCGTGCCCGGCCTGATCATCGCCGCCGCCACCTTTGGCCATATTCCGGCTGTCTTTGTGCCCGCAGGCCCGATGACCTCTGGCCTGCCCAACGAAGAAAAATCCCGCGTGCGCAATGCCTTTGCCAATGGCGAAGTGGGTCGCGATGCCCTGATGGCGGCCGAGATGGCCTCGTACCACGGCATTGGCACTTGCACCTTTTACGGCACCGCCAATACCAATCAGATGCTGATGGAATTCATGGGCCTGCACCTGCCCGGATCGTCCTTTGTCAATCCCGGCACCCCCTTGCGCGATGCGCTGACGGCGGCGGCGGTGGAACGCGCTGCCGCGATCACCGCGCTGGGAAATGACTTTCGCCCCGCAGGCGACATCCTTGACGAGCGCGCCTATGTGAACGGCATCGTCGGGCTGATGGCCACGGGCGGGTCGACCAACCTGATCTTGCACCTGCCCGCCATGGCCCGCGCCTCGGGCGTCTTGCTGGATCTGGCCGATTTTGACGAGATCTCGCAATCCGTGCCCTTGATGGCCAAGGTCTATCCCAACGGCATGGCGGACGTGAACGCCTTTCACGCGGCGGGCGGTTTGGGGCTTTTGATGCGCGAGCTGATGGATGCAGGCTTGCTGCACGCCGATGCCAAAACCGTGATGGGCGATGGCTTGGCGGCCTACCGGATGGAACCAAAGCTGACGGACGGCCGCATCGCTTGGGCCTTGGGGGCTCAGGAAACTCTGAACGACAAAATCATCCGCCCCATAGCCACCCCCTTCGCCGCGACCGGCGGCTTGAAACAACTGTCGGGCAACTTGGGTCGCGGCGTGATCAAAGTCTCGGCCGTGGCGCCCGAACGCCATGTGATCGAGGCCCCCGTGCGGGTGTTTCACGACCAAAACGCCGTCAAAGCGGCGTTTAAGGCGGGCGAATTCACCTCTGACACCATTGTGGTCGTGCGATTCCAAGGCCCGCAAGCCAATGGCATGCCCGAACTGCACTCGCTGACCCCTACGCTGTCGATCCTGCAAGACCGCGGCCTGAAAGTGGCGCTGGTGACCGACGGGCGCATGTCCGGCGCCTCGGGCAAAGTGCCCGCCGCGATCCATATCTCACCCGAAGCCGCCGCCGGTGGCCCTATCGCCAAACTGCGCGACGGCGATGTGGTGCGGCTGGATGCACTCGCAGGCACGCTGACCGTGCTGGTCGCCGATCTCGACCAGCGCCCGCTCGCCACAGCTGACCTATCCGCCAACGCCTGGGGCCTTGGCCGCGAGCTTTTCGCCGCCCTTCGCGCCCAAGTGGGCCCTTCGACCGAAGGGGCCTCCAGCCTTTACTGATGAACCAAAGAAAAAGTGCCTCCGGCGGGGATATTTTAACACATATGAAAGGATAAGGTCGGAAGATAAAGGTGCGGTACAGGCGGGGACGCCGATGGCCGTCACATGTGAAAGGCCCCCTGCTGCCCCCGGTTTCCGGCCCGTGGCGGGGGGCCCGATCCTCCCTCACTTCCTTGCCCTTTCATATGTGTCCAAATATCCCCGCCGGAGGCTCCTGCCCTCTCCAACAGCGCCCAAGGGCGAAAGGAAATCGCCATGACCCCCGCCGAACAGTCCCGCCGCGCCGCAGAGATCTGCCGCCTTGCCCCCGTGGTGCCGGTGATCGTGGTGGATGATCTCTCCCATGCCCGCCATCTGGCCCAAGCGCTGGTGGCGGGGGGCTTGCCAGCTTTGGAAGTGACCTTGCGCACCCCCGTGGCCCTAGACGCCATTCGCATCATGGCCGAGGTTGAAGGCGGCGTTGTGGGCGCGGGCACCTTGCTGACCCCTGCCGATGTCAAGGCCGCCAAGGCGGCGGGGGCCAAGTTTGGGGTCTCGCCCGGCGCGACCGAGCGGTTGTTGGAGGCCTGTGCAGAGTACGAGCTGCCCTTGTTGCCCGGCGCCGCCACCGCGTCAGAGATTATGGCGCTGCTGGAAAAAGGCTATACGGTGCAAAAGTTCTTCCCCGCCGAACAAGCGGGCGGGGCGGCGTATCTTAAGTCGATCAGATCACCCCTGCCGCAGGTGAAATTCTGCCCCACAGGCGGGATCAGCCTGAAGAACGCGCGCGATTATTTGGGCCTGCCCAACATCTTATGCGTGGGCGGCAGTTGGGTCGCGCCGAAAGAGGCTTTGGCCAAGGGCGATTGGGCCCAGATCACTGCCCTTGCGGCCGAGGCGCGGGCTTTGCGCGGGTAAGGGCGCAAATCTTGGGCCGCCCGAAGCACGCGATGTATCGCAGCTTCGGCCGGGTCGGGACGATCGTCACGCCGCGGGTGGCGCTGCGGCACGGTCCGATTTTTTGACCCAAGCGCCGTCCTCATCGCTCCAGTATTGCGCGGCCAGACCCCAGCTTGAGAAGCGTGTCCAGCTTTGGCGCGCTTGGGCTACGGCGTCGGGGTCAGACCCGTCAAACAGCACCCAGATCCGTTCAAGCCCTGCCACCTCGTCTGGGCTGGCTTCTGCCCCTGCCAACAGCATCAGCCCCTGCGCGCCGTTGGGTATCTTTGCCTGACCCAGCAGCACGGGTTGATCTGCGTCATGGGGCCCGCCTGCCAAACCATGGGCCAAAAACCCCTCTTGAGGCCCCAACCAAAGCTTTGCATCCAACCGCTGCAACAGCGACAGATCTGGCGCACGGATCATCACGCGCCAGCCAGCCCCTTGTGCACGGGTCACGGTGGTCATCACCGTCTCGTCCAAGCCGGCGCGCATCAAATGGTAAAAAACTGCAGTGGCGGGCATTTTGATCTTAGGCCTTTGCAGGCACGGTTTCAAACATATCCGCGATCAACCGGTTCAGCGCCAAAACGCCCCATCCCGTCGCCCCCTTGGGCGCTGTAGACGTATCGCCCTTTAGCAGCGTCACTCCGGCGATATCCAGATGCACCCAAGGCATATCGTCTTTGATGAACCGCTTGATGAACTGGGCTGCCACGATCGCCCCGCCATCACGCCCGCCCACGTTCATCATATCTGCCAGCCGCGACTTCAACTTGTCATCATAGGCCTGGCCCATGGGCATGCGCCAAGCACCCTCATGCTCGGCCGCTGCGGCCTTCAGGAACGCATTGCACAGGGCATCGTTGTTGGAAAACACGCCTGCATGTTCCGACCCCAAAGCCACAATGATGGCCCCCGTCAAGGTCGCCAGATTGATGATCCCCTTGGGATGAAAGGTTTCTTGCGCATACCAAAGCACATCGGCCAGCACCAAGCGCCCCTCGGCATCGGTGTTGATCACTTCGACAGTATCGCCCTTCATCGATGTCACAATGTCGCCGGGTCTTTGGGCGCGCCCGTCGGGCATGTTTTCCACCAGCCCCACCAGCCCCACCACATTGGCCTTGGCCCCGCGCAGCGCCAAGGTTTTCATCACCCCGGCCACAACCCCGGCCCCGCCCATATCCATCGTCATCTCTTCCATGCCACCTGCCGGCTTGATCGAGATGCCGCCCGTGTCAAAGCACACGCCCTTGCCCACCAGCGCAAAGGGGGCCTCGCCCGCCACCCCACCGTTCCAGCGCATTACCACAACTTGCGAGGGGCACTCTGACCCGACGCCCACCCCCAACAAAAGGCGCATGCCAAGGCGTTCCAACTCGGCCTCGTCCAGCACCTCGACTTGCACGCCAAGGGCGCGCAGACCCGTCAGGCGGTGCGAAAACTCGGTGGTCGTCAGCACATTGGCCGGTTCATTGACCAGATCACGCGTCAAAAACACGCCCTGCGCCAAAGCACTGGCCGCTGTGTAAGAGGCTTGCACCGCCGCCACATCATTCACCATCAGCGTGACACTGCCCTTGGCTTTTTTCTCGCCCGATTTGTAGTGATCAAAACTGTAAGCGCGCAACAAAAGGCCCAAGATCAGATCGGCATGGCGGGGGTGGCCTTCGACCAGCGCCAAGACAGGGTCTTTGCCGCAAAGCCGTGCGATGGCACCGCCAGCCTTGCGCGCCATCGCCACCTCGGCACGGCGCGGCAGGCGCAAAAGATGCAGCGCCTCTGCGGCCAACCCTGCGGGATAGGCCAATTCCATAGCCTCACCCGGTTTCACCCGACCCCAAGCCTCGCCCGCCATAGCACGGCGGACTGCACCGCGGGTCAGCCTGTCCAACCTTTTGGCCACACCAGAGGTCGGCGCATCGCCGTCGACCAAAACCACAATGCGCCCTTGGTGGGCAGCCAGATCTTCGGCATTCAGTGGCAGGATTTCAGGGATCAACACGTCGCTCATAGAAGATACTCCACCAAAAAGGGGCCAAGCGCTGCAGCGCACAGGCAAGATTGAAGACTAGGCTAGACCTCACAGCCGCAATTGGCCAGATACCAGTTTTCCCCGCCCCACTTTGGGTTTACACTTTAACAGTCGTGGTTGTATCGCCCAAACCCAAAGGATCGGATTTGCCCCGGATCGACCGATATCTTCTGTTGCAATTCCTGCAGTTGTTCGGGTTCTTCGCGCTTGTTCTGGTCGGGGTGTACTGGATGAACAAGGCCGTGGGCCTGTTTGATCAATTGATCGGCGACGGGCAGTCGGCCTTGGTCTTTTTGGAATTCTCGCTGCTGACGCTGCCTATGGTGATCAAACTGGTGCTGCCTGTCGCGGCTTTTATCGCCACCGTCTATGTTACCAACCGCATGATGACCGAAAGCGAGTTGGTGGTCATGCAAGCCACGGGTTTTTCGGCATACCAATTGGCGCGGCCGGTTTTGTATTTTGGGCTAGTGGTGGGGGTATTGATGGCCATTTTGGGCCATGCGCTGGTCCCGGCCAGCCGCTCAGCACTCGAATCAGCGCGGGCGACGATTACAGAAAACATCACAGCGCGGTATCTGGCCGAGGGCCGCTTTACCCATCCTGCACCCAATGTGACTGTGTATATCCGCGAGATCTCGCCGCAAGGCGAGTTGTTGGACCTGTTCTTGGCCGACAGCCGCACCCCAGATCTTCGCACCACCTATACCGCCCGCAAAGCCCTTTTTGCACGCGGGGATGCGGGGCCAAAGCTGATTATGCTGGACGGCATGGCCCAAGCGTTGGATACCAAGACCCAGCGTTTATCCATGACGCGCTTTGGTGATTTCACTTTTGACCTTGGCGCTTTGTTAAAAGCTGCGGGGTCCCATAGACGCGGGCCCGGCGAATTGACCACGGCAGAGCTTTTATGGCCCACCCAAAGCCTTCTGGATGAAACGGGCGCACAGGCCAAGAGCCTGATCTTTGACGCGCATATCAGGTTTGCCGAGCCGCTTTTGGCAATCTGTGTGACGCTGGTGGGGTTTGGCGCGCTCATCTTGGGCGGGTTCAGCCGGTTTGGCTTGTGGCGGCAGATTGTGCTGGCGGTGGCCTTGTTGATCTTGGTGCAGGGCCTTAACACAGCGGCGGCAGAGTGGGGGCCCAAAGTGGCAGGCGGCTGGGTTTTGGCCTATTTAGCCCCTCTCATCGGCTTAGTTATTGCTTGGGGTTTGCTAAGTTCGGCCGGACGCAACCGACGCCCCCAAAGGGGGTGGGCATGATCTTGAACCTATACATCGCACGGCGTTTTTCGCTTTTGTTTTTGCAGATCTTTGCGGGATTTTTTGCCCTTTTCGTGATGATCGACATGATCGAAGAGATCCGCCAATTTTCCGACCCCGCCATCAGTTTAACACAGGCATTTGTGCTGGCCTGCCTGAAGGTACCCGCCACACTTTACCGGATTTTGCCGTTGATCGTGATGCTTTCGGCCATAGCCTTGTTCTTGGGCCTGTCGCGATCGTGCGAACTGGTGGTTGTGCGCACGGCCGGGCGGTCGGGCCTGTCGTTTTTGCTGGCACCGGTTGTGACAGCCTTGGCGATCGGCGCTTTCGCCGTTGGGGTGTTAAACCCTTTGGTGGCCGCCACCTCGCATAGGTATGATCTTTTGTCTGAGGGCCATGCACGGGGCGGATCGATCCTGTCCATCTCGGAGGCGGGGTTGTGGTTGCGCCAAGGCGATCAGGCGGGCCAAACCGTGATCGAAGCCACGCGCGCCAATCTGGATGGCACAGCCCTTTATGAAGTAAGTTTTTTGACCTTCGGCCCCGATGGCACCCCCATTGAGCGGATTGAGGCGGCAGAGGCCACTTTAATCCCGGGCTTTTGGGCGCTTAAGACTGCCCGCCTTTGGACCCTTTCGGATGCCAACCCCCAGCGCGGGGTACAAATTTTGGGCCAAGGGGCGACTTTGGCTACCGAGCTTACCCGTGACCAGATCCACGACAGTTTCGGCATGCCAAGCGCTATCAGCTTTTGGAACCTGCCCGCCTATGTCGCGGGCCTAGAACGGGCTGGATTTTCGGCGCGCAATTACTTTGTCTGGTATCAGGTCGAACTGGCCCATCCGCTGCTTTTGGCCGCCATGGTGCTGATTGCTGCGGGCTTCACCATGCGCCACGCGCGCGTGGCGCAAACCGGGACCTTGGTGCTGCTCGCACTCTTGGCCGGTTTTGGGGTGTTCTTTTTGCGCAACTTCGGGCAAGTCTTGGGCGAGAACGGCCAGATCCCCGCAATCTTGGCCGCGTGGAGCCCGCCTTTAGTGGCCTTGCTTATGGCCTTGGGCTTTTTACTCCATCTGGAGGATGGCTGATGCGCTGGCTGCTGCTTGCCCTAGCCCTTTTGGCGGCACCCTCTGCGCGGGCCGAAGATCAGGCTACTTTGGTGGCCGACCAAGTCACCGTGCAGTCAGACAGTGTTTTGTCCGCCAAGGGCCATGTCGAGGTGTTTTTCAACGGCCAGCACCTGACCGCCTCAACGATCATCTATGACAAAGCGACCGACCGTCTATCTATCACTGGTCCTATCCGAATTGACGACGGCTTGGGCAATCTGATGCTGGCCGATCAAGCCGATCTGTCCGCCGATTTGACCGAAGGTGTGTTAACATCGGCCCGCATCATGTTGCAACAAAAGCTGCAATTGTCAGCAAACCAGATGCAACGATCGGATAAAGGGCGTTATACGGCCCTGCGCGCTGTCGCGGCCTCGTCTTGCACGATCTGCGCCGGATCGACGACACCTTTGTGGGAGATACGCGCCCGCGAAGTGGTGCATGACGCACAAGCGCAGCAAATCTGGTTCTCGGATGCCAGCTTGCGCTTTGCGGGTCTGCCGGTGATGTATCTGCCCGTCTTGCGCGTGCCCGACCCAACGCTGGACCGCGTGACAGGCTTTTTGACACCCAAAATCCGCACCACCACTGGTCTGGGCGGTGGCGTTTTGCTGCCCTATTTCATAGCCTTAGCCCCCGACCGCGATGTTCTGCTGACGCCCTATGTCACTTCGGGCGGAGGGGCGACGATGAACCTGCGCTACAGACAGGCCTTCTCCCAAGGCACACTCACCATAAACGGCGCTGTGACAAGCGACCAAACCCTGCCCGGCGAGGGTCGCGGCTATCTGTCAGCCACGGGCACTTTTGATCTGGGTCGCGGCTATCAATTGGCCTTTCACGGCATCACAGTCAGCGACGACGCCTATCTGGTAGATTATGGCATCACCGAAGCTGACCGACTGGATTCAACCGTGGGCATCACCCGCGTGCAACGCGACGCCTATTTCTCAGGGCAATTCACCGGATTGCATTCGTTGCGCGAAGGCGAAAGCAACACGACCCAGCCCGCCGCCCTGTCAGATTTGGGGCTGCACCGTCGATTTGTACCGGCTGTCTTGGGCGGCGAAGGCGGATTTGAATTGCAATCGCACAGCCTCTATCGCCCCTCGGATGTCCCCACAGACACCAATGCTGACATGGTCGCCGATGGCCGCGATATGGTGCGCCTTAGCCTTACCGGCACATGGCGGCGCAATTGGACCTTTGACAACGGGATGCAATTGTCCAGTGGCTTGGACGGCGCAGCAGATTTATACCGCATCCGCCAAGATGCCAAGTATGGCGGAAGTCCCAATCGCACCACAGCCACCGCCGGTTTGGCGCTGCGCTGGCCATGGGTTAAAACCAATGCCCAAGACAAGGTGCAAGTGATCGAACCCGTGGTGCAACTGGTGTCTGCCCCCCCTCCTGACGGCCGCATTCCAAATGAAGATTCGGCATTGGTGGAATTTGACGAAAGCAATCTGTTCAGCCTTGACCGCTTTGCCGGAGTTGATGCCTTTGAAGGCGGCACGCGGGTTAATCTGGGGGGCCATTATTTTGGCACCACCCCTGCGGGATGGACGATGGACGCCACGGCCGGGCGTGTGGTGCGTTTGGAAAATCTGACCCAGTTCAGCGAACCCTCTGGCCTTTCGGGCCTCAATTCAGATTGGCTATTGTCATGGTCGATGGACAATCCTGACCACCTTGGCGTTTTGTCGCGGTTCCTCTTGAACGATGATCTAAACCCATCCAAGGCCGAGGTGCTGTTTCAAGTGAGCCGGAGCAAGATAAATATGTCGGGGGGGTATCGTTTTATTTTGGCCGATCTCCAAGAAAATCGCAGCCAAGACGTGCGCGAACTTGTGCTGAACAGCACCTATGCCATGACATCCAACTGGACGGCGCACCTGACCAACCGATATGACTTTGTCTCAAAAAGCGCGGCACAGGCCGGTTTGCAGCTGAACTACAAGAATGAATGTCTTTTGGTCGATCTTTCCGTCTCGCGCAGGTACACGTCCTCGACTAGTGTAGAGCCAAGCACGGATTTCGGCTTGACGGTCGAGCTTTTGGGATTTGGTGGAAGTGCTGCACAAGGACCGCAGCATGAATGCCGCAAGTGACGCAACAGGAATGAGCCTATGACGCACAAAGTGATGATCGCGATGCGACTGGCACTGGCCTTCAGCCTTAGCCTTGGAGTGTTGGTCTTTGGCCTTGCCCCCAACCCCACGCGGGCCGAGGGGAATATGTTCACCCCTGCCGTGACTGTAAATGGCACAGTCATCACCCGCTTTGAACTCGCCCAGCGTTTGGCCTTCTTGCAGGTCTTGCAGCAACCCGGCGATTTGGAACAGCGCGCCTTAAAGGATCTGATCGACGATCGTTTGCAATTAGACGCCGCCAAATCCTTTGGCATCACCCCAAATGAGGATGAGGTGCGCGCGGGCATGGCGGAATTCGCCTCGCGCGCCAATTTGTCAGCCGAGGATTTTATAAGGGCCATCGCAGAAGCGGGTGTTGAACCACAAAGCTTTCGCGATTTCGTCAAGGCAGGCGTTGTTTGGCGCACGGTGCTGCGCGCCAAGTTCAGCGGACGCCTGAAAGTTTCGGATGCCGAGGTTGACAGGCGCATCGCCCAAGGCGGTGCTTCGGGCGGACCGTTGCGGGCCTTTTTGTCCGAACTGGTTCTGCCCGATGATGGCAAAAGCGATGCTATGGCCTTAGCTGTCAAAATCCGTGCCAAGATGAAAACGCCCACGGATTTCGGCAATGCCGCAAGGATCTTTTCCAAAGGCCGCACAGCCGCCAATGGTGGCACTTTGGGTTGGATTGACACCACCACCCTGCCGCCACAAGTGGCACAGGTCTTAATCGGCCTAAAGTCTGGCGAGATCAGCCCGCCTGTTGCCTTGCAAGGGGCCGTGGCCATCTATCTGATGCGCGACCAAAGCGAGGGCGCAGGGGCTGCAAAAGGTGCTTTGCAGGTGGATTACGCGGTGTTTCGGCCCGCCTCAGGCCAAGATCTGACCAAGGTTCAGGCCCAAGCCACCGAATGTGCGGGGTTGGATGTGGCAGCGCGCGGATTGCCAGAACAAGCGTTGCAACGCCAAACTTCGGCCGAAGCCGCCGTGCCCCCGCAATTGCGCGGGGTTCTGGCCGGTTTGGATGCGGGCGAAAGCGCTATTGTGGCGGGCGTGGGCGGGATCGGGGAATTGGTGATGCTGTGCTCGCGCAGTCCTCAATCGCAAGTCCCGGCATCGCACGATGATGTGCGCTCAAACTTGGTGAACGAAAAGCTGACGTTCATGGCAACGGCCTACCTGCAAGAACTGCGCGCACAAGCCTTCATTGTTCAGGAATGATCGGCTTAGGGCATAGACCTATCGCGCTCACCTGTGGCGAGCCTGCGGGCATCGGGGCCGAGATTGCCGTGCTGGCCCGACTTGCCCTGCCAGACCTGCCCTTCTTCTGGCTGGGCGATCCGCGCCATTTGCCCCAAGGCACAGGCTTTACTGAAATCGCCAGCCCTGATCAGGCGGCCCTTGTGCCAAAGGGCGTGTTGCCGGTACTGGCACACCGCTTTGCGGGGGCAGCGACCGCCGGCCATCCCGACCCAGCCAACGCCCAAGGTGTTATCGACGTAATAGCGCGCGCGGTCGATCTGGTCCAATCCGGCCAAGCGCTGGGTCTTTGCACGCTGCCCATCCACAAAAAAGCCCTGCAAGACGGGGCGGGCTTTGCCTTTCCCGGTCATACTGAGTTTTTGGCCCATCTCGCGGGCGGCGCCTCTGTCGTGATGATGCTGGCGTGTGACACCTTGCGCGTGGTGCCCGCGACGATCCATATTGCCTTGTCCCAAGTACCTGCGGCCTTAACCCCTGACCTGCTGGAAGAAGTAATCCGCGTCACCGTTCGCGGACTGCAACGCGATTTCGGCCTGCCCCGACCGCGTTTGGCCATAGCGGGCCTTAACCCCCATGCCGGCGAAGGCGGGGCTATGGGGCGCGAAGAGATCGCATGGATCAACCCCCTGATCACCCGATTGCAAGCCATGGGCTTTGATCTGCGCGGGCCGCTGTCGGCCGATACCTTGTTTCACCCGCGCGCACGGGCAACCTATGACGCTGCGATTTGCATGTATCACGATCAAGCGTTAATCCCGATTAAAACGCTGGACTTTGACGGCGGGGTGAATGTGACCTTGGGGCTGCCCTTCATCCGCACCTCGCCCGATCATGGCACGGGGTTTGACATTGCGGGCAAAGGTCTTGCCAAGCCCGATAGCACCATCGCGGCGCTACGCTTGGCCGCAAAGATGGCAGCAACACGGGCCAATGCTGCTTAAACTTTGGGCTGCGGCTTGGGCTGGATTAAATCCCAGCGGTTGCCAAACGGATCGCGCCAAACCGCAACAGTGCCGTAGACTTCGTGGCGCGCATCCTCTTCAAAGACACCCCCCGCCGCCGTGATTTTCGCCGCATCTCGCACAAAATCATCGGTGTGCAAGAACAACCAGACCCGCCCGCCGGCTTGTTGGCCAATGGCCGTCCGCTGTGCAGCCGTATCAGCCCGCGCAAGAACAAGGCGAATGCTTTGGCCCGGTGGGCTGACTGTCACCCAACGTTTGGTCCTTTGGGGGATATCTTCGGTCAAACTAAAACCGAGGCCATCGCAAAAGAAGAAAATGGCAGCGTCATAATCCGGCACAAGCAGAGACAGGGCGGCAAGCCTCATCCGATACGGGCTTGCGGCAGGGCGATATGGGCCACTTGCTCGGCAATGGGTTCAACTGACAAGGGATGCAACTGCGCGCTATGATCGGCGGGGTCGCCCATCGGAACCCACTGGCCGCCCTTGTAGATTTCAAGCGCTGAGAAATTGGCCTTATAGCCCATTTTGCGCGATCCGGGCACCCAATAGCCAAGGTAGACATAGGGCAAGCCCGCTTCGCGCGCGATCTCGATATGGTCAAGGATCGCGTAAGTGCCCAAGGACAAGTCTTGCAGGCTGGGATCGTAAAACGAATAGACCATCGACAACCCATCATCGAAAACATCGGTCAGGCTGACACAGGCCAACGGCCGCCCGTGCTCTCCGGGGCCGGCAGGGCGGGTGTATTCGATCACGCGCGATTTGATCGGCGTCTCTTCGATCATGGCAGAAAATTCAAACACATCCATATCGGCCATCCCGCCATCGGCGTGACGCTCGTCTAAATAGCGGCGAAACAGGGCAAACTGGTCTTCGGTGGCCCAAGGCGAAGTGGCAGCACGCCGCAGATGCTTGGCCCCTTTCAGCACGCGCTTTTGCGTGCGCGAGGGGACGAAATCGGCCACTTTGATCCGCGCGGACAGGCAGGCCGAACATTCGGCACAAGAGGGCCGGTACAGCACATTCTGGCTGCGCCGGAACCCTTGCTTGGACAGGGCGTCGTTCAGTTTTTGCGCATGTTCACCCTGTAAGGCTGTGAACAGCTTGCGCTCAAACCGGTCGTCCAGATAGGGACACGGTTGGGGTGCTGTGACATAAAACTGGGGCGCTATGGGCAGCGTGTGGCGCATGGGGGTTTTTGACCAAACTAATTACGCTCTTACGTTAGCAAGGCTGCGCGCGCGCGCCAAGGGTCTTGTTACGCCGCTGACACATTGGAAGACGATGCGGCGCTAAGCCAGAAAACCCGGCGCAGTACTGATTTTTTTACTGAAACTTGCGCAAAAATTCACCTTTTTGGAACAATAGTTCAAATTATCCCGCGCCCACGACATTTTTCATGTCGATTTGCGGTTGACGCCCCCCTGCCCCAACCCTAGTGTCCGCGCCGAGATGTTGAAAACCAAAGGGGTTTATCCCTCAAAAATGCAGGCCCATGGCGCAATCGCCCAAGGTCGGCGATTGAGGGAACTGCCCCGCGCCCCCAGACGCTTTGGGGGCTTTTTGTTGAGATAAGGGACCAGACGATGCAGCAGATGACCGGGGCAAGAATGGTGGTGCAGGCGCTGAAAGATCAGGGCGTCGAGGTGGTGTTTGGCTATCCCGGTGGGGCCGTGCTGCCGATTTATGACGAGATCTTCCAGCAAAACGACATCCGCCATATTCTGGTGCGCCACGAACAAGGTGCCGTCCATATGGCCGAGGGCTATGCCCGTTCCACCGGCAAGCCGGGGGTGGCCTTGGTGACATCGGGGCCGGGGGCGACCAATGCGGTGACAGGCTTGACCGATGCCTTGATGGATTCCATCCCGATCATCGTGATTTCGGGCCAGGTGCCCACCTTTATGATCGGCACCGATGGCTTCCAAGAGGCTGACACCGTGGGCATCACCCGCCCCTGTACCAAGATGAACTGGCTGGTCAAAGATACGGCCAAACTGTCTGAAACGATCCATCAAGCCTTTCATGTCGCCACCAAAGGCCGCCCT
Source organism: Paracoccaceae bacterium (assembly GCA_947468085.1). Lineage (GTDB taxonomy): Bacteria > Pseudomonadota > Alphaproteobacteria > Rhodobacterales > Rhodobacteraceae > Stagnihabitans. The sequence goes on along the minus strand of CANIKY010000001.1, from coordinate 75,854 downwards.
GGCCCGGTGCTGGTCGACATTCCCAAGGATGTGCAGTTTGCCACAGCCCTTTACACGCCGCGCGAACAGGCCAAAACCTCGCATTACCAACCCCGCGTGCGCGGGGACGAGGCGCAGATTGCAAAACTGGTCGATCTGATCGAAACCGCTGAACGCCCCCTGTTTTATACCGGCGGCGGCGTGATCAATTCGGGGCGCGCCGCATCGGCTTTGTTGCGCGAACTCGTGGCCGAGACGGACTTTCCCATCACCTCAACCCTGATGGGGCTTGGGTCTTATCCGGCATCGGGCAAGAACTGGCTGGGCATGCTGGGGATGCATGGGCTGTACGAGGCCAATCTGTCGATGCATGGCTGTGATGTGATGATCAACATCGGCGCGCGCTTTGATGACCGCATCACGGGGCGGATCAAGGATTTCAGCCCGCATTCCAAAAAGGTGCATATCGACATCGACCCCTCGTCGATCAACAAGGTGGTGCGGGTTGATGTGGGCATTGTGGGCGATGTGACGCTGGTTTTGGAAGAGGTGCTGCGCCAATGGCGCGCGCGCGGGTCAAAGACCAACCGCGCCGCCCTGCCCAAATGGTGGGCGCAGATTACCCAATGGCGCGCGGTCAAGTGCCTGACCTATAAGAACTCTTCCACCGTGATCAAGCCGCAGCACGCGCTGGAACGGCTGGAAGCGCTGACCAAGGGGATGGACCGCTATATCACCACCGAAGTCGGCCAGCACCAGATGTGGGCCGCGCAATTTCTTGGGTTCGAAGACCCGAACCGCTGGATGACATCAGGCGGTTTGGGTACCATGGGCTACGGCCTGCCCGCCAGCATCGGCGTGCAAGTAGCCCACCCCGACGCCTTGGTGATCAACGTGGCAGGCGAAGCAAGCTGGCTGATGAACATGCAAGAAATGGGCACCGCGATGCAGTTTCGCGCGCCCGTCAAGCAGTTCATCTTGAACAACGAACGCCTTGGCATGGTGCGTCAATGGCAAGAATTGCTGCACGGCGAGCGGTATTCCAGCAGCTGGTCTGAATCCTTGCCCGACTTTGTGAAACTCGCCGAAGCCTTTGGTTGCAAGGGTATTCGCATCGACGACCCCGCCGATCTGGATGAGGCGATCAAGGAAATGCTGGCCTATAACGGCCCGGTGATTTTTGATTGCCGCGTGGAAAAGCACGAAAACTGCTTCCCCATGATCCCCTCGGGCAAGCCGCATAACGAAATGCTGCTGGGCGATGCTGATACGCAAGGGGTGATCGAGGCTAAGGGCGCGGTGCTGGTTTAAGGTGACGAGTGGGGGTTTAACACCCCTGCACCCGTCACAATAGTGGGGGTTTCACACCCCCGCACCCGTCACAATAGCGGGGGTTTCACACCCCCGCACCCCCGTGGGATATTTTTACACATATGAAAGGGGCGAAGATGAGCGCTCTCAATATCAAAAAAGGCTCTTCCAGCCATTCGGCTTATGAGTTGCGCGACCCGAACGGTGAATTGATTGAAAGCCACACGCTGGCCGTGGTGGTGGACAATGAAAGCGGCGTTCTGGCGCGGGTGATCGGGTTGTTTTCGGGGCGGGGGTATAACATCGACAGCCTGACCGTGGCCGAGGTGGACCATGAGGGACATCTGAGCCGCATCACCGTGGTAACGCGCGGCACGCCGCAAGTGATCGCCCAGATCAAGGCGCAGCTGGACCGGTTGGTGCCCGTGCATGAAGTGCATGATTTGACGGCCGAGGGCCCTTCGGTGCAGCGGGAACTGGCGCTGTTTAAGGTATCGGGCAAGGGTGAGGCGCGGATTGAAGCGCTGCGTTTGGCCGAGATTTTCCGCGCCAATGTGGTGGATTCCACGCTGGAAAGCTTTGTGTTCGAGATGACAGGCACGCCTGAAAAGATCGATGCGTTTGCAGATCTGATGCGGCCTTTGGGTCTGCGTGAAATTGCGCGCACGGGTGTGGCGGCGCTGTCGCGCGGAGCTTAAAGGCGGGGCTTTTGCTTTAGACTCGCGTGTTTTCCATCAAAGCCTTTACCTTGGCCTGATCGTCGGGCGAAAGTGCTGCGGCTTCTGGGGCACGCGCCCGACGACGGGTAACGGAAAGAGCGAGCCAAGCCCCGGCCAGCAGGGCGGCGGGGCCTGCGCCCCATAGGATCAAGTTAGCGCCTTGGGTCGTGGGGTTCAGCAGCACAAACTCGCCGTAGCGTGCGACGATATAGGCCACCGCCTGTTCGTCGCTGTCACCCGCCGTCAGGCGGCTGCGCAGCAGCACGCGCAGATCATGCGCGAGATCAGCGTCGGAATCGTCGATGCTTTCGTTTCGGCAGACAAGGCAGCGCAGTCCCTGCGACAGGGCGCGCGCCCGCGCCTCTAGCCCCGGATCCGGCAGCATTTCATCGGGGCGCACGGCCAAGGCGGGCGTGGCCAGCAAGGCAAGGGCTAGAACGGCGGCAAGACGCTTCATTCTGCGGCCACTGCAATATTGGATGACCGCCGCGCCCCTGCCGCCACGCGAAACCGTCTGTCGGACAGGCTGAGCGTTCCGCCCAATGCCATCATCAACCCGCCCAACCACAGCCACAAGGCAAAGGGTTTCAAATACGAGCGCACCGCATAGCCGCCGCCATCTTGCGCATCGCCCACCACCAGATAAATGTCGCCAAAGATGCCTGGCCGGATCGCGGCCTCGTTCGTGGCCATGCCGGCTATGGGATAGGTGCGTTTGGCCGGATGCATCACCGCCACCTCTGCCCCGTCTTTGGTCACGCGCAGCTCGGCCACTTGGGCGGTGTAGTTCGGGCCCGTCTGATCACTTAGGTCAACCAGTTGCACGCTGTACGGCCCAAGGTCATAGCTTTCACCCACGTTGACCACGCGGATATCCTCGACTGCCCAAGTCGTCACCGACACGATGCCAAAGATTGCCACGCCAAACCCCGCATGGGCCATAGCGCGGCCCCAATCGGCGCGGGGCAATCGGGCCAAGCGGCCCAGCCTTTGGGCAAGCGTGCCACGTCCGCAGCGTTGCCACAGATCCATCGCCACACCCGCGACCAGCCACACGGCAAGGGCCACGCCCAAAGGGCCAAGGGTGGAGACGCCGCCAGTGACAGCATAAGCCAGCAAAGCCGCCGCCACCGTTAGGGCCAAAGCCCCGGCAAAGGGTTTCAACGCACGGCCCAGATCAGCGCGCTTCCACGGCAAGACTGCCCCAATGGGCAGAACAATCGCCAATCCGATCGCAAAAGGCATAAAGGCCGCGTTAAAAAAGGGCGCGCCGACCGATAGGGCGCGGTTCCACAAAATCTCGGCCACCAAGGGCCAGATCGTACCGATAAACACCACAAAACACGACACGGTCAGAAGCAGGTTGTTGACCACCAGCCCCGTCTCGCGGCTGACCATGGCAAATACACCTTTCGCCTCTAACGCGCCCGCACGCAGGGCAAACAGCGTCAGTGCCCCGCCCACAAAGACCGCAAGGATCGCCAGCACAAACACCCCCCGCGTGGGATCAGAGGCAAAAGCGTGGACCGAGGTGATAACCCCCGAGCGCACGATAAAGGTGCCCACCAGCGAAAAGCCAAAGGCCAAGATCGCCAAAAGAATGGTCCAAGCCTTCAGGCTTTCGCGCTTTTCCACCACGATGGCCGAATGAAGTAGCGCCGTGGCAATCAGCCACGGCATGAAACTGGCGTTTTCGACCGGATCCCAAAACCAAAACCCGCCCCAGCCCAACTCGTAATAGGCCCACAGCGACCCCATCGTGATGCCGATTGTTAAAAACAACCACGCGGTCAGCGTCCAAGGGCGCACCCAGCGGCCCCAAGCGGCATCCACGCGCCCCTCGATCAAGGCTGCCACGGCAAAGGCAAAGGCCATCGAAAGCCCGACATAGCCCAGATACAAAAACGGCGGGTGAAAGGCCAATCCCGGATCTTGCAGCAGGGGGTTCAAGTCATGCCCGTTCATCGGTGGAGAGGCCAGCCGGAGGAAGGGGTTGGATGTCCACAACATAAAGGCCAAGAAGGCCGACCCGATGGCGCCTTGTACCGCCAGAACTCGCGCTTTCAAACGGGCGGGCAATTGGCCGCCAAACCAGTGCGCCAATGCGCCGTAAAAGCTTAGCGCCAAGACCCAAAGCAGCAACGAGCCTTCATGATTGCCCCAAACCCCTGCCACTTTGTACAGCATGGGTTTGAGCGTGTGAGAATTGTTCACCACCAGTCGCAGGCTGAAATCGCTGGTGACAAAGGCATAGGTCAGCGCACCAAAGCTGATAGCGATCAGGAAGAATTGAGACGTGGCTGCAGGGCCAGCCAGCGCCATCAGAACCTGATCTCGGCGCTGCGCCCCCACCATCGGCAAGATGGCCTGAAGGGTTGCAATGACAAAAGCAAGGATCAGGGCGTAATGGCCAAGCTCGACGATCATGGGCTGTCCTTTATGGGGCGGGTTGGTGCAACCATAAGACCAAACGCCGCGCGATCCAATGGGGGGCAAGCCAATTGCAGGCCAACGCGCTAGCTTGTGATCAGCCATCGCTTTTGTCGTGGACCCGACCTTGTATTGGCGGGATAGTGGGGGCCAGCGAAGAAAAAGGGCAGGCCCATGACACAGGTAGTTTTGATCGGCGTGCCGATGGATGCAGGGCAGCAAAGGGCGGGCTGCGTGATGGGCCCTGCCGCTTACCGCGTGGCGGGACTGGCCGAGGCGATTTCAGGGCTGGGCCATCAGGTGGTTGATCAAGGCGATCTGGCCGTGACGAGCGTGATTGCCCCTGCAGCCTGCCCCAATCCGGCCGTGCACGGCCTGGCAGAAGTGGTGGCCTGGGCAAACGGCACGCGGCACGCTGTCGCAAAGGCTTTGCAGGCGGGAACTTTGCCCATGGTGCTGGGCGGTGATCACGCGCTGGCCTTGGGATCGGTCGCAGGCGCTGCGCAGTTTGCTCAAAGCGCGGGGCGCCCGTTGTTCTTGCTGTGGCTGGACGCGCATTCCGATTTTCATACGCCGCTGACCACGACATCGGGCAATCTGCATGGCACGCCTGTGGCCTATGCCGCGGGGCGATCGGGGTTTGACGCCTTTGGTGCCTTTCCAGACCCTGTTCCCGCCGAGCGCATATGCCTTTACGGCATCCGCTCGGTCGATCCGGCAGAACACGCGGCCCTTTTGACCCATGCTATCGCCATCAACGATATGCGGGTTTTGGACGAATCTGGCGTGGTAGCCCCGTTGCGCGCGTTTCTGGCCACGGTAACAGCGGCCAAAGGGATGCTGCACCTGTCGCTGGATGTAGATTTCCTAGACCCGTCTATCGCCCCCGCCGTGGGCACGACCGTGCCGGGGGGGGCCACCTTCCGCGAGGCGCATCTGGTGATGGAGCTTTTGCATGAAAGCGGGCTTGTCACGTCGCTTGATTTGGTAGAGCTCAACCCCTTTTTGGATGAGCGCGGCAAGACGGCGCATTTGATGGTGGATCTGGTGGGCAGCCTTATGGGCCGCAAGGTGTTTGACCGCCCCACCCGCAGCGCCTGAGCCAAAGATCGCCGCACAGCGGCCTCGGGGGGGCACCCCCCAGCCCCCCTAGCTGCCAGCCCCCCCTTGGGATATTTGGACACATATGAAAGGTGCGGGCTTTCAAGCTGCAAGATTTGCGCCTATCGTGCCGTCATGACAGCCCCATTGATCGACCCTTTCGCCCGCGCCATATCCTATCTGCGCGTCTCGGTAACCGACCGCTGCGATTTTCGCTGCGCCTATTGCATGACCGAGCATATGACATTTCTGCCCAAGGCAGAGCTTTTGTCGCTAGAGGAGTTGGAGCGCCTGTGTTCGGCCTTTATCCGCATGGGCGTACAAAAGCTGCGCATCACCGGCGGGGAACCTTTGGTGCGCAAGGGGATTATGACGTTTTTTGAAGCGATGGGGCGGAAGTTGGGAACCGGCTTGCAAGAGCTGACGGTCACGACAAACGGCTCGCAACTGCGCAAATATGCGGCCGATCTGGCAGCGTGTGGCGTAAAGCGGATCAACGTGTCGCTCGACACGCTAGACGATGCCAAGTTTGCCCAAATCACCCGCTGGGGTCGCCTGCCCCAAGTGCTAGACGGGATTGCGGCGGCCAAGGAAGCAGGGCTGACCGTGAAGATCAACGCCGTGGCATTGAAAGGGTTTAACGAAAGCGAGTTGTTCACCCTTGCGGCGTGGTGCGCGCACGAAGGCCACGATCTGACCTTTATCGAAGTCATGCCGATGGGCGATATGGGCGAGGCGCAGCGCGTTGACCAATACTGGCCCCTGTCAGACCTGCGCGCCCGTCTGGCCGAACGCTTTACGGTGGTAGAGTTGGACGAGCGTACCGGCGGCCCGGCGCGCTATCTGCGGCTGGTAGAGACGGGCCAGAAAATCGGCCTGATCACGCCCCTGACCCATAACTTCTGCGAAAGTTGCAACCGCGTGAGGATCACCTGCACCGGAGAATTGTATATGTGCCTTGGCCAAGAAGACATGGCCGACCTGCGCGCACCCCTGCGGGCCAGTACGTCTGATGCAGGGCTAGAGGCCGCCATTAGGGCCGCCATTACGCGCAAGCCCAAGGGTCACGACTTTGACTATTCACGCGCCAAAGTGGCAGGGCAGGTCAGCCGGCATATGAGCCATACGGGGGGGTGAAGGGGGCACCCCCCCTCACACCGGCATCCGCGCTTCAACCATGCCCGCATACCAACTTGCCCCAAACGGGATCACATCGTCATCAAAGTTATAGGCGGGGTGGTGCACCATCGCAGTATCCCCATTGCCCACAAAGATATAGGCGCCGGGGCGGGCGTTGAGCATATAGCTAAAATCCTCAGCCCCCATCATGGGGGCGATGTTGGTATCAACATGGGGAGAAATTAACCGCGCCACCTCGGCCGCATAACCGGCATTGGCGACCGCATTCACCGTGACGGGATAGCCACGCCGATAGCTTACCTCGGCCCGCGCGCCCAAGGCCAGCGCAGTGCCTTGGGCAATCTCGGTCAGGCGCTGTTCGGCCAAATCTTGCACCTTGGGGTCCATGGTGCGCACTGTGCCCTTAAGCTTGACCGTTTGGGGAATGACATTGCTGGCAGGACTATCAGTTTCCACCACGCAGATTGACACCACGACTTGATGCAAAGGGTCAACATTGCGGCTGGCGATGGTTTGCAGGGCAAGGATGATGTGCGAGGCGACAACGACGGGGTCTATACAGTCTTGCGGCTTGGCAGCATGGCCGCCCTTGCCCGTGATCACGATATCAACCGTGTCAGCCGCTGCCATGATCGCCCCATCGCGTATGCCAAAGGCTCCCACAGCAATGCCCGGCATATTATGCATCCCGTAAACCTCTTGAATGCCAAAGCGCTCCATCATGCCGTCTTCAACCATCACCTTGCCACCGCCACCGCCTTCTTCGGCGGGTTGAAAGATGCACACAGCCGTGCCGTCAAAGTTGCGCGTTTCCGCCAAGTATCGGGCGGCTCCCAAAAGCATGGCGGTGTGGCCATCATGGCCGCAAGCGTGCATCTTGCCATGCGTCTTTGACGCATAGGCAAGCCCCGTTTGCTCGATGATCGGCAAGGCATCCATATCTGCGCGCAGGCCAATCACCCGCCCCGAGGCGCTTTGCCGGCCCTTGATCACCACAACCACGCCGGTCTGCCCAATCCCCTCGACCACCTCGTCACAGCCAAAAGAGCGGCATAGCGCTGCCACTTTGCCCGCCGTGCGCTGCACATCAAACATCAATTCGGGATGGGCGTGAAAATCTTGCCGCCATGCGGTGATGTCGGGCAACATTTCGGCAAAGCGGTTCTTGATCGGCATGATAATCCCTTTGAGTTTGGCAAAGCATCCACCAAAGCCCGCCACACCACAATCCCCTTCCCCAAGGCGCAAATACCCAGCGCGGGTGGTCCAAGCAGGGGGGAGTGGTCTGAAGGGGGTTGGGGTGGTCTGGAAGGGGCTTTAGCCCCCTTCCGGCTGAGGCTGCGGGGGGCGGCCGCCTCCCGCTCTCAAAGGGTAGGCCCGGGCACCAAACGGCTGCCATCGCTAAAGCGGCTCAGGCGGAAGCGGTGAAGATCATGGCCTACGCGACGGCCTGCCACCAGATCCGCCACCACCCGCCCCATACCCGGCCCGATGCCAAAACCGTGGCCGCACATGCCCGTGGCAATAACCAGCCCAGAAATTGCGGCCACACGGTCCACCACGGGCACCACATCGGGAATTGTATCGATCATCCCCGCCCAAGTCCGTTGCAAAGCCGGGCGGCCCAAGTGGGGAAAGGCTTGGGCGAAATTGTCTTGCACTTCGGACAAGGCGTTAAGGTTGGGCTTTGGATCTAGCACCCGCAGCCGTTCGAAGGGGGATACCATATCCCCCTCCCACCTGCGCGGGGTGCGCCACGCGTCGGGGTAATCCTTGGGGGCCACCACGCGGAACTTTGTGGATTTAAAGTCCTTTTTCAGCACCGGCAAAAAAGCCCCAAAATGGCGAAACGCATCAGGCCCCACAAAGAAGTCATGCCGTGCGCCGGGGGCCAGCGTATAGCTGCCATCTTGCCTGCGGCGAAAGGCAAAGCGGTCATCGGCAGCGTTTCCGGCAAAAACCTCGGGCAAAGCGACGGTTTGAGCGACCGAGGCGAGGACCGAAAGTTGGGGAATATGCACGCCTTCGGCCGCCAAAAACAGGGCTGACCATGCCCCCCCCGCCACCACGACCTGATCGCAACCGATGCGCCCCTGTTCGGTATAAACCCCCACCACCTGCCCGCCTTGCACATCCAACCGCCGCACAGCGCAGTTTTCCACCAGCACAGCACCCCGCGCCACTGCACCCTCGGCCATCAAAGGCACGGCAGCCCAAGGTTCGGCCCGCGCGTCTGAGGCGGTGAAAAGCCCGCCCAGCCATTGCGCGGTGGCCTGCGGAAGATGCGCATAGACCTGTGCAGTCGATTGCAACTGCACCTCTAACCCCATGGATTGGGCTTGGGCCATCCAAACCTCAAACCCCGCCATTTCAGACTGGCTGCGGGCCAGATACATGACACCTTCTTGGCGAAATCCCAAGGCCGAGCCAAGGCTGTGCGACAGGTCTGCCCAGATGCGCAGGCTTTCCATCATAATGGGCAATTCGGCCAGATCACGGCCTTGCTGGCGGATCCAGCCCCAGTTGCGGCTGGACTGTTCGCCCGCAATCCGGCCTTTTTCGCATAAAGTTACAGAAAAACCACGTTCGGCCAGAAACCACGCCGTCATAACCCCAATAACCCCACCACCCAAAACCACGACATCGCAGCGCTTGGGCGGGGGGCCCGGATAGCGCAGAGGCGTGTCGATCGAAATGGGGCCAGTGGTCATGCCAGATCCTTCAGCAGGCGGGTCATAAAGGCTTGGCCAGATTCAAATTGCGACAGGTCCAGATATTCGTCGGGCTGGTGGGCTTGGGCAATATCACCCGGCCCACAGACCACCGCCGAATAGCCCGCGGCTTGAAAAATGCCCGCCTCGGTGCCGTAAGACACAACCCCGCCGGCATTGGCACCGGTAAGACGGCGCACCAAAGCCTCGGCTTCGCCTTGGGGTTCGGGTTGCAAGGCGGGCACCCGAAAGAACCTTTGCAGGTCCATACCGGCACCCGGGTGCACCTTTTTCATCCGCTTTGCCAAGGACTGGGCTGCCGCTTCAAGTTCTGCGGCCAAGGCTTCAAGATCCTCGCTCGGCACCACACGCATCTCAACCGCAAAGCGGCAGTTGGCGGCGGTGATATTATGCGCCGTCCCGCCCGAAATCATGCCGACATGCAGCGTGGTAAAAGGCGGATCAAACCGCGCCGCCAGAGAAGAGGGTTGCGCGCCTTGCAGGGCAGCGTTGCGGTCATTGACCCAGCCTATCAACCGCGCCCCTTCCATGATGGCCGAAACGCCATAGGGCAAAAGCGAGGAGTGGACTTCAAAGCCTTGCACGCTAACCTGATAGCCGACCCCGCCCTTATGGGCCTGAATCGGCTGCATCCGCGAGGGTTCACCGATCAGGGCCAAACTGGCCTTGGGAAAGGCGGATTGAAGTGTTTCAAGCATGGGGCCTGCGCCGGTACAGCCGATCTCTTCGTCATAAGAAAGGGCCAGCTGCAGCGGCCTTTGCAGGCCCAACCGCTGCGCTTCTACCAAGGCCCAAACAGACAGGGCCACATATCCCTTCATATCGCAGACCCCTCGCCCGTAAAGACGACCCGCACGTTGAAAAAGCGCGAAGGGATCAGAGGACCAGGTCTGCCCAGTCACCGGCACAACATCGGAATGACCTGACAAAACCACCCCCCCGGCACGCCGTGGCCCCGCATGGGCCAGCAAGGCCGCCTTGGAGCGGTCCTCATTCCAATGGCGGGCGGTGGGGATGGCGTGGCTGGACAAATACGTGTCAAGCCAATCGATCAAATCAAGATTTGAGACTTGGCTGACTGTGGGGAAGGCCACAAGTTGCGCCAGAATCTCAAGCGGGGTCAGGATCTGGGCCATGTCACTTTGCCTTTGATGCTTTGGGTCAGCCTGTTGTGCGCCAACCGCTATGTCAACACACCTTTCCGCCCCGCGGGGGTTTCACACCCCCGCACCCCCGTGGGATATTTGGGCACATATGAAAGGGGGGGCGGGGGGGTTAATTCATAGATCGGCGGATGCGGCGGATGGCATACCAAACCGCCAAAACCACGATCGGCGTAAGAATGCCCATGGCGAGAGGTTTTTCGATGCCGATGTTTTCAACCAAGGGGGCCGCGACATAGGCGGCCAAGCTTACCGCATAATAGCTGATGGCCACCACCGACAGTCCTTCGACTGTATGTTGCAACCGCAGGGCAAGATCGGCGCGGCGGTCCATCGAGGCGAGCAGCATCTGGTTTTGCGCCGAGCGTTCCACATCCACCCTTGTGCGCAGCAATTCTGCCGCGCGTTGGGCGCGTTCGGCCATGGAATGTAGGCGCGCTTGGGTAGAGGTGACGGTGCGCATCGCCGGATCGTAGCGGCGCATCATGAATTCGCCGAAGGTTTGCCGCCCGGGCAGGCGCTCTTCGCGCAAGGCCGTGATGCGCTGGGTGACGATGGCCTCATAGGCCTTGGTGGCCCCAAAGCGGAACGAACTTTGCATGGCGAGGCTTTCAAGTTCCGAGGCGATTGCCAAAAGATCGTGCAAAGCATCCTCAGCGGGGCGGTTTTGTCCATCCAGACCGGTGACCAAGGCAGACAGGCGCGGGTCGAGCGTATTAAGGATCGTCGTTAGCTCGCGCGCTTTGATCAGGCCCAGCATCGACATGGCGCGGTAGGTTTCTACCTCGCAGAGGCGCTGAACGATCCGGCCTACCCGCCGTGCGCCAGTATCGGGGCGGACAAAGACCGCAAAGCGCATGTTGCCGTCGGGATCTATCCGAAAATCGCCCGCCACCACGGCCGCACCATCCACCACCCGCGCCACAGCCAGGCTTTCGGCGACAAACCACGACTCCAGCTTGGTCATCATCGCCGCGTCAGACCCCGTATACTCTTCGATCCGGATCAGGACTGAGGCTGCCACCCGCCCCGCCGCCTTATCGCGCCACTCTGGCGAAAAGCTAGACGAATCGGTCGGATCAAAGGGGCGCACCGACAGGCCGGGGGTAAAGGCCGTGTAGGTCACAAATTCGGTGTGGCTTTCCCATTTCAATTCGGACCGGCCAATGGGTCCGGAAAAATGCGTGGCATAGGGCTGAGGATGGGATGAACCATAGCGATCCAGCAGGTCCAACAGATGCACCCGGTCGCGGGATTTGTCGCGACCTGCGCTGTCTTCCTCCATCAGGGCCATAAAGGCGGCGGTCGAGGGAACGCTCAGCACCGGAAAGGGCCTTGCGTGCAGTTCGTTGACAAGCGTGTAGCGCAGCGGGTGGTCTGTCACGGGGACGGCTTTCTGTTTGGTCGGCCTATGCTGAAATGGCAGTTAGGCTCGGTAAAGATCTAAACTGCCCCGCAGGTGTGTCTTGGGGGGCAGTTGGAAGAAAAGCGGGGCAGCGGTGCTTTGAGCACGCCCAAATTTTAGGCGATCAAGGGCAGCAGCGCATCGAGGCTTTTCTTGGCATCGCCGTAGAACATCCTTGTGTTGTCTTTAAAGAACAAGGGGTTCTCGATGCCCGAATAGCCCGTCCCCTGCCCGCGCTTGGAGACAATCACCATCTTGGCCTTCCAGCATTCCAGCACAGGCATGCCCGCGATGGGAGAGTTGGGGTCGTCTTGCGCTGCCGGGTTCACGATGTCGTTCGAGCCGATCACGATGGCCACATCGGTTGCGGGGAAGTCGTCGTTGATCTCGTCCATCTCAAGCACGATGTCGTAGGGCACTTTGGCTTCGGCCAGCAGCACGTTCATATGGCCGGGCAAACGGCCAGCCACGGGGTGGATGGCAAAACGCACCTTTTTGCCCCGCGCGCGCAGTTTGCGTGTTAGTTCTGACACGGCCTGTTGGGCTTGTGCCACGGCCATGCCGTAGCCCGGAATGATGATGACCGAATCGGCATCGTTCAAGGCCGCCGCCACCCCGTCGGTATCAATCGCCACCTGCTCGCCCGTGATTTCCATCGCAGGGCCAGAGGCTGCACCAAAGCCGCCCAAGATCACGCTTAGGAACTGGCGGTTCATCGCCTTACACATGATGTAAGACAGGATCGCACCAGAAGACCCAACCAAAGCCCCCGTCACGATCAGCAAGTCATTGCCCAGCAAGAAGCCTGTCGCCGCAGCCGCCCAACCCGAATAGCTGTTGAGCATTGACACCACGACCGGCATATCCGCCCCACCAATCGCCATCACCAAATGCGCGCCAATCACAAAAGCGATGATCAGCATGGCATACAACGTCCAAGATCCGGCATGGCCCATGTAAAGCCCCATCAGCACCAGACAGGCCAAGGCCATGGCGGCGTTGAACACATGGCGACCCGGCAAGATCAGGGCCTTGCCGCTGATGCGCCCCGCAAGCTTGCCATAGGCGATGACCGATCCTGTGAAGGTCACGGCACCAATAAAGACGCCAAGGAAAATCTCGGCCTGATGGATGATCTGTTCTGCCCCTTCCAGACCATGCGGCCCAAGGTCAGAGTTCAACCCGATCAGCACCGCCGCCATACCGACAAAAGAGTGCAAGGCCGCCACAAGTTCGGGCATCCCCGTCATCTCGACACGCTGCGCCAAAACCAGCCCGATGCCCGCGCCCACAACCAAAGCGCCGATCAACAGGGGCGACAGGGGCACGCCGGGCCCCGTGATCGTGGCCAAGATTGCCAAGCCCATGCCCACAATGCCGTACCAGACCGCGCGTTTGGCACTTTCTTGCCCCGACAGGCCGCCAAGGGCCAGAATGAACAACACCGCCGAGGCGATATAGGCCGCCGTTTGAATACCAAATGACATCTACCCGCCCCCTTACGACTTTTGGAACATTTGCAACATCCGGCGGGTGACCATAAAGCCCCCCACGATGTTGATGGTGGCAATCAAGATCGCGATGGCCGACAGGATCTGGATCAGCATCGACCCTCCGCCGATCTGCAACAAAGCGCCCAGAACGATGATGCCCGACACCGCGTTGGTGATGGCCATCAAGGGTGTGTGCAAGCTGTGGCTGACGCCCCAGATGACCTGAAAGCCGATAAACACTGCCAGAACGAAGACAATGAAGTGGCCCATAAAGGCCGCAGGGGCATAGGCCCCGATCAGCCCCATCAAAAGACCGCCCACGATCAGCAAGATCACTTGGCTGCGGCTTTGCGCCTTGAACGCAGCCGTTTCAGCGGCGCGCTTTTCTTCTGGCGTCAGCTCTTTGGCCTTTTCCTTGGGCTTTTGGGCTGCAATCGCCGCAATCTTGGGCGGTGGTGGTGGCCATGTGATGGCACCATCCTTGGCCACTGTGGCCCCGCGGATCACGTCGTCGTCCATGTTATGCACGATCACGCCGTCTTTTTTGGGCGTAAGGTCGGTCAGCATATGGCGGATGTTGGTGGAATACAGGGTAGATGCCTGTGCTGCCATCCGGCTGGGGAAATCAGTATAGCCCACCACCGTCACGCCGTTGGGGCTGACGATCTTTTCATCCATGACTGTCAGATCACAGTTGCCACCGCGTTCGGCGGCAAGGTCAACAATCACCGATCCGGGCTTCATCATCGCCACCATGTCGGCCGTCCACAGCTTGGGCGCGGGGCGGCCGGGGATCAGGGCGGTGGTGATGACAATATCCATCTCGGGCGCAAGGTCACGGAATTTCTTAAGCTGCGCTTCGCGAAATTCGGGCGAGGAAGGCGCGGCATAGCCCCCCGTTGCGGCCCCGTCAGTCTGGCTTTCGGCAAAGTCGAGGAAGACAAAATTCGCCCCCATTGATTCGATCTGTTCGGCCACTTCGGGGCGCACGTCAAAGGCGTTGACAATGGCGCCCAAGGACACCGAGGTGCCCGTGGCCGCCAAACCTGCCACCCCTGCCCCCACAATCAGCACCTTGGCGGGGGGCACCTTGCCTGCCGCTGTCACCTGACCGGTGAAAAAGCGGCCAAAGTTCGACCCCGCCTCAATGACCGCGCGGTAGCCTGCGATATTGGCCATCGACGACAGCGCGTCCATCTTCTGCGCGCGCGAGATGCGCGGCACCATGTCCATCGCCACAGCGGTCGCACCGCGCGCTTTGACCACTTCCAGCAGTTCGGGGTTCTGGGCGGGCCAGAAAAAGCTGATCAGGGTTTGACCTGCACGCAGTTCCTGCGCCTCGGCCATCTCGGGGCCACGCACTTTGACCAGCACATCCGCCTCAGCCACAACCGCCGCCGCATCGGGCAGAACCTGCACGCCGGCTTGGGTGTAAAGTGCATCCGAAAAGCCGGCTTTCACCCCTGCCCCCGATTGCACCACACAAGCGTGCCCCAATTTCACCAATTGCAAAGCCGACTCCGGCGTCATCGCCACGCGATTCTCACCCGGAAAAACCTCTGCCAATGCCCCTATCTTCACGCGCCTTCTCCCCATCTCGTCAGCCCGGACCAAAGGGCTGCTGCCGCAGTGCGGCAATACGCGGAGAAAGGTGCTGCAAACTTTCCCGACATACCAGCGAAAATTTCGGCTTTTGGGGCTAAAAGGTCGGATAAAGCCGCAGAATACCTTGGTATACCACAAAAATTTGGCCTTTGGTGCGTTTTAAACTTAAAGCAACGCCCTGTTCCGCCCCGCCGTGATCTGAGATAGGCTGCCAAAAACGGAGACACGAATGACCACCGATTTCACCGCCACCAAGCGCCAGTTTCATTTGCCCGAGGGGCTGATCTATCTGGATGGCAACTCGCTGGGGCCGCTGCCCAAGACCGCTGCTGCCCGCGTGGCGCAGGCGATTACCGGCGAATGGGGCGAATTGCTGATCCGCGGGTGGAACAAAGCTGGCTGGATGGACCAACCCACCAAGGTGGGCGACCGCGTGGCCCGCCTGATCGGGGCAGAGGCGGGGCATGTCGTGATGGGCGACACGCTGTCGATCAAAGTCTATCAGGCCCTGGCCTCGGCCTTGCAGCTTGCGCCACAGCGGCGGGTGATCTTGTCGGATACCGGCAATTTCCCGTCTGATCTGTATATGGCCCAAGGGCTGGCCCAAACCTTGGGCGCAGACTACCGCCTGAAAACTGTAGCCCCCGAGGCGGTGCTAGAGGCGATTGATGACACAGTCGCCGTGGTGATGATCACCGAGGTCGATTACCGCAGCGGCAGGCGCCATGACATGGCGGCCCTGTCAGCCCGTGCGCATGCGGTGGGGGCCGTGATCGTTTGGGATCTGGCCCATTCGGCGGGGGCATTTCCGCTGCAGGTTGCCAAGGATGGCGCGGATTTCGCCGTGGGATGCAGCTATAAATACCTGAACTCTGGCCCGGGTGGCCCGGCCTTTATCTATGTGGCCCCGCGCCATGCCAACCGCGTGCAACCTGCCCTGTCGGGCTGGCTGGGGCATGATGCGCCCTTTGCCTTTGACCCCGATTACCGCCCCGCACCGGGGGTAGACCGGATGCGCGTGGGCACCCCGCCGGTTTTGCAATTGGCCGCTTTGGAAGCGGCGTTGGATATATGGGACAGTGTCGATCTGCACGATCTGCGCGCGGCCTGCCTGTCGCTTGGCGACCGTTTTATTGCCGGCGTCGAAGCCGCCTGCCCCACCTTGCGCCTTGTCACACCGCGCGCCCATGACCAGCGCGGCTCTCAAATCAGCTTTGCCCATCCCGAGGGCTACGCCATCATGCAGGCCCTGATCGCCCAAGGGGTGATCGGCGACTTTCGCGCGCCTGATATTTTGCGCTTTGGCATAACCCCGCTTTACATCGGAACGGCCGAGATTGACGGCGCGGTTGCAGCCTTGGCAGACATCATGAGCAGCGGATCATGGGACAGGCCCGAATTCAAAGCGCGGGCCAAGGTCACATGACCAAAGCGGCGCAATCCCAATCCCCGCTTTGCCGCCCCGCAGGCTGGATTGCGGCATGGCGCCGCCTTGGGGCGTTTTGTGTGTTGGACGAGGCAGGCGCGATCTGATCCGCCCCCACCCCTTTCCTTCAACCGGAGACCGCTATGACCTATGATCCCGCAGCCGACGGCGCGCAGATGTCTTTTGACGGCCGCATGTCTTACGGCGACTATTTGCGCATCGACATGATTCTGGGCGCGCAAAGTCCCCTAAGCCCCGCCCATGACGAAATGTTGTTCATCATCCAGCACCAAACATCCGAATTGTGGATGAAACTTGCCCTGCACGAGTTGGACGCAGCGCGCAAAATGATCGCAGCCTCCCGCGCGCGCGAAGCGTTCAAGATCCTCGCCCGTATTGCACGGATTTTTGAACAGCTTAACAACGCGTGGGATGTGCTGCGCACCATGACTCCGTCAGATTATTCGACCTTTCGCGATGATTTGGGCCAGTCGTCGGGCTTTCAATCATGGCAATATCGGCTGATCGAATATGCGGTCGGCAACCGCAATCTGGCCATGTTGCGCCCGCACGCGCATCGTCCCGACATCTTGGCCAAGCTGGAAGCCGAACTGGCCCGCCCTACGCTATATGACGAGGCCCTGCGCCATGTCGCCCGTGCAGGCCTAAGCGTGCCCGACCATGTGCTGACCCGCGATCTGCGCCAGCCTTGGGCCCTTGATGCAGGCGTTCTGGCCATGTGGCAGCAGGTTTACCGCGACCCGCACCAGTATTGGGAGGCCTATGAATTGGCCGAAAAGCTGGTGGATTTCGAAGATTTCTTCCGCCGCTGGCGGTTCAATCACCTAACCACCGTCACACGGGTGATCGGCATGAAACGCGGCACGGGGGGCACTTCGGGGGGCAGTTACCTTAAGCGGATGCTGGAAGTGGAATTATTCCCCGAACTTTGGCAGGTGCGCACGACGCTTTAGGGCGAGCGTTAACTTAGTCTTCAGGATTTGGTTGAACGAGGGCCGGACTAGGTTAAAACATCCCTAATTTCATAAAGCGATTTTGGGGGATTTGATGGCGACCTATCTGATTAGCAATGCCGTAACATGGATCGGGTTGACCAGTTTTCAAAGCGGGGATGCCTTGATCGTCACGCCCGGCGGCGCTTTGGTTTTGCCCACAACCAACCTGTCGGATCTGGATGTTGGGGGGCCAACAATGATCACCTTTGCAGGCTATGTGGCGCTGCAAAGCCTTGCGGTGGATCAATCCGTCACCTTTACCATCACGGCCACGGGGCAAGTTGTGTCCTCTGCCCAAGGGGCGGCGATTGCCCTGTACGGCGCGCATCTCGACGTTGCGGGGCAGATCACAGCGGCCAATGGCACGGCGGTAAACCTGCTGGAAGATGCGGCCAGCCTGACCAACTCCGGCCAGATTGCGGCGAAGGTCGCGGTGCAAATAAGTGGTGCGGGCAGCCATCGTCTGACCAATTCGGGCCTTATACAGGGGGATATTCGCGCAACTGGCGATGGGGCCGAAACCATAATCAACAGCGGCACGATTGTGGGCGATGTCAGCCTTGGCGCGGGGGATGATAGATTTTCCGGCGGGCATTTGCACGGCGATCTGGATATGGGCTTGGGCAATGACCGCACCGATGCACGCGGCAATGCCGTGTCGGGCGTGATCTTGGATGCAGGCGGGGCAGATATCTATCTGGTCGACAGCGCGCAGACCCGCATCAGCGACACAGGCGCTGGTCGCGATACGGTGCTGGCTTGGTGCAACTTTGCCCTGTCAGACGGGATCGAGGTGTTGACCCTGCGCGGGGCAGGCGATTGGAACGGCATTGGCAATGCGCAGGCCAACACCTTGATCGGCAATTCTGGCAACAACCGCCTGCTTGGCGGCGGCGGCGCGGATCGTTTGTTTGGCGGCGCGGGGGATGATGTCCTGAACGGTGGCAGGGGCCAAGACACGCTGACGGGCAGCGACGGCAACGATCTATTAGACGGCAGCGGCGGCGCAGATCACTTGTTTGGCGGCGTGGGCATGGACACCCTGCTTGGTGGAGACGGGGCCGACGTGCTTTATGCTGGCGCGGGGTCTGATTCCATGATGGGCGGCACAGGGGCTGACCGATTTGTCTTTGCAAGCCTGTCAGAGACGAGCTCAGAGCCTTTAAGCTGCGACATTATCGCCGACTTTAATCAAGGCGAAGACAAGATCGACCTGTCGGCAATCGACGCCAATACCACCAATGCTGTGGCAGACGATGCTTTTGAGTTTATCGGGCAGACGGCCTTTACGCATCAGGCAGGGCAACTGCGGATCGTCAGCTCTAGCGAAACTCAGGTCGAATTGGATGCAAACGGCGACGGGGTTGCCGATGCGATCTTCACCTTGTGGTGGACATCAAACACCACCCTGACAAGCGCCGACTTTATCTTGTAAAGTCATCATTCTGCACGGCATTCTTACCCCAATGGTTGCGCGCGCTCCACCAGCCTTGCAAAAAAGGATGCGCCAACGGGGGCGGCCTCGTCGTTAAAGTCATAGGCGGGGTGGTGCAGGCCAGCCCCCGGCCCAGTGCCCAAAAACAGATAGGCACCGGGGCGTTTTTCCAACATGTAAGAAAAATCCTCGGACCCCATTTCGCGGTTGGAATGACCATGCGCACCATCCGGCCCTGCAATCTCGGCGGCAACTTCGGTGGCAAAGGCCGCATTTTCGGGCGTGTTGACGGTGGCAGGATAGCCCCAGTCATAATCAATCCGCGCGGTGACGTTATAGGCTGCGGCATGGCCTTCGACGATTTCATGGAACCGCTTTTTCAACAAGGCGCGCACCTCGGGTTTAAAGCTACGGATTGTGGCGCAAAACATCGCCTCTTCGGGGATGATATTCGAGGCAGTGCCGGTGTGAATTTGCGTCACCGAAATCACCGCCTCGTCTAGCGCGTAAACATTGCGCGGGATGATGGTTTGAATGGCACCCACCATGCCCACGACTGCGACAACCGGATCAACACATTCATGCGGATTGGCGCCGTGACCGCCCTTGCCGGTGATATAGACAAAGGCCGTATCCACCGACGCCATCAATGCCCCCGGCGTGGTGAAAAACTCGCCAAAGGGCAAGTTCGGCGCATTGTGGATGCCGTAAACTTGGGCGATCTGAAAGCGGTCCATGATGCCCTCTTGCACCATGACTTGGCCGCCGGCCCCGTCTTCCTCGGCCGGTTGAAAGATCAGCGCGACACGCCCCGCAAAGCGGCGGGTTTCGGCCAGATACTTTGCGGCCCCCAAAAGCATGGTGACATGGCCGTCATGCCCACACGCGTGCATCTTGCCCGAAATGGTCGAGGCATAGTCGGCCCCCGTGATCTCGACTATCGGCAGCGCGTCCATATCGGCGCGCAGGCCAATCGTGGGGCCGGGGGCAGAGCCGTTGATCACAGCCACAATGCCCGTTTTGGCGATACCTGCGTGCACTTCATCCACACCCATCTCGCGCAAACGCTCGACGATGAAGGCGGCGGTGTTGGTGCAATCGAAGGAAAGTTCTGGATGGCGGTGCAGATGCTGACGCCAGCCCTTCATTTCCGGCGCAAAAGCCGCGATACGATTTAAAACGGGCATGAAAGACTCCTTTTCTTGCCTTTTGATCAAACCTGAAAAAGAAGGGATCGGCAATGGCCCTGACCTCTGATGATGTGGTGCGCGACCCAAACGGCGGAATAGAGCGCCTCCGCGAGATTATGCGGCGCTTGCGCGACAAGAACACAGGCTGCCCTTGGGATATTGAACAAACCTTCGCCACCATCGCCCCCTATACGATCGAAGAGGCGCATGAAGTGGCCGATGCGATCGAACGCCAAGCGTGGGGTGAATTGCCAGCCGAACTGGGCGATCTGCTGCTGCAAGTGGTGTTTCATGCCCAGATGGCCGAAGAAGCTGGAATGTTCGGCTTTGACGACGTCGCGCGCGCCATTTCGGATAAGATGCTGGCGCGCCATCCGCATGTCTTTGGGGCCGAAAACCGCGACAAATCAGCCGCCCAACAAACCGCCGATTGGGAGAAGATAAAGGCTGTGGAACGTGGCCCTTCGCGGGTGCTGGATGGGGTGGCGCTTGGCCTGCCCGCCCTGACCCGTGCCGTCAAACTGCAAAAACGTGCGGCGCGGGTGGGGTTTGACTGGCCCACAACCGACGAGGTTTTGGACAAATTGCGCGAGGAAATGGCCGAACTGGTCGAAGCGCGCGACACCCTGACAGAGGTTGAAGTGATCGAGGAGATGGGCGATTTGCTGTTTGTTATGGCCAATTTAGCCCGCCATATGGGCGTAGACCCAGAAGCCGCCCTGCGCGGGGCCAGTGCCAAGTTCCAACGCCGGTTTGGCAAGATAGAAGATTGGCTGGCTGAAAGCGGCAAAACGCCCGCGCAATCCGATCTTGCGGAAATGGACGCGCTGTGGAACCGCGCGCGGGCCGAGGACAAGCTGAAAAAGCCAGAATAAGAAAAAGTTTTCCATGAAAACTTTGGATTCCAAATTTTCTGCGAAAATTTGTCTTGATAAGTTTTCGCAGAAAACTTGTGGTCAGGGCAGAAGTTGCACAGGAAAGTGTTTTTGTCAGCTATTGACCTGCACGCCCTTTCGCCGTCTAACTTGGGCAATACCTGACAAAAGGACTCAACCATGTCGCGACTGTTCTTCATCGCCTTGCTCTTTGCGACCCCTGCCCTCGCGGACGAGGTGAATATTTATTCCCACCGCCAGCCCGAACTGATCCAGCCTTTGATGGATCAATTTACTTCCGAAACCGGCATTGATGTGAACATCGCTTTTGTTGACAAAGGCATGGCTGAACGGCTGAAGGCCGAGGGTAGCCGCTCTCCGGCAGACTTGGTCTTGACGGTTGATGTGGGTCGGATGGTCGAACTTGTGACGGCAGATGTGCTGCAACCGGTCGATGATGCGGTGCTCAAGACCAATATCCCCGCCGCATACCGCGACCCGGGCAATTTGTGGTTTGGCCTCACCGCACGCTCGCGCGTGGTTTATGCCAGTGTCGAACGCGTCAAACTTGGCGAGATCACCACCTATGAAGATCTCGTCAACCCCAAGTGGAAAGGGCGGCTGTGTATGCGATCGGGCCTGGCCGATTACAACGTCGCGCTGACCGCTGCCTATCTGCTGCACCACGGCCCAGAGGCCACTAGGATCTGGCTGGAAGGCATGAAAGCCAACTTGGCGCATAAGCCGCAGGGCGGTGATCGGGATCAGGTCAAATCGATCTGGTCGGGCGAATGTGACATTGCCTTGGGCAACACCTATTACATGGGCCAAATGCTGAACGATGACAGCCAAAAAGACTATGCTGCCGCAGTGCGCATTGACTTTCCGGTCTTTGAAAGCGGGGGCAGCCATATGAACATTTCCGGCATTGCGCTCACCAAGGCCGCCCCCAACAAGGCGGCAGCGCTCAAACTGATGGAATGGCTGTCTTCGGGCGAGGCGCAAAGGATCTATGCCGAAACCAACCACGAATTTCCGGTCAAGCCCGGCGTGGCAAGATCGGCCTTGGTGCAAAGCTGGGGGCCGTTTACGCCCGACAGCTTGGCTTTGGCCGATATCGCCAAAGCCCGCAGCGATGCGGTCAAGCTGATCGAGGACGTGGATTTCGACGGCTGAACCCCGCCGCTGCGGATGGACGAATCGTGCGCGCCGCTGTTGAGTGGCGAGACATAAGGAGCCCTTCATGACAGTCCACCGCCGCAAAATCATTATTGATACCGACCCGGGCCAAGATGATGCCTTTGCCTTGTTGCTGGCCTTGGCCAGTCCTGAGGAATTAGAGGTTTTGGGGATCTGCGCTGTGGCAGGCAATGTCTCGCTAGAGTGGACAGTGCGCAACACGCGCATCATCTGCGAACTGGCGGGCAAGCCTGAAACCAAGGTTTTTGCCGGATGTGCCGCGCCGCTAAAGCGCGCGTTGGTGACGGCAGAACATGTGCATGGCAAGACGGGCCTTGACGGGCCTGTCATGGTAGAGCCGACCATGGCCTTGCAAGACCAGCACGCCGTGGATTTTCTGATCGAGACCCTGCGCCGCGAACCCTCAGGCAGTGTCACGCTGTGCCCCTTGGGCCCCCTGACCAACATCGCCACAGCCTTTGTGCAAGCGCCCGACATCAAAGCGCGGGTGCAAGAGATTGTGCTGATGGGTGGGGCCTATTTCGAGGTGGGAAACATCACACCTGCGGCCGAGTTCAACATTTACGTCGATCCAGAAGCTGCTGAAATTGTGTTCAAATCTGGCGTGCCTTTGGTTGTGATGCCGCTGGATGTGACTCATAAAGTGCTGACCACCCGCGCCCGGGTCGAGGCGTTTCGCGCCTTGGGCAGCCAAGTGGGGCGGGTGGCGGCGGAATGGGCCGATTTCTTTGAACGCTTTGATATGGCCAAATACGGCATGGACGGCGCGCCGCTGCATGACCCTTGTGTGATCGCCTACCTGTTGCAACCCGACTTGTTTTCAGGCCGCCATATCAATGTGGAAATTGAAACACAGTCAGAATTGACGCTGGGCATGACCGTGGCCGATTGGTGGGGTGTGACGGATAGGCCCGCCAATGCGCTGTTCATGGGTTCGGTCAATGCCGATGGGTTTTTTACCCTACTGACCGAACGGCTGGGGCGGTTGTAATTAAAAAAGGCGGCACTCCGTTGGGATGCCGCCTTTTTCCCTGAATTTTTGCGAAAACTAGCCCGCCGTTGCGGGTTTTTTCTCTTTCTTATCGGTATGGACCAGCAAGGGCTTGCCCTTGGGGCCTACGGCTTCTTCATTCACGACAACTTCAGACACATCATCACGGCCCGGCAGGTCGAACATCGTGTCAAGCAAGATGTCCTCCATGATCGAACGCAAGCCCCGCGCGCCGGTTTTGCGTTTGATGGCGCGTTTGGCGATGGCCACAAGGGCATCTGCGGTGAAGGTCAACTTCACACCTTCGATTTCCAAGAGGCGTTGGTATTGTTTAACCAGCGCGTTCTTAGGGTCGGTCAGGATGGTGACCAAGGCTGCTTCGTCCAGATCGGTCAAGGTGGCGATCACGGGCAAGCGGCCGACAAATTCCGGGATAAGGCCGAATTTCAGAAGATCTTCCGGCTCAAGCTCCATGAACAATTCGCCAACACCACGGGCATCAGGGTCTTTGACATCGGCGCCAAAGCCCATGGCGGTGCCTTTGTTGCGTTGGGCGATGATCTTTTCCAAGCCTGCAAATGCGCCACCGCAGATGAACAGGATATTGGTCGTATCCACCTGCAGGAATTCCTGCTGCGGATGTTTGCGCCCGCCCTGTGGCGGAACCGAGGCAATCGTGCCTTCCATGATCTTAAGAAGGGCTTGCTGAACGCCCTCGCCCGATACATCGCGGGTGATCGAGGGGTTGTCAGACTTGCGGGTAATCTTGTCGACCTCGTCAATGTAAACAATTCCGCGCTGCGCGCGTTCGACATTGTATTCCGAGGCCTGCAACAGTTTCAGGATGATGTTTTCCACATCTTCCCCGACATAGCCTGCCTCGGTCAAAGTCGTAGCATCTGCCATGGTGAAAGGCACATCCAAGATCCGCGCCAAGGTTTGGGCCAACAGCGTTTTGCCGCATCCGGTGGGGCCGATCAGCAGGATGTTGGATTTGGACAGTTCGATGTCAGATTTGGTCGCATGGTTCAGGCGTTTATAATGGTTATGCACCGCCACCGACAGCACGCGCTTGGCGTGTTCTTGGCCGATCACATAATCATCCAGAACCTTGCAGATGTCGCGCGGGATTGGCACGCCATCGGTGGCCTTTAGTCCAGTCGACTTAGTCTCTTCGCGGATGATATCCATGCAAAGTTCGACACATTCATCACAGATGAACACGGTCGGCCCTGCGATCAGCTTACGAACCTCATGCTGGCTTTTGCCACAGAACGAACAGTAGAGGGTGTTTTTGCTGTCGCTGCTTGAATTGGTCGCCATTGTCGTCCTCTGCCCAGCGCCCCGAGAGGCGTATTTCGGAAGTCTAGGCCAAGGCCCGCGCCGCCACAATCCGAATTTGTCCCGGGCGGAAAAGCGGCCCGCCCGGGCAGCAATCTGCCCGTTACTTGGACGTGTCGTCCATTTTGCCGCGGCCTTCGAGGATCTCGTCGATCAGACCCCAAGCCTTGGCATCTTCGGCCGACATGAAATTGTCCCGCTCCAACGCGGCTTCGACCACCTCGTAGGGGTTGCCGGTGTGTTTGACATAGATCTCGTTCAGGCGGCGCTTAAGCTTTTCAGTCTCGCGCGCGTGGATCATGATATCGGTCGCCTGCCCCTGATAGCCGCCCGAGGGCTGGTGGACCATCACGCGCGAATTGGGCAGGCTAAAGCGCATGCCCTTTTCCCCCGCTTGCAAAAGCAGCGACCCCATCGAAGCCGCCTGCCCCATCACCATGGTCGACACTTTGGGGCGGATGTATTGCATCGTATCATAGATCGACAAGCCCGATGTCACCACGCCCCCGGGCGAGTTGATGTACATCGATATTTCCTTCGACGGATTTTCCGCCTCAAGAAACAACAGCTGCGCGCAGATCAACGACGACATGCCGTCATGCACGGGGCCGGCCAGAAAAATGATCCGTTCTTTCAGAAGGCGCGAGTAGATGTCATAGGCGCGCTCGCCCCGGCTGGTCTGTTCAACCACCATAGGCACAAGGGTGTTCATATAGGTATCAATCGGGTCGCGCATATCAATCCTGCCTGTTGTCACGTGACGGCATATCGCCAAGGAATTGAGTGAGTCTTAGTGGGGTGTCTCGGGGGCTGCAAGGGCGGGGGTGTAATCTTTACGGATCAGTCTTTGATGGTTGAGGGATAATTGCCGCAAAAGGTCAAGGAAATGCTAAGACAACCGCGCGCTGGCCTCGGGGGAGTTAGGGCCCAAAGACTTGGCGTGCCAAAAGCACCCTTGCTAGCGCCGTGGCCCCGCACAGGGCGCCAAAGACCCACGCGATGGGCGCAAAAAACTGTGGCCACACGCACATAGCGGTCAAGGCCGCAATCGTCTCGGCGCCTTCCATGATCCCTACAGAAAAATAAAGCGACTTATCTCCTCGCACAGAGGTTTGCAGGCCACGCTTTTCGGCCAGAATGGCAAAGCCCAGAAAACTTGCGCCATTGACGTAAAAACTGAGCAGCAAAAAACTGGCAGGCAGGGCGTTTGCGCTGTCGCGCAGCGCGAAGGCAAAAGGGATCAGCCCGTAAAAGGCAAAGTCCGCCACAATGTCAAGAAAACCACCGAAGTCGGTTTTTCCCTTGGCGCGGGCAAGGGCCCCGTCTATCCCATCGGCAATCCGGTTGGCCAACAAAGGAGCCAGCGCCCAAACCGTGGGCGCCCCTGCGCCAATCAGGGCGGCGGCCATCACGCCCAGCGCAAGCCCCCAAAGGGTGACCTGATTGGCGCGAAACCCCCGCCTTGCGGCCCATGTTCCGGCTTTGGTCAAAACCGGGTCCATTAGCTTGCGCATGACACCGTCAAACATCTTGGCTCTTCCAATGCTCGGTTGGTTTACCCACCTGTGACAAAGGGGGAGGCGGGGTTCAAGGGTGTTCTTGCGGGGAAAGGTTGCTCAAAGGCGCTGCTGTCAGCTAAGTAGGGTGAATGGTCGGGGGGCTTTGATGAACAGACGGGAATTTGGCGGTTTGGGCTTGGCGGCTTTGTGGGCAGGGCGCACATGGGCGGGGGACTGGGCGGCGGTGCTGGCACAGGCCAAGGGGCAAGAGGTGTTCTTTCATGCTTGGGGGGGCGACCCCAAGATCAACGCCTTTATCGCTTGGGTGGGTCAAGAGGCAGCTGCGCGCTACGGCGTCACGCTGACCCATGTGAAACTGGCCGCCACGTCAGATGCTGTGGCGCGGGTGCAGGCCGAACAGGCCGCAGGCAAAGACAGCGGCGGGGCGGTGGATCTGATCTGGATCAACGGCGAAAATTTTTCGGCTATGAAACGAGCGGGGATGCTTTTTGGCCCCTTTGCCCGAAACCTGCCAAATTGGTCGCTGGTCGATACCAACGGCAAGCCTGCCACCGTCACCGATTTCACTGAACCCACACAGGGCTTAGAAAGCCCTTGGGCCATGGCACAACTGGTGTTTGAATATGACAGCGCCAAACTGGCCACGCCGCCCAAATCTATCCTAGCGCTGGCCGATTGGGCGCAACAGAACCCCGGCCGCTTTACCTATCCCCAGCCGCCCGACTATTTGGGCCTGACCTTTCTTAAGCAGGTGCTCTATGCCCTGCTGCCCGAGCCTGCGATCTTGCAACGTCCGGCCGGCCCTGCAGAGCCTAACCTTGCACCCCTTTGGCCCTTTTTGGACGCGCTGCATCCAAACTTGTGGCGGCAGGCCAAAGCCTTTCCGGCCAATGAATCCGCCCTTGGCCAATTGCTGGCCGACGACGAGGTGAGCATTTCCTTTGCCTTCAACCCCGGCCGGGCCAGTGCCCAGATTGCATCGGGCACCCTACCCGATACGATGCGCACCTTTGTTCTGGACGGGGGCACGATCGGCAATGCGTCCTTTGTGGCCATCCCGTTCAACGCGGCAGCCCCCGCAGGGGCACAGGTCGTGGCCAATCTGCTGCTTGACCCTGCCGTGCAAGCCCATGCGCAAGATCCCAGCGTTCTGGGCTTTCAAACTGTGCTGAACATGGCAGCCCTTACCCCCGCCGACCTTGCGCTGTTCAAGAACGCCCCGCGCGGACCTGCCACCCTGTCGCCTGCCGACTTGGGGCCGACCTTGCTAGAGCCGCACGCCACTTGGATGACCCAAATCTCGGATGAGTGGGCAACCCGCTATGGCGTTGCCCCGTAATCCTGCAGTCATGGCATGAAGGCCGCCCCCTTGATCTTGCGGGCGATTTTGGTCTTGCCCGTGGGTTTGGGCTTGGCTGTGACCTTGGGGCAAGGTGTCACCAGCCTGTCATCCGTTTTGAACTGGCCGGGCCTGACGCGGGCCTGCCTTTTGTCTTTGGGGCCAGGGCTTTTGGCCACGCTGATCGCCTTGGTGCTTGTGGGGCTGACTTTGGGGGCTGAACCGCGCAGCCTTGGGCTGCTTGAACGGCTTTTGGGGCCCCTTTTGGCCTTGCCCCATGCAGCGGCAGCCTTGGGGTTGGCCTTTGTGATCGCCCCCTCGGGGTGGATCGCGCGGGCCTTGTCGCCTTGGGCCACGGGTTGGCTTGTGCCGCCCGATATCTTGACGCTGAACGATCCTTGGGGGCTTGCACTGACCTTGGGGCTGGTTTTGAAAGAAACACCCTTTTTGGTGTTGATGGCGTTGGCCGCGCGCACCCCTGCGTTGCGGCAAAGGCAAAAGGTGGCCGCCACACTGGGCTACGGGCGCGGGATAAGCTTTGCGCTGACGGTTTGGCCCGACCTGTACCAAGCCCTACGCCTGCCCGTGCTTGCGGTGCTGGTTTACGCCATGACGACAGTCGACATGGCGCTGATCTTGGGGCCAAGCTTGCCCTATAGCCTGTCGGCCCAGATCAGCCTTTGGCAGAGTGATGCAAGCTTGACCCGCCAAGACCAAGCCGCAGCCTTTGGCCTGTTGCAAGCAGGCTTGGTCTTGGTGGCCTTGTTTTTATGGCGCGGGGTCGAGGTTTTGGGCAAAGCTTTGCGCCATGGCTTGACGATGAAAGGCATCCGCGCGCCTTGGGCCGAACGCGCCTGCGCCCCCTTGGCCACAGCGGCGGTGGCGGGTTTGACTGTGCTACCGGTTTTGGGGCTGACAAGCTTGGCTCTTTGGTCCGTCGCAGGGCTTTGGCGCTTTCCAATGACCTTGCCCGGCCAGTTCACCTTGCAAGTCTGGGCTCAAGCAGGCCCTGCCCTGCTGCGTGCCTCGGGCGTCAGCGTGGCCCTGGCCTTGGCGGTGACGGCTGTGGCCATGGTGCTGACGCTGTGGGCTTTGCAGACCCAGACTTTGCGACCAAAGCCCGCGGGCGAGGCACTGATCTTCCTTCCGCTGATCGTACCGCAAATCGTGGTTATCCCGGGCATCGCCACAGCCTTGCTGCACCTGCCCGTCCCGCCCTTGGCGGCAGTGGCCTTGGGCCATCTGGTCTATGTTCTGCCCTATGTCGTCTTGGGCCTGTCCGGCCCCTTTGTCGGCTGGAACCCGCATCTGGGGGCTGTGGGGGCCAGTCTGGGGGCCAAGCCTTGGCGTGTTTTGATGCAATTGCGTCTGCCGATGCTTGCGGGGCCACTTGCGGCAACGGCGGCTGTGGGCTTTGCGGTATCCATCGGGCAATACCTGCCTACGCTGCTTTTGGGCGGCGGGCGGATCGTCACGCTGACGACCGAGGCTGTGGCCCTTTCCTCGGGGGGCAACCGGCGGATTGTGGGGGCTTATGGGCTGGCGCAAGCCTTTTGGCCGGGCTTGGCCTTTGTGCTGGCCTTGCAGATCCAGCGTGCGCGCTCTCTTCCCTTTGGGCAAAGCCCACGCTAAGTCAATAAGATGAGCGCCACGATCCTAGACACCATCAAGGCCTATAAGCTGCAAGAGGTTGCCGCGCGTAAAGCCGCACGCCCGCTGCAACAGGTCGAAGAGGCTGCAGCCGCAGCCCCCGCGCCACGCGGCTTTGCCCGTGCCCTGTCAGAGGCCGCAAGCGCTGGCTATGGGCTGATTGCCGAAATCAAGAAAGCCTCGCCTTCCAAGGGTTTGATTAGGGCAGATTTTGACCCGCCCGCCTTGGCCAAGGCCTATGAAGCGGGCGGCGCCACTTGCCTGTCTGTCTTAACCGATGGGCCATCGTTCCAAGGTGACGATTCCTATCTGCTCGCTGCCCATCAAGCGGTAAAGCTGCCCTGTTTGCGCAAAGATTTCCTCTATGATCCCTACCAAGTGGTCGAAGCCCGCGCGTTGCACGCCGATTGCATCTTGATCATCATGGCATCTGTCTCTGACGCGCAGGCCGCAGACCTTGAGGCTGCAGCCTTTGCCCTTGGCATGGATGTGCTGATCGAAGTGCATGATCTGGACGAATTGCACCGCGCCAGCCGCCTGAAATCACCGCTGATCGGCATCAACAACCGCAACTTGCACTCGTTCGAAGTGACGCTAGACACCACCCGAACCTTGGCGCGCCATGTGCCAGAGGGACGGCTGATCGTCTCGGAAAGCGGGCTTTATACGGCACAGGATCTGGCCGATCTGGCCCGGTACGGTGTGCGCTGCTTTTTGATCGGCGAAAGCCTGATGCGGCAAGAGAACGTGACGCAAGCGACCCGCACCATTCTGGCCAACCCGCTGACATCGGGGGGCGCATGAGCGGCCCAAAACCAACCGACCTGACGCATTTTGACGATCAGGGCCATGCGCATATGGTTGATGTCGGCGCAAAACCCGTGACCGACCGCATCGCTATGGCCCAAGGGTGCATTGTGATGACGCCCGAAACCCTTGGCCTGATCGCGCAGGGCCGCGCCAAGAAGGGCGATGTCTTGGGGATTGCCCGGCTTGCAGGCATTATGGCCGCCAAGAAAACCTCTGACCTGATCCCGCTGTGTCACCCTTTGCCCATCACCAAAGTCGCCGTGGATTTGGCAACCGATGCCACCCTGCCCGGCGTGCGGGTGACGGCCACAGTCAAAACATCGGGCGTGACAGGCGTAGAGATGGAGGCGCTGACAGCTGTGACGATCGCCTGCCTGACAGTCTATGATATGCTCAAAGCCGTGGAAAAGGGCATGCAGATCGAAGGCATCCGGCTTTTGTTAAAAGACGGCGGCAAGTCGGGGCTTTACGAGGCCAAGCCATGATATCGGTCGCCCAAGCGCTGGCGCGTTGCTTGGCGCTGGTGTCGTCTTTGCCTACAGAAACCGTGGCCTTGCGGCACGCTGTGGGGCGGATGATGGCCGCCCCAGCCTTGGCCATGCGCGACCAACCGCCCTTTGACGCCTCGGCCATGGACGGCTATGCGCTGCGCGGAGATCCCGTGGCGGGGGACCAGTTTGCTGTGGTGGGCGCAGCGCAGGCGGGGCGCGGCTTTGAGGGCGCAGTTCAAATTGGCCAAGCTGTGCGGATCTTTACCGGTGCGCCTGTGCCGCAGGGGGCCACGCGGGTGGTTTTGCAAGAAGATGTAAGCCTTGCCGGCGATACAATCACCGTCAATCCCAAAGCCGATATCGCCCGCCATATCCGCCCGCGGGGCCAAGATTTCAAAGCCGGCGAAGGCTTTGCCCCCCGCCGCATCGGACCGCATGATCTGGCACTGTTGGCAGCGATGAACATTCCCCAAGTTCAGGTGCACCGCCGCCCCGTGGTGGCCATTATCGCCACAGGCGATGAATTGGTGATGCCGGGAGAAGTCCCAGGACCGGGGCAGATCATCTGTTCCAACTCTTTTGCCATAGCGGCCTTGGTGGAAGCGCAAGGCGCCATCGCCCGCATTTTGCCAATTGCCCGCGATACGGCCTCTGATCTGACAGCCGTTTTCGGGCTGGCGGCGGGGGCGGATTTAATTGTGACCACTGGCGGGGCCTCGGTCGGCGATCACGATCTGGTTGGACCTGTCGCCGAAAGCTTGGGGTTAGAGCGCGCCTTTTGGAAAATAGCCATGCGACCGGGCAAACCCTTGATGGCGGGGCGGGTTTTGGGCACACCGATGGTAGGACTGCCGGGCAATCCTGTCTCGTCTATCGTTTGCGCCCATCTTTTTGTGCTGCCGATGGTACGCGCCCTGCAAGGGCGGCCCGATGTGGCCCCGGTGGAACATTTTGCCACCTTGGGCGCAGATGTCGACGCGAACGGGCCGCGCAGCCACTATATGCGCGCCCGACTGAAAGATGGCGTCATAACCCCGTTTGAGCGGCAAGATTCCGCCCTGATTGGCATCTTAACCCAAGCCAACGCCCTGCTGATCCGTCCTGAGGGCGAAGGCGCACAGGCCAAGGGCAGTGGTGCGCGCTATATCGCGCTGTGACCCAATCGTGCTGTAGCTGAATAGCAATGTGGCCGAACAACACTGCGGCCGAATAACACTGTGGCAGACAAACGTATTGACACAAAACAAGAACACGGATAGAACATTATATTAACACTTGTGGCAATCTAAGGCTGCAAAACTGGTCTGGCCAAGCTTATGGCCCCGTGATTTCAGAAAGGGTGACACCCATGTTGACGCGCAAACAGATCGAACTTTTGGATTTCATACGCACGCGGATTGACAGCGACGGCGTGCCGCCCTCGTTTGACGAGATGAAGGATGCGCTGGATTTAAAGTCGAAATCGGGCATCCACCGCCTGATCACAGCCCTAGAAGAGCGTGGGTTTATCCGCCGCTTGGCCCACCGCGCCCGCGCCTTGGAAATCGTGAAACTGCCCGAAGCGATGGAAAAGGTGGGCTTTAAGCCGCGCGTGGTGCAGGGGTCAAAACCCGCTGCCCCACCGCCGCGTCCTGCGGCAGCTTTGGCCATAGAAACTTCTTATGCGATGGAAATCCCGATGATGGGGCGGATCGCTGCGGGTGTGCCAATTGAAGCCATTCAGCACATCAGCCATCACGTCACCGTGCCCAACGCCCTGATTTCAGGCAAAGGCGCGCATTACGCGCTAGAGGTGAAGGGCGACTCGATGATCGAGGCGGGGATCAACGATGGTGACATCGTGATCATCCAAGAACAGCAAGATGCCGAGAATGGCGATATCGTGGTGGCCTTGGTCGAAGACGCCGAGGCAACGCTTAAGCGTTTTCGCCGCAAAGGCACGATGATCGCGCTTGAGGCCGCAAACCCGATTTTTGAGACCCGCGTGTTCCCCAGCCATATGGTCAAGGTACAGGGCAAATTGGTGGGCCTGATCCGCAGCTATTGATCAGCAACTACTGATCTGGGCGGACAGGTAAGGCTGCAAGGCGTGCAGCGTTTGGCTGCACGCGCTTCGGTTCCATAGGCGCCGTCACACCCGACCATAGCCTTGTGCCGCTGTGCACAGGCACCAAAACCAGCCCGTCGGTTTGCGGCAGTCCAGCCAAAGCGCCGCTTTTGCCCAAGATCACGGCATCAATCACCGTGCAGCCTGCGGGTCTGACAGGCGAAGCCCCATACCGCACTGGCAGCACCACAAGATCGGCCGTAGCGCAGGCGGCGGAAACCATCATACCCGCGTCTTTGCCCGACAAAACCACCCCGTGCAGGCCCACGACCTGAAAGCGGCGTTGGGTTTTGGCCCCTGCAAAGCCCGGGCGCAGCGCTGCCTCAGATTGCAGAGCCAAGTCGCCATCGTCAGCCAGCCAAGATGTAGCGGTAAATCCCGCCCCCTTTGATGCGGAAAGGGCACGCCCTTGGGGGCCAAGGACACCCGCCAAAACCCCATCCGAGGAAATCAGCAGCACAGGGCGTTCTACCAAGGCCCAAAGACCAAAAGCCGTCACCAAAGGGACAAATCCCAAAAGCCGCACCCTGCCCTGCCAAATAACCCCCCAAAGCGCGCCCAAAGCCAGCAAGGGAATAACCCAAGGACCGGGTTGCGGCACAGGGGTGATTGCCCCGTTCAGGCCCGCCGTCCAATGGGCAACGGCCAAAATCCATTGGGCGGACCAGCCCAAAACCCACAGGGCAGGCGCAGCCAACCCCAAGGGCGCCAAAAGGGCTGCAATCGCCCCTGCACCCATCAAAACGCTCATCACCGGAACGGTCAATAGGTTCGCAAGCAAGCCATAAGCTGTCATCCGGTTAAAAGTTGCCGCCGAAAAGGGCGCTGTCGCCAAACCCGCAATGCCCGAGGTGACAACCAGCATCGCTACAGGCACCAACCAACCCGGCATGCCCCTTTCACGCAAGAAACGCTCAGCCGGGGCATAGCCCGCAATCAGCGCAATCGTCGCCGCAAAAGACAGTTGAAAGCCCGGGGCGAGCAGGCTTTCAGGCTGCCAGACCAGCAAGATAAACGCCGCCACCGCCACCGACCGCAGCGTCAAAACCCGCCTGTCCAGCAAGACAGATCCCAAAAGAAGTGACACCATCAAAAACGCCCGTGTCGTGGCCACATTGGCCCCTGACAGGACAAGATAAAACAGCGCGACGCCAAAGGCCAAAATTGCAGCCACCTTTTTTGTGTTGATCCGCAAGGCCACAGGCGGCACCAGCGCTAGGCCATAACGGATCAGGCCGAAGACAAAGCCTGTCAGAAAAGCCATATTCATGCCCGAAATCGCCAGCAAATGCGCCAAGGACGAGATGCGCAGGTCGCTGACAACTTCCGCTGAAATCTGCGAGCGATCCCCCGTCAATGCGCCTGAGGCAAAGGCCCCCGCATCGCCCGAAACCCGCGCCATGATGGCCGCCGACAAACGGTTGCGCAGACGGTTGATGCTGGCATCCCAAAGGCCCGGTGGGGCCCAAGTAACCACAGGACTGGACGTATAGCCCACTGCGCCCAATTGCTGAAACCACGCCATACGGCGAAAATCAAAGCCCCCCGGCTCTGCAGCACTTTCGGGGGCGGCAAGGCGGGCGGTGATCAAAACAGTGCGCCCCATCTCGTAAGGGTCAGATTGCGGCAGGCCCTTCAAGGATATCCGCACAACGACAGGGGTTTGATCGGGGGGAACGTCTGTCAGCACCACTTGATCCAGCGTCAGTCGCACGGCATCAGATTGCGAGCGGTCGATGTCTACAAGTCGACCCTGCACTGGCCCGTAATAGGGCATTGCCAGCATCGGCGCATCCACCACCCAGACACGAGCGCCACAAGCTAAGGTGCCGGCCACACTGCAGGCCAAAGCCACAGCCAAGGGGCGCAAACCCCAAGGGCCAAATCGCACCAGACCGGCCAGCCCCAGCAAGACCACCGCCATAGTAAGATAAAATGGCAGCTCTGGTTCGGCGTGCAGCCCAAACCACGCCCCAATCCCCAAGGCCAAAAACACCGGACTGGCCAAGAACGGGTCCGAAGGCGCGCTGCCTTTGGCCCAGTGCCCGATTGCCGCCCAAGCTTGCCGCCCCATGCCCACCTTGTCAGCCGTCCCGCATTTGCCTAAAGCTGCGCCAAGCCTAGCGCTCCAAGGTTTCCAGAAGGTTAACGTGCCCATGTCCACGCCCCAAATCGTCACCCGCTTTGCCCCCTCGCCCACAGGCTATTTGCATATCGGTGGCGGGCGGACGGCGCTGTTCAACTGGCTTTATGCGCGCGGGCGGGGTGGTAAGTTCTTGTTGCGCATCGAAGACACAGACCGCGAACGCTCTACCCCCGAAGCCACGGCTGCCATCTTGCGCGGGCTGACATGGCTGGGTCTGGATTGGGACGGTGAGGTGGTTAGCCAGTTTGAACGCAAAGACCGCCATGCCGAAGTGGCCCACCAGATGTTGGCGCGTGGCACGGCCTATAAGTGCTTTGCCAGCAAAGAGGACATCGACGCCTTTCGCACAGCCGAAGAAGCGGCTGGACGCTATCCGCTATTTTTAAGCCCTTGGCGCGATGCAGATCCGGCAACCTACCCCGACCTGCCCTATGTGATCCGCATGAAAGCCCCCCGCTTGGGCGAAACTGTGATCGAAGACAAGGTTCAGGGCAAAGTCACCTTTCAAAACGATCAGTTGGACGACATGATCGTGCTGCGGTCTGACCTGACGCCCACCTATATGCTGGCCGTGGTGGTTGATGACCATGACATGGGCGTGACCCATGTCATTCGCGGCGATGACCATCTGGCCAATGCCGCACGCCAGACGATGGTCTATCAGGCCATGGGCTGGGATGTACCGGTCTGGGCGCATATTCCGTTGATCCACGGGCCAGATGGCAAGAAACTGTCCAAACGGCACGGGGCATTGGGCGTGGAGGAATATCAAGCCATGGGGTACCCTGCGGCGGGGATGCGCAATTATCTGACGCGTCTGGGCTGGGCCAAGGGCGATGCTGAGATTTTCACCTCGCACGAGGCGCAATCCATGTTCGACCTAGACGGGATTGGCCGCGCCCCCGCAAGGTTAGATTTCAAAAAGATGGAAAACACCTGCGGGCATCACATGGCAATGGCGCAAGATGCTGCGCTGCTGCACGAACTGCAGGCCTATCTGGCCGTGACGGGTAAGCCTGTGTTGACACAGGCCCAGCGCGATCTGCTGATGCGCGGCATGTATTGCCTGAAAGATCGCGCGAAGACATTCCCCGAACTTCTTGATAAGGCAGCTTTTGCTTTGGCAAGCCGCCCCATTCAACCCGAGGCGGCCGCTGCGGCCTTTCTTGACGATGTATCCCGTGGTATACTGCAATCCTTGACGCTGCAGTTGCAAAATGTTACGTGGAACAAGGACAATTTGGAAGCTATTCTCACCAAAGCAGCGACAACTGCAGACATTGGATTTGGCAAACTGGCCTCTCCTTTACGGGCGGCTCTTGCTGGACGGACGGCCACCCCAAGCGTCTATGACATTATGCTGGTTTTGGGCCGCGACGAGACACTTGCACGGCTTGGCGACACCTGCCGCTAAGCCAAAAGGCGCTGGCCCCGCCTTGCGATCAAAACGAAATTGCCATGTTCCGCTGCCACGGAACTATGGGACAGATTGGGGATTGAGAGATGTGTGCTGATAAAGTTGCCAAGTTAAGCGTGAACGGCAAATCCTATGATCTGCCGATGATGTCGCCGGTATTGGGGCCGGATGTCGTGGATATCCGCAAGCTTTATGACGAGGCGGATGTGTTCACCTATGATCCGGGCTTCACCTCGACCGCGGCGTGCAAAAGTGCGATCACCTATATCGACGGCGATAAGGGCGAGTTGCTGTACCGCGGCTATCCGATCGAACAATTGGCCGCCCAAAGCACCCATCTTGAGGTGTGTTACCTGCTGCTTTACGGCGAATTGCCGACCAAAGTGCAGATGGACGATTTTAAAACCCGCATCACGCGCCACACGATGGTGCATGAACAGATGCACTACTTCTTTCGTGGTTTCCGCCGTGACAGCCACCCGATGGCCACGATGGTGGGCGTCGTGGGGGCCATGTCGGCCTTTTACCATGACAGCCTTGACATCAACGACCCTTGGCAGCGCGAAGTGGCAGCGATGCGCATGATCGCCAAACTGCCAACGATTGCGGCGATGGCCTATAAATATTCGGTCGGCCAGCCCTTCGTTTACCCCAAGAACAGCCTGTCTTATGCG
Organism: Paracoccaceae bacterium; assembly: GCA_947468085.1. Taxonomy (GTDB): domain Bacteria; phylum Pseudomonadota; class Alphaproteobacteria; order Rhodobacterales; family Rhodobacteraceae; genus Stagnihabitans. The sequence continues at coordinate 39,148 of CANIKY010000001.1, read as the reverse complement.
GGTAACTTCTTGCACATGTGCTTTGCCGTGCCGACCGAAGACTATGTGGTCAACCCCGTGCTGGAAAAAGCCATGGACCGGATCATGATGCTGCATGCCGATCATGAGCAAAACGCCTCGACCTCGACGGTGCGGTTGGCGGGGTCTTCGGGGGCCAATCCCTTTGCCTGTATTGCGGCGGGAATTGCGTGTCTTTGGGGGCCTGCCCATGGCGGGGCCAACCAAGCCTGTCTGGAAATGCTGCGCGAAATTGGCACGGTAGACCGGATCCCGGAATATATCGCCAAGGCCAAAGACAAGAACTCTGGTTTCCGGCTGATGGGCTTTGGCCACCGCGTCTATAAGAACTTTGATCCCCGCGCGACAGTGATGAAGGAATCTGCCGACGAAGTGTTGGAACTGCTTGGCATCCACAACAACCCCACCTTGCAAGTCGCCAAAGAGCTAGAGCGGATCGCCTTATCGGATGATTACTTCATCTCAAAACGGCTTTATCCCAATGTCGATTTCTATTCCGGCATTATCTTGGATGCGATGGGCTTTCCAACATCCATGTTCACACCGATTTTCGCCATTTCACGCACGGTAGGCTGGATCAGCCAGTGGAAAGAGATGATCACCGAAAACGGCAAAATCGGCCGCCCGCGTCAGTTGTACATCGGGCCGAAAAAGCGTGACTATATCGATCTGCCAAACCGCTAAGGGCTGCGCCCCAGATTTTGATTTTGTAAATCCTTCAGGATCCTTACTAGAAACCTGAAGGATTTTTTCAGACAATCTTCCATTTTATCATTTATTTCAAGAAGATGGCACTATGCGACGACTAAGTCTGCACATTGGCGCACACAAAACCGGAACGACGACGTTCCAAGAAACCTTTCAGATGAACGATGCCTTGTTGATGCGGCACGGTCTTGGGTTTTCTTATGTCGCACCTTGGCCCAATCTGCACAGCTTTATGGATTACGTCACACCCGGTCAGGTGGTGCCCGACGGCTTTCGGGTGATTGATCCTGACAGGTTGGCGGCATTCCTTGCGTCGCATGCGTCGGATCATGTCTTTGGGTCTTCCGAGAATTTCTCTTTCTTCTTCCAGCAGGGCCCGATTGACGATCTGGCCACCGCTTTGCGCAGGGTGTTTGACGACATCAAGATCATCGTCTACCTGCGCCGTCAGGATCGCCATGCCGTGTCACACCATCAAGAAGGCGCAAGACAAGACCGTCCGCACGAAGGCCAGTTGTGGGGCCATGCGCTGACGGCTCTGCCATTGCCACATCCCCATCACCGGCTGTATCTGGACTATGACCAGCGCATGGGTCTGTGGGAGCAGGCGTTTGGGCGTGAAAACCTGATCGTTCGGGTGTTTGACCGCGCGTTGCTGCACGAAGGCGACGTGGTAAGCGACCTGTTGTCCGTCCTGAAGATCAACCCACACAGGTTGGAACGCAAGGCGGATGTCAACCGGTCAGTGGGTCGGGTGCAGGCCAAGATCGGCCATATTGCCAATGCGGCCCTGGGCGATGATGCCGTGACCCTGCGCCTGTTAGATGCCTTTCCTTGGCATTTGCAGCGTATGGTGCCCTCTGCCACCGCGGCACGCGACTTTTTGGCACCCTATCTGGAAGGTAACCGCCGTCTGAACGCCCGGCTGAAGGTCACGCCCTTCGAAAACCTGTTCCCAGATGATTTCACCGATTATCCAGACACCAACACCGAAACGATGGACAGCGAAGCCTGGGCAGAGGCGATGCGCGTCGTGATCTTAACCTTGGGGCGGCGTCAGTCGGAATTGCAGGCGCTGAACGCTGATGACCTGCGCAAGGCCGCGACAGCCGTAGCGGCCTTTGATGCGCCCTCGGCCTTGCGATTGGTGCGGGCGGCCCATTCCCTGCGTCCGACTGGTGGTTTTATCCTTAAGCTTCTGGACGAGCTAGAAGCGCAGGTGGCCAGCCCAGAGCGCAAAGCGCCACGGCCTAAGGCGGATGGCTAAGCACCTTTACCGGACACCCCGTCCAGCGTGGCCAAGGCGCCGTAAGTCTCAGGTCGGCGGTCACGAAATACCCCCCAAGAGGCGCGCAGGTCGGCGATCTGGTCCATATCAAAGGTTGTCGTGATGACTTCGGTCTGGTCACGGCTGGCCCTTGCCTGAATTTGCCCCGCATGATCGCAGATGAAGCTTGATCCGTAAAAGGTCAGATCGCGCCCATTAGGGGCAACCTCATGCCCGATGCGGTTTGAAGCGATCACGGGCAGAATGTTGGCGGCGGCATGGCCTTTCATACAGGCCTCCCAATGGGGTTGGCTGTCATATTCGGGCGCGGGGGGTTCCGAACCTATGGCCGTGGGATACAGCAGCACCTCTGCCCCCATCAACGCCATCGCACGGGCGCATTCGGGGAACCACTGATCCCAGCAAATCCCCAAACCGATGCGGCCCACGGCGGTGTCCCACACGCGGTAGCCGGTGTCACCGGGGCTGAAATAGAACTTCTCTTCATAACCAACGCCTTGCGGGATATGGCTTTTGCGGTAGTTGCCCAAGACGGTGCCATCGGCATCGATGAGGGCGCAGGAATTGAAAAAGGCAGGCCCCGCCTTTTCGAAATAGGGACAGGGCAGCACCACACCCAGTTCGCGTGCAAGGTCGGCAAAGCGGGCGATCAGCGGGTTGCGCACAAAAGGCTGCGCCATAGCGAGATACTTGGGGTGCTGTTCGATGCAAAAATAGGGGCTGGCGAACAGCTCTTGGATCAAAATCAGCTTGGCCCCCTCTGCGGCGGCTTGGCGCACCAAAGCCTCGGCCTGATCAAGGTTCGCGGGCAAGTCCCATGTGCAGGCAAACTGCGTAGCGGCGAGGGTTAGGGGGCGCATCGGATGTCCTTTCATTCGGGCTTTTGCGGTTATGGCGCGGGCTTAGGCGAAAGAAAAGGCGGCCAAAAGAAAACCCCGGCAGGAGGGGACCTGCCGGGGCTTTAGAGATGAGTCTTACGTTTCAGAGCGTCAGCGCCAAAACCGTCACAACACCCAGTTCGCCAAAGCCGTTAAAGCGGCTGTTGGTGACGGTGGAATAAGCCCCCATGCCTTGGAAGACGACAAAATCGCCCTCTTGCACATCAGATGCCAAGGGCACCTCGCCGGGCAAACGATCCACCGAATCGCAGGTTGGGCCAAAGACGACGCGGCCTTGCACCTCGCCCATGCGGCGGTGGCCGTTGGAATCGATGACTTCGACACGGTTGATGATGCCAATCTGGCTGAATTCGAACATCGACCCATAGATGCCGTCATTCATGAACACATGTTCATCATCGCGCACCGATTTCACGCGCGCTGCCACAGCGAACGCATCCCCGCACAGGCCGCGCCCGGGTTCGCAGACCAAAGCCGGACGGTTTGCCCCAAAGCTTTCGCCCGTCACGCGGTCAATCGTCTCGAAGATCGAGTGCACATCCACGCTGACACCGTCCACGCGGTTGTTGGGAAAACCACCACCCACGTTCAGGCGCGCAATCTTCACGCCCGCGTTGCGCGCAATCACCGCAGCCTCGCGGATGTAAGAGGCCCAAGCTTCGGGATCGGTGCATTGCGTGCCCGGATGGAAGGTGATCGAGGGCACAAAGCCTGCATCCGCCACCGTCTTAAGCAACTCTGCCGCCAGTTCCGCCGTGGCCCCAAACTTGGCACCAAAGTTATAGGCAGCGCCCGACACCGGCAGCTTGAAGCGCACGGAAATCTCGCAGCCTGCTGCGGGAACCATCTCGATCAACTTGGCCAATTCGCTACGGCTGTCGACCGACCAAGAAATGACTTTGCGTTCAATCGCAAAGGCAATCTCGGCGCGTGAGCGCACGGGGTTGTGGTAATGGATCGCTGCATCCGGATCCAGACGGCGGATCAGGTCAATCTCAAACGGTGAGGCGCAGTCAAACCCCTTCACACCGGCTGCGATCAGGTTTTCAACCACTTCTTCCGAAGGGTTTGACTTGACCGCATAGGTCACAAGGCCCGGAAATCCTTGCAGAAAACGACGCGCGGTCGCCTGCACGGCTTGGGGCGCAAAAAACAGCACGGGGTTCTCCGGCTGCTGATTGCGCAGGTATTCGGTCGGATTGGTCCAGATCGTTTTGGACAGTCCCATCGGCGTATTCCTTTCTGCCAACAAGATGCTTGTCCTTTCCCGTTGCCATAAAAATGGACAGGCAGGCATAGGCACAAGCTCGGTTTTTCCAACCAGGCCAGGTGCGTATGAGCCGCCCTTTTCCTGCAACTTAGAATGCTGCATATGCGTGACAACTTCACCGAACAAAACTATATATTTGTCTGAAAACTTCGTCATAATGACGAAAAAGGAAGGCATATTGTATGGACGACCTCGATCGCGGCATCATCGGCCTGCTCAGCGCGGATGCTCGGATATCTGTAGCCACTTTGGCGCGCCGCTTGAAGGTGGCGCGCTCGACCATTCAAGCCCGGCTAGAGCGGTTGGAGACGGGCGGCATCATCGCAGGCTATACGCTGAAACTGGGCGAAGAGGCGCGGCAGGGGCGGTTGCGCGCCTCGGTTTTGCTGACGATCGAACCGCGCGGACAGGCGGCTATCCTGTCGCGTTTGAAGGCAATTGCCGAGGTGGAGCGGGTCTTTACCACCTCAGGGCGCTTCGATCTTTTGCTGCAACTGTCAGCCCCCAACACGGCAGCACTGGATGATGTGCTGGATCAGATCGGCGCTATGGCGGGGGTGAAGTCGTCCGAAAGCCTGATCCATCTTAGCACGCGAATCGACCGCGCCGTGTAACGCCGTTACAGCGCCATGGCCCCATCGGCCGGATTGGCAAAGTTGCGTTCGGGATAGACCGAATACCAGTTCGGCCGCGCGGGATCACGGTCATAGGCATAGCCGCCAAAGCGGCGGAAATGTTCGGCGTATTCGGCAACCTTCTCGCGGTCCAGCTCTACCCCCAGCCCCGGCCCCTTGGGCAAGGCGATGGACCCGTTCTTATAGCGAAACGGCCCGCCTTTGATGATGTCGTCGGTCAAGTGGTGATAATGCGCATCTGCCGCAAATCCGATGTTGGGCAAAGACGCGCCCAGATGTAGCATCGACGCCAGTTGGATGCCCAATTCCCCCGACGAATGCACCGAAGCGCCGTATTGAAAGGTTTCCAGCACCGTGCCCGCCTTATAGGCCTGCCGTAGCCCGCCCCAAAAGGTGGTGTCCAGCAAGACAACGTCGATCAGGTCTTGCCGGATCGACTGCGCCAGTTGTTCAAAATTGACCACAACCGCATTGGTCGCCGTGGGGATCGGCACGAACTGGCGCAGACGGCGCATGCCTTCCAGCCCCCAGCAAGGGTCTTCGAAGTAGTCGTTGTTGAGGTCTAGGATGGCGCGGCCAACATGGATCGCCTCTTCCACCGTCCAGACAGAATTGGGGTCAATCCGCAAACGATCGGTGGGGAAGGCCGCGGCGAGGGCGCGGTAAACCTCGATCTCATGGGCGGGGGGAAAGACGCCGGCTTTAAGCTTGTGGGTGGTAAAGCCGTGCTTGGATTTTAGGTCACGGGCATGGGCCACGATCTCGTCGGCGGTGGTCTCGCCCCCTGCCCCTGTCGCGGCATTGCGGTGGCGAAAGAACAGGTACGAGGCGAAGGGGATTTCCTCACGCAGCGCCCCGCCCAAAAGGTCGCAGGCGCGAATGCCTAGGCTTTTGCCCGCCGCATCCATGCAAGCCATCTCGACCGCCGCGTGCAGTTGCGCGCGTGCATTGTACAGGCTGCCGACGGGGTTCATGATCTTCCAGCGCAACTGTTCCAGCTGCAAAGGGTCATGGCCCAGCACATAGGGCTTTAACCCCAAAACCGCCGCCTCGGCCGAGGCCCCGCCACCCCCCATCTCGCCCAAACCCACAACGCCGTTGTCGCAGACCACTTCCACAATCGTGCGGATAAAGCGGCCCCAATGGGCCCCATTGGCATGGCGCAAAGGGGCTTGCAAAGGCACCGCAACCGTGGTGGCGCGCAGGTCGACAATTTTCATGAGGTTTCTCCAAACCGGTAAGCGGGCAGGCCGCACGCGCCGACATCCAGCGCAAAAAGGCTACCTTCGTGGGGATGTGCGGCCAGATGGTCGTCCGTCAGGGTGAACCGGGCCGAGGTGACATATAGCGTGGCAAGATCAGGCCCGCCAAAGGCGCAACTGGTGGGCCACAGGCAGGGCAGGTCAACCACGGCCTCAACCGTGCCGTCAGGCGACAGGCAGGTCAGGCAAGCGCCCCCCGCCACCCGCGCTGTCCAAAGGCAGCCTTGGGCATCAAGGCAAGATCCATCAGGAAAGCCGCGCGCAAAGCCCGAATTCAGCGTGCTGCGGCCTGAAAGCTGCCCCCCTGCCCCGATGTCGTAGCGGTAGAGCGTATTGGCCAAGGTATCGGCGGTGATCAGATGGGTTTTGTCGGGGAAGGCCAGCGTGTTGGTGATGCCAAAGGCATCGTCACACACCGGCTGCACGCCGCCCGATTGCGTGTAGCGATAAATCTTCCCCGTAGCTTTGGGAATATCGCGCGGGCTGTCGTCGTCTTGGATGTTGTTGAACATCGTGCCCAGCCAATAGGCGCCATCCGGCCCCACCACGCCCTCGTTCAGGCGGTTGGCGGGCATGTCGAGTTCAACGTCAGCCACGGGACTTGGTTGGCCGTGCCAATCCCATAGGCAAATCGCACGCTCCATCCCCAAGATTGCCCCGCCATCGGCGCGCAGACCGATAGAGGTGGGCCGCCCCTGCAAGGGCCAAACTTGATGCGCGCCCGTGGCGGGGTAAAAGGCCTGCACCCGCCGCCCGATGATATCCACCCACACCAAACGCCCGCGCCGGTCATCCCAAACCGCACTTTCGCCCACGATATCGCAGGCCTGCAGGACCAATTCGACGCCCATCTTCGCCCCTTCACGAATCCGTTGACAGGCAGGATGCGCGGCCTTTACACCTCTTTCAAGCAAAACCTGTCAGACAGGTTTGGGGGATTGGGTTTGGATCAGATCAACAGCGCAAGTCTGGTGGGCGATGCCATTGGCGCTATCTCGCGGCACATCCGCGAGCGCGATCTGATGCCGGGCGACAAGTTGCCATCAGAAGCCCTTCTGTCCAAAGAGTTGAACGTATCGCGCACTGTGGTGCGCGAGGCCTTTCGCTCCTTGGCCGCGATGCGGATCATTGAACTGGCAACGGGCAAGCGCGCCACCGTGGCGCAGATTGACCACGGGGCCATGTCGCTGATGATCGAACACGGCGTGCATACCGACCAGATCAACATCCACCAAATCTATGACGTGCGCCGCACCATCGAAACCCGCATTGTCACCCTCGCCGCCATCCGGCGGACGGATGAAGAAGCCGCCGAGATTTTGCGCCTTGCGGGCCAGATGCACGCCAGTTTGGGCGACCCTGCCCAGCTTATGGAATATGATCTGGCCTTTCACACCGCCTTGGCCCAAGCCTCGCGCAATCCGGTCTATTCGCTGTTGATTGGGGCTTTTCAAGGGATTACGCGGCAAACTTGGGCCATGGGCTGGAAAACCCGCCCCACCCAAGCGGCACGCGAATTGATGGTGCAGACCCATATCGACATCGCGCGTGCCGTGGCCGCCAGTGACCCGCTGAAGGCCGTCGAGCTGATGTCGCTTCACTTCGACGAAAGCGTGCGCGCTTTGCTGACGGCGGGGATGTCATGAAGATCACCGCCCTTGAAACCATCCGCGTGGCAGAAAGGCCCAATCTGATCTGGCTGCAGGTGCACACCGATCAGGGGCTGGTAGGTTTGGGCGAGACGTTCTTTGGCGCGGCCACTGTGGAGGCGCATGTGCATGAATACATCGCCCCCCGTGTGATTGGCCGCGATCCTTTGGAGATTGACCGGCTTGCCGCCGATCTGGTGGGCTATTTGGGCTTTCGCTCGTCTGGTGCGGAAATGCGGGGCAATTCGGCCTTTGACATTGCGCTGTGGGATCTGTTCGGCAAGGCCACGGGCCAGCCCATAGCCCAGCTTCTGGGCGGCTTTACCCGCCGCGAAATTCGCACCTATAACACCTGCGCGGGCACCGATTATGTCAAAAAAACCACTGGGCAAGTGACGGCCAACTACGGTATTGGCGACAGCCCGCTGTATGACGATCTGAACGGATTTATGAACCGTGCCGATGAACTTGCCCATTCCCTGCTGGAAGAGGGTATCACGGCCATGAAAATCTGGCCGTTTGACCGCGCCGCCGAAGCCACGCGAGGCCAGTATATCTCTGGCCCCGATCTGCGCAAAGCCTTGGAGCCGTTTGAGAAAATTCGCCGCGCTGTGGGCGACAAGATGGATATCATGGTCGAGTTCCACTCGATGTGGCAACTGCTGCCCGCCTTGCAGATTGCCAAGGCCCTCACACCCTATCAGACCTTTTGGCACGAAGACCCGATCAAGATGGACTCTTTGGGCAGCCTGAAGCGCTATGCGGATCTGTCGCCTGCGCCGATTTCGGCATCAGAAACCCTTGCCACGCGGTGGGGCTTTCGCGACCTGTTGGAAACTGGCGCTGCGGGCGTTGTGATGCTGGATCTGTCTTGGTGCGGCGGGCTGTCAGAGGCGCGCAAGATCGCCTCGATGGCCGAGGCGTGGCATCTGCCCATAGCCCCGCATGATTGCACCGGCCCTGTGGTGCTGTGCGCGAGCACGCATTTGTCGTTGAACGCACCCAATGCTTTGGTGCAAGAAAGCGTGCGCGCCTTTTATCACACTTGGTACCGCGATTTGGTCACGGCTTTGCCCGAGGTCAAAGGCGGGATGATCACTGTTCCGCCTGGAGCAGGTCTTGGGATGGAATTGCATCCCGATCTAGACCGGGCCTTCACCACGTCGCGACTTCGGTCCGATGCCACCACGGTCTGAACCGACCGCAACCTGCTTCATGGGAGGAGCATAAGATGAAGAAACTTCAAGGACTTGCCATCGCTGCACTTTTGTCGACCGTCTCTACCGCCGCCATGGCCCAAGATCCGCTGGACATCGTGTTCACGGTGCATTCTGGCGCGTCGAACACCTTCTGGCAGGCTGTGCAGAAGGGCTACGAGGATGCCTGCGCCAAGGTCGGCGCCACCTGCCAGATGGTCTATGTGCAAACCGACGGCTCGATCGCCGAACAGGTTGCCAACATGGAAGCCGCTTTGGCCCGCAAGCCCGATGCGCTGATCACCTCGATCATCGACAACACCGCCTTTGACGATATCATCCAGCGCGCCCGCGATGCCGGTGTAATCGTGATCTCGTCCAATGTGGACGATCTGGAAGGGGCTGCCGGCAACGCCCGTCAAGCCTTTGTTGGCCAAGGCTTTGAACCGGCAGGCTATGGTCTGGCCCGTGCACAGTGGGCCAATATGCCCGCGGAAGGCCCGATCCACGTGCTGGTCGGCGTTTCAGGCCCCGGCCAAAACTGGTCGGAAACCCGCGCTTTGGGGGTGACCAACTTCTTGGACGAGCAGATCAAAGCCAATCCCGATCGCGGCATCACTTATGAAAAGATCGACTCGGGTCTTGATCTGGCGGTCGTCGCCGACCGCGTTGGCGCTTATCTGAGTGCGCACCCTGAAACCAACGCCTATTTCGACACCGGCTTCTGGCATGCCGGCGTCGCAGGCGTTCTGCGCGATCGTGGCATCGAGCCGGGCAAAGTTCTGTTGGGTGGTTTCGACTTGGTTCCGATCGTGCTGGACGAGATGGACTCGGGCTACATCCAAGTGGAAGTTGACCAGCAGCCCTATGAACAAGGCTTCATGCCCGTGATGGAGGTCTATCTGGCCAAGACCGTTGGCCTGTCACCGGTCGACATCAACACCGGTGAAGCGCTGGTATACCCCAAGGATGTGGCCGCTGTGCGCGACCTGTCCGAAAAGGGCCTGCGTTAAGTCTTTGACCATGGCTGGCGCAGGGATAATCTTTGCGCCAGCCTATTTTCAACCAAAGGAACCCTGACGGATGAAGCGCCTGTTTAAACTCGCTTTGCAAAAGCCAGAGCTTGCCAGCACCTTGCTGTTGGTTTTGTTGATTTTGATGTTCCAAATCCTCTCTGGCGCTGTCTTTTTGTCCATTGACAACGTGCGCGGGGTTTTGGGTCTTTTGCCGGAAACCGCTTTGGTCGCAGTGGGGGTCACCTTGCTGATGATCTGCGGCGAGTTTGACCTGTCGGTCGGATCGGTCTTTGCATTGATGCCCATGACCATGGCGGTGCTGGTGGTGGCGGGTGTGCCCTTTTGGTTGGCGGTGTTTTTGGGCTTGGCCCTGTGCGCCTTTATCGGCTTTGTGAATGGCTGGATCACGATCAAGTTTGATATCCCCTCGTTCATCACAACCTTGGGGATGATGTTTATGGCGCGGTCTATGACGGTTGTGGTGTCGGGTGGCTTTCCACCGCGCATCAAGCCCGGCGCAGTGCCAAGCTGGATTTTTACGGGCTTTGTCGATGACGGCGGGTTGGTGCGTGCGTCCGTTTTGTGGTTTGTGGGCATTGCGGTGCTGATCAGCCTGCTTTTGGCCAAAACCAACTTTGGCAACTGGGTACGCGCCACGGGGGGCTTTTTGCCTGCCGCAGCGGCCATGGGCATTCCCAGCGGCAAGGTGAAAATCGCCTGTTTCATGATCTGCTCGGTTCTGGCGGGCTTTGCCGGAATGATCCAATCGCTGCGCTTGAATTCGTTCCTGCCTGCCTTGGGCGAGGGGATGGAGCTGCAGGCGGTGGCCGCGGCGGTGATCGGCGGCACCTCGCTTATGGGGGGGGTCGGGTCGATCATCGGCGGGTTGATCGGGGCAACCTTGATCCGCGTCATCGACAACGGCATGGTGATGAGCCAGATCGATTCCAACTGGTTCAAATTCGCCATCGGCGCTTTGACCATCTTTGCTGTGGTGGGCAACGCTTGGCTGCGCCGCCGTGGACGGGCCATGCAAGTGGAGACGGATAAATGAGCACCCCCATCATCGAAACCCGCAATTTGCACAAATGGTATTCGGGCGTGCACGCGTTAAAGGGGGTCAGCCTGAAGATCGAAAAAGGGCAGGCCTTGGGGCTGGTTGGCGACAACGGCGCAGGCAAATCCACCCTGATCAACATCCTGTCAGGCTTGCACCGGCAGGATGAGGGGCAAATCCTTCTGGAAGGCCAAGAGGTCGACATCCGCAACCCGAAAGATTCCATGCGCCTTGGGATCGAGACGATCTATCAGTACAACTCTATGGTCCCCCTGATGACCATTTCGCGCAACGTCTTTATCGGGCGCGAACCACTGAAATGGTCAATCGGCGGGTTTGGCATTCTAGACGAACAAAAGATGCGCGAAGAGTCGGTCAAGGCCATTGCCGATGTCGATCTGCACCTGCGCTCGCCCGATGCCTTGGTTGGCGAATTGTCAGGCGGGCAAAGGCAAGGTGTTGCCATCGCGCGTGCGATGCATTTCAAATCCAAGGTTATGATCTTGGATGAACCCACCAACCACCTATCCGTTAAGGAAACCGCCAAGGTGATTGGCTTTGTGAAGGGCTTGAAAGAACAAGGCGTCACCAGCGTCTTTATCAGCCACAACATGCACCATGTCTTTGCCTGCTGCGACCGGATCGTGGCCATGGCTTTGGGGCAGATTGTGTTGGATAAGCCGGTTTCAGAAACTTCGATCGAGGAAGTGTCGGAAAAGTTGTAAGCCATGGCCATCGGGATATTGTCGGGAAAACATGCCCTTGTGACGGGCGGCTTGGGGTCGATAGGGTCTGCCCTTGTGGCAGGCTTTGCAGCCGCAGGCGCGCGCGTCACGGTGCTGGATCGCCCCGACCTTGCGCCCCTGCCGGGGCATAGTTGGTTGGGGGTGGACCTGAACGATTTGGCCAGTGTGGAGGCTAAGATCACCGCCGCAGGCCCCTTTGACATCTTGGTCAACAACGCCGCCGTGATTATCAACAAACCCTTTCAAGACTTCACCCTTGAGGAATACGACACCCAAATGCGGGTGAATTCTTCCGCCACCTTCGCGCTGACCCGCGCCTGCGCGCCGGGCATGAAGCAAAAATGCTGGGGGCGGGTGATCAATATGACCTCGCTGACGCTGAACGGCCAATGGGACGGTTTTGTGCCCTATGTTGCCTCAAAAGGGGCGATGTTGGGGCTGACCAAGGGGCTGGCGCGCGAATTGGGGCCGCACGGCATTACAGTGAACGCCATAGCGCCGGGGGCTGTGGTGTCAGAGGCAGAGGACCGCGTCTTTGGCGACCGCTTGGCAGAATACAACAGCTTTATCTTGAAAAACCAAAGCGTGAAGATACGCATTCTGGCAGAAGATGTGGCAAACCTTGCGGTATTTCTCGCCTCAGATGCGGCACGGATGATTTCGGGGCAGAATATCGGCATAGACGGGGGCTGGTGAAGGCCACCCCAAAGTTTCGAGCAAACCAAGCATAGGTAAGATGATGACAACAGCAGCCATCCCAGTTGGACAACGTGATTATGGCCTGACCGGTGCAGACGGCCGGCGGGCGGTGGAAGTAGGCCTCGCCTCGGCGGAATGGTACCATTCCGAGGTGCCGCGCGCGGTGATGAAAGACCTCATGAAACGCTCAGATGGCCCAGCCTTGCGCGACACAGCGCTGTGGTTTGCCTTGCTGATTGGCGGCGCTTGGGGCGGCATTCACTTTTGGGGCACTTGGGCCTGCGTGCCATTCTTTTTCGTCTACAGCGTGCTTTATGGCTCGTCCTGCGACAGCCGCTGGCATGAATGCGGCCATGGCACAGCCTTTCGCACCGCTTGGATGAACGATGTGATCTATAATATCGCCAGCTTTATGGTGATGCGCAATCCCGTGACCTGGCGGTGGAGCCATGCGCGCCACCACACCGACACCTATATCGTCGGCCGCGATGTCGAGATTGCCTGGATGCGCCCGCCCAAAACGGTGACGAATTTTCTGGCGCTGTTTGATGTGATCGGCGCGCTAAGATCGCTGAATATCCTGCTGCGCAATGCGTCAGGCAACCTATCGGCAGATGAGAAGGATTTCATCCCCTCCAGCGAATGGGGCAAAACCATTTGGGTCGCGCGGTTGCATATCGCGATTTATCTGGTGACGATCGCGCTGGCTTTGGCCCTACAGTCTTGGCTGCCGGTGTTGTTGATCGGCTTGCCGCGTATCTATGGCAGCTGGCACATGGTGATGACAGGCCATTTGCAGCACGCAGGCTTGGCGGACAACGTGCTGGACCATCGGTTGAACAGCCGCACCGTCTATATGAACCCGATCAGCCGGTACATTTACTGGAACATGAACTACCATATCGAACATCACATGTTCCCCATGATCCCCTATCACGCCCTGCCGCGCTTGCACGAATTGATCAAGGATGATCTGCCCACCCCCAACACCTCGATCTGGGATGCCTACCGCGAGGTGTTTGCCTCGCTCCGCCGGCAAAAAACCGATCCCGCCTATGCCTATCGCAAGGCCCTGCCTGCGACGGCAAAGCCGTACCGTGATGAATTCCATACGCTTAACATCGACCGCCGCAGCCATTAAGGAGCCCCCATGGCCCGCAAGAAACCCACCATCGCCGACCTGCGCGCCCAAAAGGGCAAGGGTCAGTATACCATGCTGCGCGTGATGACCTTGGACGAGGCCGAGGCCGCCGAACAGGCGGGCATCGACATTGTCTCGGTGCCCGACCACCTTGTCACCCATCCGCGCTACCGCGAAGTGGCCCCCACGCTGTTTTCAATGACGGGCCAAACCCATCTGGAGGCGGGAACCCGCGACGATTACCTACGCTGGGCGTGCCGTGTGATGAACGCGGGGGCGGATGCGGTCTATTGCTCGGGCGGGCTTGGCACGGTGGAGCATGTGGCGCGCGAGCATATTCCCGTGGTGGGCCATGTGGGGCTGGTGCCCAGCCGTGCCACGTGGACGGGGGGCATGAAGGCCGTGGCCAAGACGGCGCAAGGGGCTTTGGCCCTGCTGGAAGAAATCCGCGCCTATGAGGCCGCTGGGGCCTTTGCGGTCGAGATTGAGGTGGTACCAGAGGAGGTCGCGACCGCAATCAACACCCGTGTCGGGATTTTGCTGTGGTCGATGGGGGCCGGCGCAGGGTGCGATGCGCAATATCTTTTTGCCGAGGATATCTTGGGCACCAACCGCGCCCATATGCCGCGCCATTCCAAGGTCTATCGCAACTTTGCCGCCGAATACGACCGCTTGCAGGCCGAACGGGTCGCAGCGTTTAAAGAGTTCATCGCCGATGTGGCGTCATCTGCCTATCCCGAGGATAAGCATGTGGTAAAGATGGCGGCCGCGGAACTGAGCGCCTTTCAGGCGGCGTTGAAGGGACGCTAATTGCGACTAGTGCGGCAGAAGAACAATCACCCGCAACCCGCCCTCGGCGCGGTTTTCAAATCGCAATTCCGCGCCGTGGACGGCGGCGATCATCTGGGCAATCGACAGCCCCAAACCCGCCCCACCGCTGGCGCTGTTGCGCGAGGGGTCTAAGCGTTCGAACGGTTTAAGCAGGCGCTGAACCACTTGGGGCGCAATGCCAGGGCCTTGATCGTCAATGGTGATGCGCAAGCCCTCTTTGTGCTGCGCGATGTCGACCCGCGCCGAGCGGCCATATTTCACCGCATTCTCGACCAAATTGCGGATCAGGCGCATGAAAAGATGCGGGCGCAGGGTGGCATTGATGCGCGGTCCTGCACCCAGAACCACATCCGCACCCATATCTTCAAACTCTTCCACAATCGTGGTGATCAGCGCCGTCAAATCGGTGGGCACGGCGGGCTCTTTGGTCGCCCCGATCTTGGACAGGTCCAAAATGCCGTTCACGATATGGGTCAGGTGGTTGATCGTCTCGATCATCCGGTCACGACTGGCAGAGGGATCCAAATTCTCGGCCCTTATGCGCAAGGCGGTCAGGGGGGTGCGCAGATCGTGGCCAAGGGCCCCCAGCAGGGCGTCTTTGTCGCGCAGCATTTGGGTGAGGCGGGCGTTCATGTCGTTAAACGCCTCGCTCACAGCGCCAATCTCGGCAGGGCCAGAGGTGGGCACCGGCAGCACGCTTTGACCAAGACCCATGCGGGTGGCGGCCTGCGAGAGGCGCGAAAGCGGCATCACCAGCCAACGGGTAAAGATCAAAAGACTGCCCAGAACCAAAACGTAAAGCATCAACGTACCAAGGATCACACGGCCGTTGATCGAGCGTTCCTCTGTCAAAGTCGTCACGCGACAGCGCAGCCAATCACCCTGTGGCGCGCTGCGCACGGCGATAAAGGTTTCCACTGGCGTCATGGGCGGGGGCGCGGCGGCTTGCCCCTCGGGCGGGGGGGGCAGGCCAGAGCGCTGCGTCACAAAGCGCGTGCCCGCCTGCACATCAAAAACAAACACCCCGTGGTCGCGCAGGGCAGAGGCGGCGCGCTCTTCCAAGGCCACGTCACGCTTTAAACCGCGCACGCCGCGCAGGTCATAAGGAAGGCTTTCAAGGCTCATCACCCCATCGCGGGGCGCGGCGTCAGAGCTTGCCCCAAGGGCGGGGTCGGGTTGGCGCAAACTGTCAGTCAATGCTTCAAAACAAAAACTTTCTGCCAAGCTGCCCATGCGCCCAACCTGGCTTAATTGCTCGCCGTTCAACAAGACCAGCACATTCACCCCCTGCGCCACAGTCAAGGCAAAGGCAATCGCTATGGCCATCTGCGCAAACAGACTGCGCGGGCGAAAAGTGGCGAGGCGTTTGTGCCAAGGGGGCGGGCGCGGTTGCGTCATGACAATTTGCGCACATCCGCTGTGAAGACATAGCCGCCACTGCGCACAGTCTTGATAAAGGCTGGCTCGGCGGGGTCGTCTTCGATCTTGCGGCGCAGGCGCATAACGCGGTTGTCGATGCTGCGATCGAACAGGTCGGCCTCTTTGGAATCGGCCAGATCCAACAGTTGGTTACGTGACAAAACATGGCGCGGATGCAGCACAAAGGCGATAAGCAAGCGAAACTCGGCATCGCCCATGGGCACCGTGATCCCGTCTGATCTTGTCACAAGACGCTCGTCCATGTTCACGATCCACTTGTCAAACGCGTAGACCCTGCGCCCCTGCCCCGGAGCCACCCGCACCCCCGTGCGGCGCAAGACGGCGCGGATGCGGGCCAAAAGCTCTCGCGGGGCGAAGGGTTTGCCGATGTAATCATCAGCCCCCATTTCCAGCCCAAGGATCCGGTCAATATCGTCGGTGCGCGCGGTCAGCAGTATGATGGGCACGTCTGATCGACTGCGCAGATCGCGGCACAAAGACAGGCCATCCTCTGCGGGCATCATAATATCAAGGATGATCAAATCCACCGGATGCAGCGTCAATTGCACGCGCGCCTCGGCAGCCGAGGCGGCGACAAGGGGCAGAAGTTCGTTCCGGGCCAAATATTCGACCAATGGCTCGCGGATCGAAGCCTCGTCATCAACGATCAAGATGCAATTGCGGTGTGTCATCCCCTATTCTAAGCCAGCGGTGCGGATCAAATCAACCATGCCAAAGTGCTTGCCCTGTCCATAGGTGGGGTGCCAGTGGCGCGGCGCGTGTAAAACGCTGTCGGGATCAAGCTCCATCAAGGCCACAAAGGTTTCCGCCACCAAACGCCCGCCTACAGGGCCCAGATGGCCGGGTAAAGTGTTTTTGGCCAGATCATCGCCGTCATGCGCACGCGCGCGCTTGCACCAAGTATACTGCGCCTCGGCCAGCACATAGAACCAAAGCGGCGCTTGGCCACGGAAACTGTCGCCATAATCGGTGATGGAGCGGTTTTCGCTTAACCCATCGACCGTGGCCTTGCCCACCATCAAGTCTTCGTCTGGAATGGGTTCATAGCCCATCGCGCGGGCCACATCTTGCCCCGAGGCCAGACCACTGGCCTGCCCGCGCATCAGATTGCGCAGCGCCAGATTGGCGATAGCCCCGGGCTTGGGCTTGGCAAATCCTTCGGCAGTTTTGGCAGCGGGCGTGCCATCTTGCGAAAACTCGGGCAGAAAGGCCAAGGGATTCACAAGGCTGGTGTCGATTTTATAAGACGGCTGCACCTTTTGGGCACCTAATGCAATTTGATCGGGGCTCATGGCGCCGCGGGTTTCAAAGAAAAGGCCCCAATCAATCGCCCATTCTTGGGGGAAAGCCCGGTTGCCGTTTAGGCCCGCCTGATCTACGGCGGCGAAGATAAACTTGCGCCCCGCTGCAGCCGGATTGCGGCGCTGTTCTTCGGCGGTGCCCGTCATCTGCGCATTCAGGCGGTAGACCGAACGAATGGCCGAATGGCCAAAGCGATAGGCTGCATCCGAAAACTCTAACGGCATCTCACCGGGGCGCAGATCGGCGGTGATTGTGCGATGGCTGCGCCCGAAATTGGGGCCGCGCCCCTCGGCCAAGGCAGGCAGCAAGCTGTGCATCACCTTGTCACCGCACAGGCGCGGCAAAAAATCGGTGAGCAGCATCCATTGGTAATGCCACGTCACCAACTGGCGCAGTTCGGCAAAGCTGGCCTTGGGGCGGTCTTGTGCTAAGGCATTGTGAAAGCTGGCAAAGGCGCCGTGCATTTGGCTGACCAGCACGTTCTCGTCGTTGCGCTTGTCGCCAATCACCGCCACGCCCTCTATGCGCGGATGGTCAAAACTGGCCGAGGGGCGCCCACCTTGAGTCAAGGCCCGCCCCCGCGCCAAGGTGCGGCCATCGGCGTTGTAAAGGAACGGTTGGAAACCTGGCCCCGCGCCGTAAAGCGAATCCAGATCAAAGCGGGCAGAGCGGTGGTTTACCCCATCCTGCCCCTTCACCGCAAAGGCATCATCTGCCTTAAAGGTGATATCGTGATCGGCAAACTGGCCCAGATAGGTAAATCCTGCGGGAAGGCCGTAGTTTTCCTCATCATCCACCTCGGTTTCATGCGTGGCAGACAAGATCACTTCGCCCGCATCGTTGCGCAAAGGCTGATCATTGGCGTCTGTCAGCATTTCAGGCGCAGCACTCATCCCGGGCAGACCCGGCCCTGCGCCATTGGCAAGACGCATCAGGTCTTCTTCGGCAAACTGAGCGGCGGGCAAGGATGCAAACAGGCTGCGATAACCGCCGCTTGTGGGAAAAGAGGCCGCTTGCAGCGGCTTGGTGACGGCATAGGCAAGCGGCAGGCTGGCAAGCGTTTTCAAAAAGTGACGGCGGTGCATGGGACAAACTCCTTGTTGGTTTGTCCAATCTGCCCACCCCCTGTCGCGGGAAAGTGGCCATTCTAAGGCCTGCGTGTCGCATCGCTTCGCCTTGTGTCGCAAACTGTCGCAAGGGGCGGATAGGTCGTGCGTTTCCTTGACACCCAAGGCTTGCAATCAGCCAACGAACAGGTCAAATCACGGCTGATCTAGAGGATAAAGTACCTTTCGCATGACCGCCAGCCTGCCGCCCACCCTTGTACCCCCAGCCCCCTTTGGCCGCAGCCTACTGGACCATGACGACCTGATGACGCCCATTCTAAGCGCAGAATTCGGGCCCCTCACGGTGCGCAAAACCCATATAGATAGCGGTTCTAGTCACTTTGAGCGCCGTTCGTCGATTGTTCAAGCGGCATCTGGCAGCACCATTCTAGACGCTGTTTTAGAGATTTCTACGCAAGCACTGCCTTTGGGCTTTTTGGATCAATTGCTGCACGAGGACGTTTTGTTTGGCCAGCTTTTGGTGGATTTTGCGATCCCGGTGCGGTTTGCGGACCGTACCTTGTATCAATCGGCCAAAGCCCCTGAAGATCTACGCTGGGGGCGGCGTTTGACCATTTACCGCAAAGACACCGATGAACGCATCTGCACCGTGGATGAACTGTTGGTCAGTGACGCGCAGCTTTTACCTTTGCGCCGAATGCGCTAGGGCCTTGGCCTGCCCTATGCCCCCATAAACTGGCGGCGTGATATCTGATCTTCAAGGCTCAACCAGCGGCGGCCGATCTCTCCTGTTGCGCGGTGCGCGGCGGCTTTGGCAAAAAGAAGGGCCAAACGATCGGCAGATAGGGTTTGTGCGGCATCCAACTCTTCCGCGATGGCGAAAAAGGCTTGCGCGGCCTCTACCCCGCCCAAACGCGGTGCGGCATCTTGGGTTATGAAATCTTCAAAGCTTAGCGTCGGATTCCAGCTAAAGCGCGCAAAGGCCAAGTAAGAAAGCTCTACCGTGGCATGATAGGGCGAGGGTTCGCCCCACATCGTCAGCCCCGTCATCCCTGTGCGCGCACAAACCTGCGCCATTTCGGCCAGCACCCGCGCGTTTAACGCATAGCGTTCTGATCGCTCATCACCGTTCCATTGGCAGGCAAACTGGCACCGCAGCACATTGGGTTGGGTGGGCAGACTGTCAACATAAGACCGCGTAAGCCCTTGTTGAATGCGCCCCCAATAGGTGCGGTTGGTGGTGTGTTGGTAAATACCACCGCGCGGCAAACGGCGCTGCGCGTCATGGGCAACCGGATCCAGAAGATTGTCCCACTGGATTTCAGAATAAATCCAAAGGTCAGGCTTTATGGCCTTGGCGGTGCGGTACAGACGGGGGAAATTGTCTGCCATATCAGTATGGGACCAATAATCGCCATGGACATCTTGGCGGCGGGCGGCTTCGCGGTCATTATCGCGCCGCGCAACACAGCGCGCGCATCCACAAACCCCGTAATCGCCGGCTTCGATATTGATACCGCCAATGTCAAAGGTTTCGGTCAGCCACGCCACGCCCTCTTCCATCCAAGCCATGGTTTCAGGGGCAGAGGGGCAAGCCGACAAAGTGTAATCTGACTTGGGGAAGTTCAAAGGAAAAGCAAGATCAGCGATTTGAAAGCCTACGCCTTTTTCCAAAGTGGCGGCATGTTGCGGGTTTTGGCGCAGCCATGTGGCGAGGTTATATTTATGCGCGCCCTCCCAATAGACCCCGCCATAAGAGCCAATCGCAATGCCCGGTAAAATACGCACCCCACGTTCGGTGGCATAGCGACAAAGATCTTGCGCCGCCGCGATCCCGCCGTGGGGATCGCGCAAAAAGCCATAAATAACGATGGCAGCTATTTTGTTCTGGCTGCAAAAATCCACACACCGCTTGTAGTCGCGCAAAAAGCCAGAGGGTGGCTTGCCATAAGGATTGAAGACCCCAATCTCTTGGTGTCCAACTTGGGACAACTCCCAATTGGTGGAATGATCCCATGTCCAAAAGGTGCGATAGGTCAGGCCGGGGGTTTGGCTGGTGCCGTTTGTGTCAACCATCACTCGCGCGGGATTGGCACCAGCTTTGGACAGCAATTCCTCGACCCCGAAAATCACCCCCGAAAACGGGCCACCTTCCACCGTGATGCGCGGTGCGGGGCCAGTATGATCGACCGAGATGGTAAAACTGCCCTCTGCCCGTAAAGGATTGGTGCGCAACTCCACCAAGGGGCGATCGGCACTGTGACCCGTTTGCCAATACACATCGGGATAACAAGCCTTTAGCCGCCACATAGCGTGCGGATGCGCCCCCGCCCCTGAGACGATAACGGTTCCCGACAAAGCAACCTGCATAGCGCACCCCATTTCTGATGGCCGCAGATTAGGCGGCAGGGGGGGCCAAGTCTAGCGGGGGCTTCAAACTGCGCAGCCCATTAGGCGCCACGACCCATGTCGCAGAGTATTTGATGGGTTCACCTTCCGCTTAGCGCGTCAAGAAAGGGCTTTGTTGCATGGATCCAATCTCGCCCAACCATGTCGCGGGCGGCGGCACTGGACAGGCGGCTTAGTAGGTCACGGTTCGTAGCCAGAGTGCGAAGCGACGTCAGACATTCCGCCACAGCATTGAGCAAAGGAATAAGAAAACCGTTCTGTCCGTTTATCACCACCTCACCCACCGCACCGACATCTGTCACAATAGGCACAACGCCCTGGCGCATGGCTTCTAGGATTGTCAGGGGCAGGCCCTCGAATTCCGAAAGTAAGACTAGGACATCGGCCCAGTCAAAGGCCGCCATCAGATCCTCATCTCGCGTTAAAGCAGGTTCAAGCACGCGCTGGATATCGGGGGATAGATTTGCCAAAGCGTCTGGAAGCACGGGGCGGCCGATGATGCGCCACTCCAACTTGTCTGCGGCGGCGGCCTGCATAACCTCGGTCATGCGGTTTAACCCTTTTTGGGCATCCAGACGGCCAAGATAAAGCACCCGCAACGGTTCGTCTGGCAGGCGCTGCCCTTTTTGGGCCAATCCTGCGGCAAGGCGCTGTGCACTGATCGGGAAGCTTGGGGCGTTGGGGGTTGGCACAATCTTTTCCTTTGGGATCCCCAACGCATGGCACCAATCGGCCAAGGCCAGCGAACAGGGGGCCACCACGTTGAAGGCGTGTTCATAAGCCATGCAAAGAAAGACATTTCCCACCGGTCGCCCGACAGCGGTGAGATCCACCAGATGCAGCGAACTGCCTGTCGCAATGCCCAACCGTTTCAATTTGCCCATGGCGCCCATCATGGCACCGCCGTGAAAATCTATAACAGCGTCCAGCCAATGCATCATAGCCACGGCACGGTCATGGTTGCCTTGTTCGGCCCAGTGCGGAATTTCTGTGCCAAAGTAAGTCTTTGTACCGCCCCCCCAAGCCCCAAAGCTGGCGTCGGTAAAGAAGGTTATGCTCTCTAAGACCTGCCGCCAGTCTGACGAAATTGCAGCATCGCCAGAGTTCAGCACGAACAGATGCGGCAGGTCACCGCGCGCACGGATCGCGCGGGCGAAATTCAACGCAACCTTTTCCACACCGCCAAATTCAACCAAGGGCAAAATCAGGCCAATGTTGCGCCCACCGCTGGGCATCCGCGGGTAGACCGGCTCATCGGCAAAGTGGCGGCGCAAAATCAGGTGCGACCCTTCCCGACGCGTCACATCGCCTTCCCGCCAATCCATCCGCTGTTTTGCCCCCTCGATCCAGATCGAAGCGCGCAAACGGTGCAAGATCGCAAGAAAGTCAATAATAGCGGTGCCCTTTGCCAAAGGCGCTATGTCAAAGCTTGACTGTGGCAACCGCAATTCAATCAGCGCCATCGACGGTTGAGACGTCTCTGTTGCCAAACTGTCGATCCAAGAACTGGCGCTGTCAAAGATGACATCGCGCAGCAGATATGGCCCGATCATCAGGAAACTGACGTTTTTGTGGCGGCCTTGCGCTGTATCATGAACCGCAAATCCCATGCGGTCTTCGTCCAGTCCAAAGGCCGTCACTGCGCCAAAATTGGTTTTATCCGCCAGAGATTCAAGCATCCAAAACGTCGCGTGCAACAAGCCTGTCGCAGTTAATGCCTGAAAGCTGGCGCTAGAGGTCACGCAAAGATAGGGCGGGATAACCTCACGGGCTGGGTTCGACTTGGCAAGAAAATAGCGATGAATATAATCTTCGACGCTGATCGTTTCGCTGCTTTGGGCGGGATCCGTTGTCAAGATCACCTGTTGCAAGTCAGACAGCACAATCGCCAGACGCGGCATCTCTTGCTGTTCTAGACTGATCAGCGCACGAGGAGACATTAAAGCCTTGTGCTTTTTGCGCAACTGAAAGGTGATCCCTGCGGCGTCGCGCTCTGACTCGGCAAGCATGCTTTCGGGGCGCTTGCGGTACAAAAAGCCAAAAGTCTCAAGGTTTTGGCCGCTAAAACCGGCACTTGCGGCCGAAAGAAAAAACTCCCAATCCTCAAATCCAGATTGGAACTGGGTGTCAAACATCACGCCAGCTTCAAAAACCTCGCGGCGGATCAGGCTTCCGGCCTCGCACAGATTCATTTCGCTGTGCAGCAAGCGAGAGTATTTGCCACCGTAGTCATGCGCGCTGTTGAGGCCAAACATATCAATATTGGGATAGACCCAGCCCACATCGGCAGATGTTTCCAACACCGCAAATGCGCGCGCCAAGGCGGGTGGACGCAGGCCATTGTCGGCATCCAGAAAATAGATTGCCCGTACCGAGGCAAGGTGCGCCAGAATATGGCGCACACCATGATTGCGCGCATCTGACAAACCGCCGTTCGGCTTGCGTAAATAAGTGATCTGGGGCGCGTGGGTGCGCGCAAAATGCCGGCAGACCACATCTGTTTCTGTTTGGGGGCAACCGTCATTAACCAGAACAATCTTGATGCCAAAGGGGGCAACCTGCGCCAGAACACTTTCTATGGCATCAACCAACAAGACCGAATGCCGGAAGATTGGCACAACCACAGCCACCAGTGGCTGATCATGGATTTGCAGCGTGTCCTTCATGATGCCCCACTTTCCGCCTGCCCCTGAAGGCTATAAAAGCAGGCGTTGATCGGGTGCTCGGGAACCTCATCATTGACAAGGCGCGACATCAAATAAAGGTCGCAAACCTCTTTAAGGGGTTCGGCCAAAAACAAATGCAAGATCGCCCATTCATTCGGGGGCAACCGCAGCCAATCTGATGTCATCCCGTCCAAAAACTTTGGCAGGGTGCCGCGCTGTTTGCTGCGTTTGTGCTGAGGCGCTAACCCGTAGCAATACTCTACATCTGGCCCCAAGACGGCTTCAGTCTTCACCCCGCCGTGAAGGTGCGCCAACCTTGGCCTTCCGACATTATCGATCCGCACGAACGACACTGTCTGGTTAACAGGCCGAACCGCCAAGGACCCGCGCCATTGTGTGAACTCAACCAAGTCTTTGGCGACATTCAAATCGACGGCATTGCAAAGCGCTTCCGGTCCAATCGTCCACCGCAGGGTCTGTGGGCCTAAAAGCTGCACCACGCCATCGGCTGGCAGGGGGGCTGCAGCGCCACAGATATAGCTCCACAAACTAAGGGCCAGAACCGCGTTGCTGCCTGTCGCACAAAAGCGGATATCGGGATGGCGAAACGAAGGGGCAAGCTTCAATGGTTGTGAACCGGTCCAATCCAGATGCAAGATCGGTGTCTGCGCGTCTGGGCCAAGCGCGCGAAACAGGCTTAGCCGCACCCATCCTTTTGACAGATTTTCTGTTGGAATGGCCCATTCTGCCACCACTTGCGCACTTTCCAAAAGGCTCAGCTTCGCCGTCAAAGTGCCAGATCCTGTGGGTGCTTCTGCTATAAGGAAGGATAGATCGCTCAGCCCCGTACTTTCGATGGGCAACCTTTGTTCAAGGGGACAGTCCTTAGTCAGCAAAACGGGGAGGTGCCCTGGAAAGGGACGCAAAGAAACTGTCTGGGCACGTTCTGCCCCCCCAGAATTATGTAAAAAGGTTTCCAGCCTTGAAAAGGCCGTCTGGGATTGATCAAAGCTGCCCCGCAAAAGCGCAAGTTCGCGCATCAATTCGGTGCTGCGTGCCTGACTTTCCCGCCACAACTGCCCAAACAAGGGCACCAGATGGGGCGCAAGACCTGCCCCGTTGGTGGTATCGTTAAGGTCAAACAGCGGCGGGGGTTCAGCGCCAAAGCGTTCCATCCAGAGTTGAGCAAGGCGGCCTTGCTCTGCTTGCCCGCGGGCTGTGCTGTGACAGCGCGCTACGGCGTCACGAAAAACAATATCACAGTCAAGCTCTTCTTGGCCGTCCGCGCAGTTAGCGAAGTTCAGCTTGTTCTTGGCCGTATCAAAACTGACCAATTTGTAGCCTTTTACAGCATCCGCCGCAAAACTTGGCATGTCCTTACGCGAAACAAGGCAGATCGGCGTCCAATCGGGATTCATAAAATAACTCCATCGAAATATGGTGGCACGATCTCACATCAGACCACATCTGTCTAGCGCCCCCAAAACGCCCAAGTTCGACATCGTGCAACGCGCAGGTCTTTCCCACATCGGCCCAGTGGCGGCAGGGACTGCACAGACCAAATTTTTGGCGTGCTGATCGCCAAAAAACCACAGAGGCCCGTAATGTGACCATGCAGCGGCGGTGATGTATCTGGTCCAGAACGGCGCGGGGGCCGCCGCGACCAAGTTTTCGCACTCCAACACCCCGACAATTTGCCGTTCGGGCGAGAACACTTGTTAAAGACTGCAAAGCCGCAGCCTTACAGGCTTTCGCCCCCGTCCAACACCAAGGCATGTCCGGTCATAAAGCCACTGCGCGCCGAGGCGAGATAGACGATGCCCTGCGCGATTTCTTCCAGATCAGCCCACCGACCCATCGGGATCGACGCCTGAACGTAGGTTTCCAAACCCGCCCTACCGCCCAATTGCCGCTCGAACCCCGCATTAAAGGGCGTGTCAACAAAGCCCGGGCAAAGCGCGTTGCAGCGGATGTTGAATTGGGCATGGTCTGCGGCAATCTGACGCGTCATCGCAATCACGGCATGTTTGGTTGTGGCATAAGCGATCATCTGGCGATCCAGTTGCACGCCCGAATTGGACGATGTGATGATGATCGACCCGCTTTTGCGCCGTTTCATATGAGGCATGACAGCGCGCGCCACCACAAAGTGCGACCGCACATTCAGCGCCCAAGATCGGTCCATGTCGTCAACTGTAGCCTCTAACAAACCACCCGAAAATTGAACGCCAGCATGAGAATGCACAATGTCGATTTGCCCATGCTGCGCCACCACAGCCTCAATCGCGTGTGCCACATCGGCATCGCGCGCGACGTCAAGCCCCAATCCCTGCGCGTGCCCGCCCAAGGCTGCAATGTGCGCTGCAACCTGTTGTGCCAAGCCGGCGTCTCGATCGGTCACCACGACCAAGGCCCCCTCGCGCGCCAAAGCGATGGCCCCTGCCCTGCCAATGCCCGATCCCGCAGCTGTCACGAAGGCGACTTGGCCGTGCAAAAGCGCCGTCATCCCTTGCGCTTTCGCTGCAAGAACCCTTGGGCCGTCACAAGAAGGATCAGCGACAGGGTCAAAACCATTGTGCCGATCGCGTTGATCTCTGGCGTCACCCCCCGGCGGATCGAAGAGAAGACATAGATGGGCAAGGTGGTGTTTGCCCCCGCCACAAAGAAGGCGATGATAAAATCATCAAAGCTGAAAGTGAAACTCAGCAAAAAGCCCGCCAAGATGCCCGGCAAGATCAAGGGCAGCGTGATCTGGCGAAAGGTGCCAAAGGGGGTGGCATAAAGATCTGCCGAGGCTTCGGTGAAACTGCGGTCCATTCCTGCGATCCGCGCCCGCACGATGATGATGACCAAGGCCATATTGAACAGCGTATGGGCCGCAATCAGCGAACCTAATCCCATGGCCAGTTGCGGGGCTGGCCCGTCCCATGGCCAGACGGCCGCAATCAAAGGGTTCAGCCAACCAAAGACTGTGACGATGGCAATCAAGGTGCTGATGCCGATCACAATGCCCGGGATCATCACTGCGATATAAATCAGCGCATCAAACAGCACCTTGATCCGCCCTGTCATGCCTTGCAGCGCCAAAGCGGCCATTGTGCCGAAGACGGCGGCCAGAATGGCCGAACTGGCGGCCACGGTGAAACTGGTGCGCAAAGCCTCGACCACAAAGGGGTTGTGCAGGGCGATGCCGTACCATTTCAGAGAAAATCCAGCGAATTCGCTGGCATTACGACCCGCGCTAAAGCTGAAAAGGGCGATGATGCCGATGGGAATATACAAAAAAAGATAAACTGCCGCCGCATAGATGCGCATGTTTTGCCCCTACATCAACGACACATCGTCGCGCCCATTGCCCCAACGGGTCATGGCGCGCATGTAGATTGTGACCGTGACCAACATCACCACAACCAGCGCGACCGCCACCGCCGAGCCAAAGGCCCAATTGCGCGACTGCAAGAACAAATCAACCAAAGCATTGCCCACAAAGAAAACCTTCCCGCCGCCCAGCATGGCCGGGATCAGGAACTCTCCCATCAAAAGAATGAAAACCAACATGCAGCCCGTGGCCATGCCCGGCAACGACAGCGGCAGCGTGATCTGCAAGAAACTGCGCCAAGGCGGAGAGCCTAGGTCGGCTGAGGCTTCTAACAGGCGCTTGTCCAGCCGTTCTAGACTAACGAAAATTGGAAAGACCATCAGCGGCAGATAGCCATAGACAATGCCCACTAGCACCGCGAAGGGCGTGTTGATCAGCCGCAGATTGTGCAGGCCCAGCATATCAAGCAGCGCAGGAATGCCCCGACCCCCCAAGATGAAAATCCAAGCATAACTGCGGATCAAGATCGAGGTCCAAAACGGCACAATCACCAAAATCAATAGTAAAGTGCGCCATTTCGGGTTGGCGCGCAGGGCTAAAAAATAAGCCAGCGGATAGGCGATCAGAAGAACAATAAGCGTGCCAACAGGCGCGAGGGTCAGCGTATTTTCAAACGCTTTCCACCGCGCCGGAAGGTTCAGATATTGCGCGAAGGTAAAGGCTGGCACATAGCCGCCAGACTGCCCCCGCTCGCCAAAGCTGAACACCAAAACCACCGCCAGCGGCAGCACGAGCATGGCCAAGAACCATATGCCCGCAGGTGCCAGAAGCAGTCGGTTGATCAGCTTTGGGCGCATGATCAGGCCGACTTGAACCGCGCCATCACCTCGGCACGGTTGGGGTCGGTCAGGGTGGCGGCTGCGCCAAACTCAAGATTGCTGAGAAGTTCAGCCGCCGGATGGATGATCGGATCGGCCATGATTTCAGCCGACATCATCGCATCCACCCGCGCATCTGCCACGGGTTGGCCGTGGAACATGGCCTCTTTGTAGTTGATCGCCGGATCCAGAAGGAAGTTGATCAGCGCGTAAGCCGCATCCAGATGGGGCGCAGATTTGGGAATGGCGTAAAAATCGCTCCAGATCTCGCCCCCTTCCTTGCCAAGGATATAAGAGATTTCGGGAATATCCTTGTTCAACTGCTTGCCGTCCCCCGTCCAGCACATGGCCAACCACGCATCGCCAGACCGCATTGGCGGCTGATAATCTGACGTGATGGCAAAGAGATGCGGCTTGACTTCGATCAGCAGCTTTTCGGCATCGGCCAGTTCGGCTGGATCGATCGAGTTGAACGAATAGCCAAAGGATTTCAGCGCGTTGCCTATGGTGGTCAATTGGTAATCATGCACAGTTGTGCGGCCCGAGAATTCGGCCTTGGTGATATCCCAGAAGTCTTTCCAGCTGGTCAGCACGCGACCATTGGTCTGACTGGTGTTCACAGCCATGCCCGTGGTGCCCCAGTTTTTCGAGGCGGCATAGAGTTTGCCATCCACCGTGCCCGGCCCTGCAAAGCGCGGATCGAAACTGGCCGCGTCATAGTTCGGCAGTTTGGACATATCCAAGGGGTCGATGATGCCTTCTTCGACATAGGTCGTGATGGTGTAGTTGGTGGGCACAAACACATCCCACCCGCTGCCACCGGCCTGTAGCTTGGCCAACATCTCTTCGTTTGATCCAAAGACGTTGACCTGAACGGCGGCGCCGGTGGCCGCGGTAAAAGCCTCAAAACTTGCGGGGTCGTGGTAGTTCGGCCAAGTGGCCAGCACCACGCTGTCACCGATGCTGCCAGCGGCAAAGGCCGGGCGGGTGATTAGGCCGGGCATGGCAGAACCCAGCACGGTTGTGGCCATGCCAAGGCCCGTCACACCAAGAAAATGGCGGCGGCTGACCGAGCCTTTGCGATAGCGCATCAGTTCGGCCATGAATTTTTGCGGGGAAATGTGGTCGGGTGTGTCAGACATGGTCAGTCTCCCTGTTGAGGATCAGTTTCTTAGTCGTTGTTCAAAATAAGTGCCGCTTCTGGCGTCCAGTCGGCAAAGGCGTCTTGGCCCGGGTCAAAGGCCCCCAGCGTGGCTTCCGTCTGGCGCGACACCAAGACAAGAAAATCGCCCAGACTGGGATTATTCACCAGATATTCGGTATGCTCGCCCAAAAAGATACGGTTGCGGACCTGCACCGCGAAAGCCCCACCCGTGGGAGAGAGATATATCTGTTCGGGCCGCACCGAAAGGCTAACCTTGCGCCCTACCGCCACATCCTGCCCCAGCCTGCCACGGCCCGGCCCCGTGGGCAGATCAACCGCCCCCATTAGCCCAGAAACACTTGACAGCGTGCCTTCAAAGAAATTCGACTTGCCCACAAAATCGGCGACATAGCGGCTGTTTGGGGCATCATATAAATCGCGTGGCGCGCCGATTTGCACGATCCGTCCCGCCCGCATGATGCAAATGCGGTCAGACATGCTTAACGCCTCTTCCTGATCATGGGTGACCAGAACAAAGGTGATGCCCAAGGCGCGCTGCAAGCTTTGCAATTCAATCTGCATCTCGCGCCGAAGTTTGCGGTCAAGGGCTGCCATCGGCTCGTCCAGCAGCAAGATTTTGGGCTGATTGATCAAGGCGCGAGCCAAGGCCACGCGCTGTTGCTGGCCGCCCGACATCTCCCAGATCCGGCGCGTATCAAAGCCGGGCAAGCGCACCCTTTCCAGCGTTTCGGCGACCTTTTGCGCCACAAAAGCCGCCGCAGGCTTGGGCCGCTGTTGGCGCAAACCATAAGAGATATTGTCAGCCACATTCATATGCGGAAACAGCGCATAGTGTTGGAAAACCATATTCACCGGGCGTTTATGCGGCGGCAGGTCGTTCACACGCACCCCGTCAAGCAGCATTTCCCCAGACGTTGGCGCCTCAAACCCCGCCAACATCCGCAAAGCGGTGGTCTTGCCACAGCCTGACGGGCCCAAAAATGACAAAAACTCGCCCGGCATAATCGACAAGCTTATGGCATCAGCGGCCACGACCTCGCCGTAATGCTTGGACGCGGCGCGAAACTCTGCGATCGGATTTTGGTCAGACGCGGGGGCCTGTGGGTAAGCGGTGCTGTGCATAAGGCCGGTGTATCCCATAGAATCAGCGAAACATTAAGAAAGTGACGTGGCGTTGTATACATCTCGTTTGGCATAGTCGGGGTGTTGCACAACTGTGTCTAGCTTTAACACCACGACCCAGTTCTGCCTGACGATCAAGGTTCTGTTCAACCTGCCACTCAGACGAAAAACTGCACTGGATGAAAGCTTGCTTGAGGCGGCGACCCTAGATTGGGCCGTGCCAGACGCTACAACCTTGTGCTGACGAAAGATAATGCTGACCGTTCATTTCGCCTTTCGGCGCGCGCATGGCCTGATGAACCTGATTGGTGATCGCAGCGGAATCTGGGCTTTCTTAGGCTAAGAACCTGTCAACGTGCTTGTCTTGGCCAGTTTTTACTGGTTTGTCGCTTTGAACAACCAGATCAGGCAGTGGTGACAGGTCTCTGCGCCGGTTCTATCGCGCAAAGTGCCGACAGGATCGCTGCAATCATCAGAGCCAAAAGAGTTCTGAGGTCGGTCAGGATCTTTCGGATGGTGTGGCCGCAGCCGCAAAACACACCAAAGAGGGCGTCGTCGAAGGCCCCGAAGACGAGGACGCGGCCGAAATTGACGGCCTTCTGGGCCTTGGTGGCGACGGGCTTGATGACAGGCTTTACGACCAAGCCGTGGCCATCGTGGCACGCGACCGCAAATGTTCGGCCAGCTATATCCAGCGCAAACTGGGGATTGGTTACAACAAAGCCGCCAAACTGGTGGAACAGATGGAAGAGCACAGCGTGATTACGGCGGCCAACCATGTAGGGAAAAGAGAGATCTTGATCGAGGAGAGGTGAGAGGGTAGCAACCGAAAATTAAATAAATTTATTTTTTTCCAATCATTTAAACTTTTGGAGCTATAGATGTACAAGATTAACCAGAAGAAATCGATAGACTTGCTCTTAAGAAACACGGCATTTGGAGTTTTTGCTGGAGCCGAGTTTACACTCTTTATGTGCTGGTTTAATTCATCGACAGTTGCCGATGGTCTGGCCTCACCCTTGAGCACTCACCTCACTATTGGTGTCACGCTTGCGGCATCAGCGCTGGCGCTTATTGGTGTTTTTTGCAATATTGAAAATCAAAATGCAATAAATACTGAGAATCGGCACAAGAAGTTTTTAGCATCGCGCGCTTTCTTGCCGCATGCATTAATGGAACTTAGTGATCTTTGTAAAAACGGTATGACCTACAGTAATAGGTTTTCTGACTTCGAAGATCAACTTGGAAAGACTGCTTTCGAGGAGAAATCTATCAAAGATCTTAGCATCTCAGAGAGTACGACACTGATCCTTAGAGATATCATCGAACTTTCTGACGAGAAAACGGTATCAGACCGCTTATCTGGTATTTTGCGAGAACATCAAATTCTTCTCGCACGGTGGAAGGGTGGGTTTAGGCAGGGCTCAACAACGAAAATTTTTTTTCCTGATCACAAAAGTCAACGAACTGTAGCTTGGGCTTATCTTGGTGCCATCTGCGCGTCCATGTTTTCGTTCTCGAGAGGGGAATCTAAAATTGTAAATACTAAAGTGACCTACAAAGAAATATCAGGTATAATAGCAACATCAGATATTGCAGGCCTAGATGAAGAAAATCACGCAGAAGCGATTAATCTATACGCGCAGATTTTTGATCGCCGTTTCGCTGTGTAAATCGTGGTTCACCCCCGATTTGTCCCGCGACAAATCGGGCCGCGCCTGCCTGCCCACGGGCAGGCGCGATAAACGCGCCCGCCTCAGGCAGTCGCGCCCCGATTTTCCAACCGCTGGAATGGGCCCACACCCTGTTGGTGTGCGGCTTCGGCCTTCAACCAAGGGGCCGAGGGTCCTGCCACTGGCAGGCCCCTCAGACGGCCCCAACACTTAGGCCTTAGGGGCCGCTGATCACCTTGTCTTGGACGGCTTTGCACCCACCTGTCGCGGCGATGTGACGCTTTGGGGGGATGGCAGCGAGCACGCTTGGGCGTATAGTGGCTGCATGGAACATCTTCGCAGCATCGCCGCCATCGCCCTTACCCTCTCCCCCCTTGCTGCGCCTGCGGCAGAGGTGTCCTTGGCTGACCTGTCAGCCTATCTTAACAGCCTGACCACCGCCGAGGCGCGGTTTGTGCAGACCAATGGCGACGGCTCCACCGCAACTGGGCGGTTGATCTTGCAGCGGCCCTACCGTGCGCGGTTTGAATATGATCCGCCCGACCAAAACCTTGTGCTGGCCTCTGGGCGGATGGTCGCGATCTTTGATGCCAAATCCAATCAGCCGCCCGAGCAATACCCGCTGGCGCGCACGCCTTTGAACCTGATCTTGGGGCCAAAGATTGATTTGGCCACCTCGGCTATGGTGGCCTCTCATGCCGAGGTGGGGGGCATGACCCATGTGTTGGCCCAAGACCCCAAGCACCCTGACTATGGCACGATCGAGTTGGTCTTTAGCCCCGCCCCTGTGGCACTGACCCAATGGATCATCACCGATGACATGGGCGGGCAAACCTCTGTTACCCTGTCACCGCTGCAAGTGGGCGGCACTTATGACAGCAGCCTATTTTCCATCGCCGCCGAATCCATGCGCCGCGGCCTGCAAAACTAGCGCAGGCAGCGCGACAATTGGCTGTGATACAGGCGCGCGCGGTTGCCCACTTCGGCGGCGACATCCATCAGCCAGCCCTTGGACTTATGGCTTTGCCGCGCATAGCCTTTGCGACCTTCGTGATAGGCAAGATATTGGCTTTGCGCATCCGTTTTGGAAATGCCAAGCTCGTTGGTTGTGGTATCCATATACCAGCCCATAAAATCGGTGGCATCGCGAATGTTATCCCGGCGCGCCCCGCCGCGGTTGCGTTCCTTACGGTAATCATCCCACGTGCTATCAAGGGCTTGCGCATAGCCATAGGCCGAACTTTGCCGCCCCATTGGAATGACGCCCAAAGCATATTGATGCGGCGTGCGCGCATTGCCGATAAACTTGGATTCCTGATACAAAACAGCCATTTGCACCGAAATAGGCACGCCCCATTTCTTTTGGGTGGCCTGCATCGCCTTCAAATAGCTTGGCCTTTGCTGAACGACCGAACAGGCGTCATCCAGATTGCGCGGCGCCGAAAAGTTGCCACCTCCACAAGAGGCTAAAAACAGCAACAAGATCGACGCACGGAGAGCTCTGCTCATCTACCCCTCATGCGTTCAGATTATTTTGCGGCACCCTAACCGAAATTTCCGACCGCTCCAATGGGTAAGCATGGGCCATGGGCGGGAAAGCGCAAAACAAGCAGGGCCATGCCCCGAAAAGACACGGACCTACCTCCAAAGTGCATCAAATGGGGCAAATGCACAGGTGTTGGTCGGTGGACACGCGCGCATGTCAGGATTATGAACCCTGTATAGGGAGTGTGACCGGATGCTGAGAACCGCTGCAAAATACCACATCGGACAAGTGCTGCGCCATCGCAAGCACCCGTTTCGTGGCGTTGTCTTTGATGTGGATGCAATGTTTTCCAATACCGAAGAATGGTACGAAAACATCCCCGAAGAGATGCGCCCCTCAAAGGAGCAGCCGTTTTACCACCTTTTGGCCGAAAACGAACAAAGCTATTATGTGGCTTATGTGTCCGAGCAAAACCTTGTGCCGGATGAGACGGGCGAGCCTGTGGGCCACCCCGATCTGGCTGATCTGTTTGGCGATTTCACCGATGGGCGTTATCCTTTGCAATTTCAGATGAACTAAGGCGGCAGCGCCTTGGTGCGCCATCTTCCCCTTGGCCCCAATCCATCCTAGGCTGCACCAAAAGAGGTGCGCCATGCGTGATTTTCAGATGCCCGGCCGGTCGGCCGTTTATGCCACAAACGGGATGGTGGCGACATCGCATCCCCTTGCTGCCCAAGCGGCAGTTGAAATCCTGAAATCGGGTGGCAATGCGGTGGATGCAGCCATCGCGGGGGCGGTGCTTTTGGGCATTTGCGAACCGCAGATGACGGGGATTGGCGGGGATTGCTTTGTTTTGCTGAAACCTGCGGGTGACGAGAGGGTTCTAGCCCTGAACGGATCCGGCCGCGCC
This sequence comes from Paracoccaceae bacterium, assembly GCA_947468085.1. GTDB lineage: Bacteria > Pseudomonadota > Alphaproteobacteria > Rhodobacterales > Rhodobacteraceae > Stagnihabitans. Next base: position 5,296 of record CANIKY010000001.1, on the reverse strand, counting down.
CCTGCGGCGGCTTCGGCTGACGCTTTGCGCGATGCGGGCCACACCACGGTGCCCTTGCGCGGGGTCGAGGCGGTGACCCTGCCCGGTGCCATCGATGCCTTTTGCCGCCTGTCATCGGATTGGGGCAAGCTGGACCTTGACCATGTTCTGGCCCCCGCCATTCACTATGCCGAAGCGGGCGTACCCGTCGCCCCGCGCGTGGCTTTTGACTGGGCCGACGATGCGCCATTCTTGCAAGGCAAAGCGCGGGATTTCTTTTTGCTTGACGGGGCCGTTCCCAAAGCCGGCCAAATCTTCCGCGCCCCCGGCCAAGCCGAGGTGCTGCGCCGCATTGCAAGGCAGGGCCGCGCAGGGTTTTACGAGGGCGAGGTGGCCGAGGATTTGATTGGGTCGCTAAACGCTTTGGGGGGGCTGCATACTCTTGACGACCTCGCAGCCACCGCCTGCACTTGGGGTGAGCCTGTGGCGGGCACTTACGGCGATGTCACCGTGTTGGAACATCCGCCAAACGGCCAAGGGGCCACGGCCATCTTGATGCTGAACATCCTTAAGCATTTTGATCTGAAGTCGATGGACCCTTTCGGCGCACAGCGCGCCCATATCGAGGCCGAGGCCGGTAAACTTGCCTATGACACGCGCAACCGCTTTATCGCCGAACACAGCCCCCGTTTGGATCATATGCTGTCAGACGCAACTGCCGCAAAACTAGCGGCACTGATCGACCCCAACCGCGCCGCGCCCAACCCCAACCCGCTGGCAGAGGCGGTCCACCGCGACACGATCTATATCAGCGTGGTTGACCGTGACCGCATGGCCGTGTCGTTGATTTATTCAATCTATTACGGCTTTGGGGCGGGGCTGGCCTCGTCCGAGTTCGGGGTCATCTTCCAAAACCGTGGCGCGGGCTTTAGCCTGACCAAGGGGCACCCGAACGAGCTTGCGGGCGGCAAGCGCCCGATGCACACGATCATTCCAGGGATGCTGAAGCGCAAGGGCAAGGTGATTATGCCCTTTGGCGTAATGGGCGGGGCCTATCAACCCACGGGGCACGCGCGCTTTGTGTCAAACTTGGTGGATTACGGATTGGACACGCAAGCCGCCGTCGACGCCCCGCGCAGCTTTTCGTGGGTCGACGGGATGGAGGTCGAGCGCGGCTATTCCCAAGGCGTGCGCGACACGCTGGCGCAGATGGGCCATAAGGTCGTCACCCCGCCCGATGCTTTGGGTGGGGCGCAAAATATCCTGATGCAAGGCAGCGGCGTCTTGATCGGGGCATCTGACCCGCGCAAAGACGGCTGCGCTTTGGGGTATTAAGATGGACAGGCAGGCGATTACTGACGCAATCCTTGCCTTGACCCATGGCGAGACGGACACCGTGGCGCTGATGGCCACGGTGGTTTGCGAAATTCACCACCACCACGATTTCGCCGATTGGACCGGGTTTTACCGCGTGGTGGCCCCCGAAGTGCTGAAAATCGGCCCCTATCAGGGCGGGCATGGCTGTCTTGTCATTCCATTTTCGCGCGGCGTGTGCGGGGCTGCGGCGCGGTCAGGTCGAGTGCTGAATGTGCCCGATGTCGACGCATTTGCTGACCATATCGCCTGTGCGTCGTCCACCCGATCAGAACTGGTTTTGCCGGTATGGAACGCGGCGGGGAAGCTGTTGGGGGTCTTGGATCTAGACAGCGACACCCCTGCCGCCTTTGACCGCGACGATGAAGATTGGCTGGTGCCTTTGTTGGCCCAAGTGTTTGAAAAGGCGAACTGATGCGCGGATCGTGCCTTTGCGGCGGTGTGGTGTTTGAGGCAGCTTTGCCGCTGCGCCCTGTGATTGCGTGCCATTGCACGCAGTGCCGCAAAACCTCGGGGCATTTTTGGGCGGCAAGTTCCGTGCCCTTGGCGCAGTTTTCCTTGATCGAAGACAAGAGCCTGAAATGGTTTCAATCCTCGCCCCAGGCGCTGCGCGGGTTTTGTAACACTTGCGGGGCCAGCCTGTTTTGGCAGCTTGAAGGCGATGAAACCATCAGCTTTGCCGCAGGTGCGTTGGATGGGCCAACGGGGCTTTCGATCGCCAGCCATTGGTATGTGGAAGATGCGGGCGATTACTACGATCTGCCAGAGGGGCTTTCGCCCCAAGCGCAGGCTTGATAGCTAACATTTTTATCCAGCAGCGATGGAGGCCGACATGGCAGCAATCACCCTTCTTGACGGTGGCATGGGACAAGAGCTGGTCGCACGCTCGGGCGATGACCCAACACCACTTTGGGCCACCCGTGTGATGATCGACCACCCCGGTCTGGTACGCGACATTCACGCCGATTACTTCGCCGCAGGCGCCACGGTTGCCACGACCAACACCTATGCTATTCACCATGATCGGCTGGAACGTGCCGGGATGGACCCGCTCTTTCACGCCCTACACCTGCGCGCCTTGGCCGAAGCGCACGAGGCCAAGGCCGCCCATGGCGGGGGGCGGATTGCGGGGTCGATGGGGCCTTTGATGGCGTCTTATCGTCCTGATCTGACCCAGCCTTTGGACGTGGCCGTTCCCAAATACGCCGAAATTGCACGAATTTTGGCAGCCCATGTCGATGTAATTTTGTGCGAAACCATGGCCTCGGTCGAGATGGCAGAAGGCGCTTTGGTCGGCGCGCAGGCGGCGGGCAAGCCAGTGTGGCTGTCGGTGTCAGTCGATGACCATGACGGCGCTTTGCTACGCTCGGGTGAGCGCGTGGCCGATCTGGCGCGACTGGTGCGCGATTATCCGGTGGCCGCGATGCTGGCCAATTGCTCGGTGCCCGAATCGATGGCGGCGGCTTTGGGCGCGTTGAAGGATTTGGGCAAGCCCTTTGGGGCCTATGCCAACGGGTTCACCCATATATCTGGCAACTTCCTGAAAGATGCGCCGACGGTCAAGGAACTGACCCACCGCCATGATCTGACGCCAGAAAAATACAGTGATTTCGCCATGGCTTGGGTCGAGTTGGGGGCCACGATCATCGGCGGGTGCTGCGAGGTGGGGCCAGCCCATATCCGCCACTTGGCCGAGCGTCTTAAGGCGGCTGGCCATACCATCGTATGATGGAGTTTACCTATACGCCGCCCGACGTGCCGCTGCGCATTGTTTATGAAGACCGCGCGATTTTGGTGGCGGATAAACCTTCGGGCCTGTTGTCGGTACCGGGCAAAACCGAAGGGCGGGCGGATTGTTTGGAAACCCGTCTGCGGCGGGCCTATCCGGGCACGCTGCTGGTGCATCGGCTGGATTGCGACACCTCCGGCGTGATGATCTTTGCCCGCAACAAGGCTGCGCAAGGGTTTTTAGGGCAGGAATTCGAACAACGCCGAGCCAAGAAAACCTATGTCGCACGGGTGTTTGGCGATGTGCAGCCTGACAGCGGCAGGGTTGATCTGCCCATCGGGGTTGATTGGCCCAACCGCCCGCGCCAGATGGTCGATGCAATCAACGGGCGGGCGGCGGTGACGGATTGGGTGGTTTTGGGGCGCGATGCGGGCGAAACGCGGGTGCATCTGTTCCCGCTGACGGGGCGCAGCCACCAGTTGCGGGTGCATATGCTAAGCCTTGGCCATGCAATTTTGGGCGACCCGATCTATGCAACGGGGCAGGCCGCAGCCTTCCCCCGCCTGATGCTGCACGCCCAAAGCCTAAGCCTGCATCACCCCGACAGTGGGGCATGGATGACATTTACCGCCCCCTGCCCTTTCTGAATTCTTAGAGCGCCAGCGCCAGTTTGCGCCCCTCGTGAAAGGCATAGGCCGCCAAGCGCGGTGCTGTGCAATCGCCGATGCGGTGGGTTTGTTTGCCGGCGAAGGTTTCGGGAAACGGGTCAAAAGCGCGGTTGGTGGTAGACATCACAAGGGCTGAGGCAGCAATAGTTTCCTCGGTTCCTGTCAGCATATTGCGGATCGTCACGCCGTTGCCGTGCCAGCGACTTAGGCAATGTTCGGTCTTAAACTCTACCCCCAACTGCGCAATCCGGCGGCGTGCCGCGCCATCAGCGGCGGTGCGGGCGATTTCTTTGCCAACGAAAGCCTCTGGCGTCACAAGGATCACCTTTTTGCCCTGTTCGGCCATGGCCCAAGCGGTGCCCACCCCGCGCCAGTTTGACCCTTCGTCATACAGCACCACGGTGTCGCCCAACCGCGCCTCGCGCCGCAGAACGGCTTCGGGCGACCAGACACCGCCCAAGTCGATACCCGGCAGAGTTTCTTGGCCGGGCACCCAGCGTTGAAAGCCTGTCGCGTCGGGCAGCGAACCTGTGGCCACAATGACGGTATCGGCGGGGTGGGCGGCGATGTCGCCCTCATCCAGATAGGTGTTCAGGCGCAGTTTGACGCCCAGTTTGGCAAATTGGGCTTCATACCAGCCCAACAAATCCAAAATCTGCGCGCGGCGGGGTTGTTGGCCTGCAAGGCGGAATTGGCCACCGATCACGGGCAGGGCCTCGACAATTTCAACGCTGTGGCCACGTTCGGCTGCGGCACGGGCGGCTTCTAACCCTGCGGGGCCAGCGCCTACGACCAGCACCGAGCGGGGCGTTTGCGCCGCCTCGAACCGATCGCCGCCCCATTCAAATTCGCGCCCGACCGACGGATTGATCAGGCAGGAAATCCAGTAATCACGGCTGCGCCGCCCCCAGCACATCTGGTTGCAAGATATACAGCCGCGAATATCGCCAGCGCGCCCTTCGGTGGTTTTGCGGGCCAGATGCGGGTCTGCGATCTGGCCGCGCACGATAGAGACAAGGTCCGCTTCGCCGCTGGCGATGATGGTTTCGGCGTTATCTGGCGTGCGAACCCCCGCCTCTGAGGTGATCACGGCATGTTTGGCGATGGCTTTCAGCTGCGCGGTCAAGGGCGTGGTCAGCTTTTCGCCGTGGGTGAAGGGCGGGATGATGCCTTCGAAATCCAAATAACTGCCATAGCCGCAGGTGACATAGTCGACATCGCCGGTGGCATCATGCAGCGCGACAATCTCGCACATTTCGGCATCGCTCAGCATCACGGGATAGGCGGGGGAATAGCTGATGGCCAGCCCGATGATGAAATCTGGCCCGCAGGTTTGGCGGATACGATCGATCAGGCTGCGCGAAAAGCGGGTGCGGTTTTCCAGCGACCCGCCCCATTGATCGGTGCGCCGATTGCTCCACGGGGTCCAGAATTGATCCAGCAGGGAATGGTAGGCGGCCCAGACCTCGACCCCCTGAAAGCCGCAAGCTTTGGAACGGATGGCGGCGGCAACATGGGCGTCAAGCAGTTCTTCCACCTCGGCCCC